>JAIRPF010000178.1 GCA_031257115.1 Accumulibacter sp.
GCCAAATCTCCCTCAAGAAGGAGGCTTTGATTCGCGGCCTTTCGGGCCGGAGACAAGGAACTGGATTCCCGCTTGCGCGGGAATGACGGGGGTGCATAGGCGCCGGATTTCCGCTTATCCAGCACGCATCGGTTGGGACGAGCCAAGCGAATCTCAACATTTGAAATGCTGACCGGAAACGCGAACCGCGCGGCGGTGCGTTTCTCGAATCGAACGCCCGCAAACCCCCCCGTCCTTCCCGCGAAAGCGGGAATCCAGGGCGTACCTTCCGGCGCGAAGCGCCACAAGCCAAGCCTCCCTCACGAGGGAGGTGTCGCGCCGAAGGCGTGACGGAGGGAGTGGGGCTATTCAGTTTTCCAAAGCCGCCCGTTCTCCCGAACAATCCCTCGCTCCCGGCGCAACTGCCCGACACCTTCCGGCTCGCGCTTTTCGCGCGAGCCACCATCCTCTTGTGGGATGTTTTGATTCGCGGCCTTTCGGGCCGGAGACAAGGAACTGGATTCCCGCTTGCGCGGGAATGACGGGGGTGGCTTTCATGGGAATGACAGGAGCACGCCTGGGGTGGAATGAACCAAGCTCACATCGGCCTATCGTCCTTTCTCCGTATTCTCCGTGGTTGATGCTTTTTGCCGTGCCCGCCGTGGTTGACGCTTTTCGCTTTCGATTTTCTCCGCGCCCTTCGTGGCCAACACTTTTTGCCTTTCGCCGCGATGGAATATGGCCCTGGCGGGAAAGCCCTCGTCGAGCCGTTTCGCCGGTGTTCGCGGGGGGAGGCGTGCTAAACTCCAAAAAACGAACGATACCCGCACGGCTGCTCATTGCTTTCATCCACTTTGCCAGCGTCCTCGCCGCAATCTCCTTCCGGTAAACGCGCCGTCCGCGTCCAGGGGCCGGGAAACCGCGCGGAAAATCCGCGGACGGACGGCCGCCTTGCTCACTGCGGTTTGCCGGCGGATTCTCTCGCCCGTGGGCTGTTGCTGGCGGCGCGGGTTCTTGCGCCGGTTCTCGCGGGGCGGAGTCTGGGCGAGGCGCTCGACCTGCTGGCCGGCGAGCCGGCGGCGGCGCGCGCGGCGGCGCGGGATGCCGCCTATGGCGTTCTGCGCGGCGGCGGCCGGGGCGAATTCATTCTCGGCCGCCTGATGGCGCGGCCGCTGGGGCATGGCGAGGCGCAAGCGCTCCTTTTGGCCGCGCTTTATCGCCTGGAGACGCGCCCCGGCGCCGAGCCGATGGTCGTCGATCAGGCCGTGGCGGCGGCCGGCGAACTGGCGGGTGGCGCTTTCAAGGGCGTGGTCAACGGTGTTCTGCGTAATTTTCTGCGCCAGCGCGAGCGCCTGCTCGCGGAACTGCGGCGGGACGACGCGGCGCATTTCCAGCATCCCGCCTGGTGGCTGGCGCGCTTGCGCCGCGCTTACCGCGAGGATTGGCCGCGCATCGTCGCGGCGGGCAACGGTCCGCCGCCGATGACCCTGCGCGTCAACGCGCGCCGGATTTCCGTCGACGCCTATCTCGGCGAATTGCGGGCGGCGGGGATCGAAGCGAAACCCGTCGGCGGCGCGGGGTTGCGGCTGGCGACGCCGTTGCCGGTCGATCGCCTGCCCGGTTTCGCCGAGGGATGGGTTTCCGTGCAGGACGCCGGCGCGCAGCGCGCGGCCGGGCTGCTCGATCCGGTGGCCGGCGCTCGCGTTCTGGACGCCTGCGCGGCGCCCGGCGGGAAGACGGCGCATCTTCTCGAACGCGCCGATCTGGACATGCTGGCCCTGGACATCGACGCCGCGCGGGCAAGGCGCATCGAGGACAACCTCGGTCGCCTGGGACTCGCGGCGGACGTGCGCGTGGGCGATTGCCTGGCGGCGGACCGCTGGTGGGACGGCCGGCCTTTCGACGCCATCCTGGCCGACGCGCCCTGTTCCGCGTCCGGCGTGGCGCGCCGCCATCCGGACATCAAGCGGCTGCGGCGCGAGAGCGACATCCGCAAGTTCGCGCGCGCGCAGGCGGCGATTCTCGACGCGCTCTGGCCGTTGCTCAAGCCCGGTGGCAAACTGCTGTACGCGACCTGTTCGGTGTTCGTCGAGGAAAACGACGCGCAAATCGACGCCTTTCTGGCGCGATGGACGGACGCGCGCCGCCTCGTCCAGGAACGATGGCTGCCGAACGATGACAACGACGGTTTTTACTATGCGCTGCTGCGGAAAACCTGAGGCGCTCCTGCTCGGCCTGGCGCTGCTGTTTGCCGTCTGCGCGGCGGACGCCGCCGACATCGTCGCCCAGGACGCGCGGCTCGTCGCCGGCGACGACGGTTACAGCGTGTTCGCGGATTTCAGGGTCGACCTGAACCGGCGGCTCGTGGAGGCCGTCAACAAGGGCGTCGTGCTTTATTTCGCGGCGGAATTCGAATTGACGCGCTCGCGCTGGTACTGGTTCGACGAAAAGGTCGTGCGGGCGAGCCGGACTTTCCAGCTCTCCTACCACGCGCTGACCCGCCAGTACAGGCTCTCCTCCGGCGCGCTGCACCAGAGCTTCCATTCCCTGGAGGACGCCTTGCGGGTGCTCTCGCGCCTGCGCCACTGGCAGGTCGCCGAGAAGGGCGAAATCGCCGACGACGCGAGCTACGTGGCCAGCATCCGCCTGCGGCTCGATCCGTCGCAAATGGCCAAGACCTTTCAGGTCAGCGCCCTGTCCAACCGCGACTGGAGCCAGTCGTCCGCCTGGCTGGCGTGGAATTTCTCTCCCCCCGGCGCGCCGCCGCCGGCCGCCGATCCGCCGGACAGGGAATTCCGATGAAAATCCTGATCGTCGTCGCCTCGTCGCTGGGCGGCATCCTGCTCTTTCTGCTCGCCTCGGCCAGCGCCAACACCGCGCTTTTCGCCCGGCATTATCCCTGGCTGCTCGGCCTCAACGCGATCGTCGCGCTGGCGCTCTTCGCGCTCATCGTCTGGCAGGTGCGCCGGCTGTGGCAGGAACACCGGGCCAAGGTCTTCGGTTCGCGCCTGAAACTGCGGCTGATGCTCTTTTTCGGGATGATGGCGGTGCTTCCGGGCGTGCTGATCTACGCCGTTTCCGTGCAGTTCGTCACCAAGAGCATCGAAACCTGGTTCGACGTGCGCGTGGAAAAGGCGCTCGAATCCGGACTCGATCTCGGCCGCGGCGTGCTCGATTCACTGCTCGACGATCTTTCCGAAAAAGGGCGCGCCGTGGCGCTGGAACTCGGCGAACTGCCGGAACAGCAATGGCGCATCGCGCTCTCCCGCCTGCGCGAGCAGAACGGCGCGCAATACGCCGCGGTGTTCTCGGCGTCCGGGCAGTTGCTGGCCACGGCGACGAGCGGCCTGTCCGTTTTCCTGCCGCCCGCGCCGACGCCGGAAACGCTGCGCCAGGCGCGCGCCGGGCGTTCCTACCGCGAAATCGAAAGCGTCGGCGGCCGGGAACTGGTGCTGCGCGTGCTGCTGCCGGTCACGTCATCGGGGCTGGGCATGGAAACGCGCGTCTTGCAGCTCACCCAGCCGGTGCCCGGCAATCTGGCGTCCAGCGCCGAACTGGTGCAGGAGGTCTACCGCGACTATCAGGAACTTTCGCTCGGCCGGCAGGGACTGACGCGCATCTACGCGATGACGCTGACGCTGACCGTGCTGCTCGCCCTGTTTACCGCCATCGCCGCGGCTTTCGTGCTGGCGCGCCGCCTGTCCGCGCCGCTGTCCATCCTGGCCGAGGGCACGCAGGCCGTCGCGGCGGGCGACTTCACGCCGCGCCGGGCGATCGACAGCCGGGACGAGCTGGGCGTCCTGACCCAGTCGTTCAACCGGATGACGCGGCAGCTCGACGACGCCCGGCGCGATACCGAGCGGCACCGCGCCGAGGTCGAATCGGCGCGCGCCTATCTCGAATCGATCCTGGCCAACCTGTCGGCCGGCGTGCTGGCGTTCGACTGGAAATTCCGCCTGCGCACCGTCAACGACGGCGCGCAGACCATCCTGGGCGACACGTTCGGCGGTCTCGTGGGCGAGGCCGTCGAAGCCTGGACGCGGCAGCGGGCGGTGGGACAGACGATCCGCGAGGCGTTCGCCGGACGCGGACGCAAGGAATGGCAGACGCAGATCGAAATATCGAGACCGGGCGGCCTGCCGCAAATCCTGTCCCTGCGCGGCACGCAGCTTCCGAAGGACGCCAGCGGCGGCTTCGTCGTGGTCTTCGACGACGTGACGCATCTGGTGGCCGCCCAGCGCAGCGCCGCCTGGGGCGAAGTGGCGCGGCGGCTGGCGCACGAAATCAAGAATCCGCTCACGCCCATCCAGCTTTGCGCCGAGCGTATGCGGATCAAGCTGGCCGGCCGGCTGGGGCAGGCCGACGCCGAAATGCTCGGCCGTTCGACGCAGACCATCATCAATCAGGTGCAGGCCATGAAACGCATGGTCAACGAGTTCTCCGACTACGCCCGCCTGCCTCCGCCCAAGCTCGTCGAACTCGATCTCAACGCGCTGATCCGCGAGGTGCTGGGCCTGTACGAAACCTCGCGGGCGGCCATCGCGCTCGACCTCGACGCGGCGCTGCCGCCGATCCTGGGCGACGCCACGCAGTTGCGGCAGATCATCCACAATCTGCTGAAGAACGCCGAGGACGCCCAGGAAGCCACGGCGAATCCGTCCATCCGCCTGAGCACGCGCCAGGCGGACGACATGGCCGAATTCACGGTGGCCGACGCCGGGCCGGGGTTTCCGGAAGAATTGATGGGGAAGGTCTTCGAGCCTTACGTGACGACCAAGGCCGGCGGCACCGGTCTGGGACTGGCGATCGTCAAGAAAATCGTCGACGAGCACCACGGCCGGATCCGCATCGACAATCGCCCGTCCAGCGGCGCCGAGGTCAGCCTGAGGCTGCTTCTCGCGCCGGAACGGATGTCGCAATCGGGCACGGAAGAGACATCGGAAGAGAATTGACATGGCGCGGATACTGGTCGTCGACGACGATATGGGCATTCGGGAATTGCTTTCGGAAATCCTGGCCGACGAGGGCTACGACGTCGCGCTGGCCGAAAACGCGGCGGCGGCGCGCAAGGCGCGCGCCGAAAGGCGGCCCGATCTCGTCCTGCTGGACATCTGGATGCCGGACACGGACGGCATCTCGCTGCTCAAGGAATGGGCGGCCGCCAATCTGCTGACCATGCCGGTGGTGATGATGTCGGGGCACGGAACGATCGACTCGGCGGTCGAAGCCACGCGGGTCGGCGCGGTGGACTTTCTGGAAAAGCCGGTTGCCCTGCAAAAGCTGCTGCAAACGGTCAAGAAGGCGCTGAAGCACGAAGTGCCCGCCTCCCGGCCGCCGCTCACGCTCGACGCCTTCGCGCGCTCGCCCCTGCTCAAGGATTTGAAAAAGCGCCTGGAACAGGCGACGGCCAATACCCGCGTCCTGCTGCTGAAGAGCGCCACCGGCAGCATCGGCGAGATTTGCGCGCGCACCCTGCAAACGCCGAAAACGCCGTGGCTCGACCTGTCGGCGTCGAGCGCGCCGCTGACGCAGGAAATGCTGTGGAACGCGAGCGGCGGCATGTTGTTCGTCGCCGATCTGATGCTGCTCGGCCGCTTGCAGCAGAAGAATCTGGCGTTCGCGCTGGAGCGGCTCGAAAGATACAACCTGCGCCTGGTGGCCGCCGTCTCGCAGTCGCTGGGCGCGCTGGCCGAGGCGGGCTGGGATCCCTCGCTGATCGCGCGCCTGGGCGACATCTGGGTGACACTGCCGCAGTTGTCCGGGCACGCCGGCGAAGTTCCGGAAATCGCCTCGCTCATCCTGTCGCACCTGATCGAGCGCCACGGCATGCCGCCGCGCCGCTTTTCCACGGCGGCGCTCAACGCCCTGCGCCTGCATCACTGGTCGGGCGAATGGATGGAATTGCTCGCGGCGGTCAGGAACCTGTCCATCGCCGCGCTGGAAGAGGAAATCACCGCGGAAGACGTCGAGGAAGTCCTGCGGCTCGACATGGGCGCCACGCCCCGCGCCGTGCCGGCGCTGCCCTTCTTCAACCAGACCCTGCGCGAAGCGCGCGACGCCTTCGAGCGCCAGTATTTCGAATATCACCTGAAAAACGAGCGCAACAACATGACGCGCGTGGCCGAAAGAACGGGACTCGAACGCACGCACCTCTACCGCAAGCTGAAGCAGCTCGGAATGAATCCGGCGCGAAGGCCGGAGGAGGAGTGATGACAGGACATGCAATGCGGGTAGTTGCCTTTTAGTGCTTCCATACGGACCATTGATTTACGCGCTAATTCTGGCGTTGACGTTGCCGAAAACGTGGATTGGCAGGGGAATTGCATTATTCCCGGCGCTGGCGTTCGTTTATATCGATTGGCAGACGATAGGGCAATTGGAAGCAAATAATTGGATGGGCTTGGGCGGAGCGGTCATCATGTTTTGGCTTCATGTTTCATTGCTGGTTCTTTACACGGTAGCCGCGGCAATCCGGGAGGCGTCGTCGAAAGTATCGCTTGCGTTACTGTTCGCCATTTGGTTTGTGTCTATTTTTTTTAAGAAGTTACTCTTATCCTGAAAGTTCTCAAACCCTCGCCGTAATGAATGATTTCATCTCCATGTCAATGATGAAAATGGCGCGTCTTTGAATCAAACGCCCGAAAATTCCCGTCATTCCCGCGAACGCGGGAATCCAGTTCGTTGTCTCCGGCCGAAGGGCCGCGAATATCGGATGGAGCGCGGGCGCCTCGCCCGCATCGTTCGCTTTTCTGCGGGCGGGACGCCCGCGCCCCGTTGAAATGCGGCGCTTCGCGCCGGAGTGTATGCTTCTGGATTCCCGCGTTCGCGGGAATGACGGGGAAACGGAACGGCGCGAATGTCGAGGAATCGCCGCCGTCGATTCCCGTTTATCAAGGATAATGACGGGGAAATGGAACCGCCATCGCTTGAACCGGAAACGCTCCAACCCCATCGTCCACACAGAAAGGCCCTCCTGTGACCCGCGCCCTCGACAACGACACTTTCCTCCGCGCCCTGTTGCGCGAGCCGGTCGATTACACGCCGGTCTGGCTGATGCGCCAAGCGGGCCGCTATCTGCCTGAGTATTGCGAAACGCGCCGGCGGGCGGGCAGCTTTCTGCAATTGTGCAAGAATCCGGCGCTCGCCTGCGAGGTGACGCTGCAACCTTTGGCCCGTTACCGCCTCGACGCGGCGATCCTTTTTTCGGACATTCTGACAGTGCCCGACGCGATGGGGCTGGGGCTGTATTTTTCCGAGGGCGAGGGGCCGCGTTTCGAGCGGCCGCTGCGCGAGGAGGACGCCATCCGCAAGCTCCGCGTTCCGGACCCTTGCGGCGGCCTGCGCTACGTCATGGACGCCGTCGCCGAAATCCGGCGCGCGCTGGCCGGTTCCGTGCCGCTGATCGGTTTCGCCGGCAGCCCGTTCACGCTGGCGTGCTACATGGTCGAAGGTGGGCCAGACGGCGAATTCGCGCGGATCAAAAAAATGATCTACGACCGGCCGGATCTCATCCATCGAATCCTGTCGGTCAACGCCGAGGCCGTCACCGCGTACCTGAACGCGCAGATCGATTCCGGCGCGCAGGCCGCGATGCTGTTCGACACCTGGGGAGGCTGCCTGTCGGAAGCGGCGTACCGCGAATTCTCGCTCGCGTACATGCGGCGGGTCGTGGGCGGCCTGATCCGGGAAAAGGACGGGCGGCGCGTTCCGTCGATCGTATTTACCAAGGGCGGTGGCGCGTGGCTGGAGGCCATCGCCGCGTGCGGCTGCGACGCGGTCGGGCTGGACTGGACGGTCGACATCGGCGCGGCGCGGCGGCGGATCGGGGATCGCGTGGCCTTGCAGGGCAACCTCGATCCGGCGGCGCTGCTGGCTTCCCCGGAAGCCATCGTCCGCGAGACGCGGGCCGTGCTCGACGCTTTCGGCCCGTCCGATACCGGGCACGTCTTCAATCTCGGACACGGCGTTTCCCGGTTCACGCCGCCCGATCACGTGGCCGCGCTGGTCGACGCGGTGCATGAACACAGCCGGCGCGAAAAATAACCGGAAAAGTCGCGTCGCGCGCCTTTCCGGGCTTGACTTATACACAAAAATGGCGTTGCTGGCGTTGATTGTCACAAGAAATCATTAGAATCAGGGGCTTATTCCTATGTGTATGATTTTATTGGTTTTTATGGGTGCCATTTTTTGCGGCAAAGGGCGGCGGAGCCTTGCGGCAAGCGGGTTCGGATCGTTTCGCCGAGAATGGTTCACAGACTTATCCACAGAAAATGTGAACAACGGAAAATAATTCGACCCGCTAGAGAGTTACAGTGGTTTTGCAGAAATCGGACGAGCAAAATGCGCCAAGTGCGAACAGAAAACAGGAAACCGGAGACAGGCGACGATAACCGGGAGGCAACCCCCGTGGAGCCGCTTTCCACGGCGCTCTCCCGGCTTCCGTTTCCCGTCGTCCGCGTCGCGCTCGGCGTGCCGCTGCGCCGCCTGTTCGATTACCTCGCGCCGCCGGGGGAAACGCTGACGCCGGAGGACGTCGGACGCCGGGCGCGGGTCGGCTTCGGCGCGCGCTCCCGCGTCGGCGTCATCGTCGCCCTGGCCGAGACTTCTGAGCTTCCCGCCGAACGGTTGAAGCCGGTCGAGGCCGTTCTGCGCGACCTGCCCGCGCTCCCGCCGGACTGGTTCCGCCTGACGGAATTCTGCGCTTCGTACTACCAGATTCCCCTGGGCGAAGTGATGCTGTCGACCCTGCCCGCGCTCCTGCGCCGCGTCGATCCGCCCCAGGCGCGCGCGCCCCGGCGCGCGCTGAAACCGCCCGCCGCGCGGGAAGCGCCGGAATTGACCGGCGAGCAGCGGCGGGCGCTGGCGCGCGTCGCCGCCGACGGGCCGGGATTCCACGCCTATCTGCTGCACGGCGTCACCGGCAGCGGCAAGACCGAAATCTACCTGCGCCTGGCCGAACGGGCGCTGGCGGCCGGCCGGAGCGTCCTGCTGCTGGTGCCCGAAATCAACCTCACGCCGCAGCTCGAAGCGCGCGTCGCGTCGCGCTTTCCCGGAACCGGGCTGACCAGCCTGCACAGCGAACTGGCCGAGGCCGCGCGCGCGCGCAACTGGAAGGCGGCGCTGGAAGGCCGCGCGCGCATCGTGCTCGGCACGCGGCTGGCGGTGTTCGCGCCGATGCCCGATCTCGGCCTGATCGTGGTCGACGAGGAGCACGACGCTTCCTTCAAGCAGCAGGACGGAATGCGCTACTCGGCGCGCGACGTGGCGGTTCTCCGCGCGCGCCAGCGGGGCGTTCCGGTCGTGCTGGGGTCGGCCACGCCGTCGCTGGAGAGCTGGGCCAACGCCGCCGATCCCGGCACGCCGGCGCGCTACACCCTGCTGACGCTCGCGGAACGCGCCGTCGCCGGCGCGCGCCTGCCCGTCGTGCGGCGCATCGACGCCCGCCGGGAAAAACCGCGCGACGGCTTTTCCGCCGCCCTGCTCGCCGCCATCGAAAAGCGCTTGGAGCGCGGCGAACAGAGCCTGGTGTTCCTCAACCGGCGCGGTTACGCGCCCGTGCTGGCCTGCGTCCAATGCGGCTGGACTTCGCGCTGCCATCGCTGCGCGGCCAACCTGGTGCTGCATCTCGCCGACGGGCGTCTGCGCTGCCACCATTGCGGTTTCGAATGCCGCGTGCCGCGCGCCTGCCCGACCTGCGGCAATCAGGACATCCAGCCTTTCGGGCGCGGCACCCAGCGCCTCGAAGCCGCGCTCGCCGAACGCTTCCCGCAGGCGCGCATCCTGCGCGTCGACCGCGATTCGGCGAAAAGCCGCAAGCAATGGGAAGCCCTGCTCGAACGCATCCACGCCGGCGACGCGGACATCCTGGTCGGCACGCAGATGCTGGCCAAGGGGCACGACTTCCCGAAACTCACGCTGGTCGGCGTGCTCGGCGCGGACGTCTCCCTGTTCGCCGCCGACTGGCGCGCGCCGGAACGCCTGTTCGCCCAGCTGATGCAGGTCGCGGGCCGGGCCGGCCGGGCCGAACTCCCCGGCGAAGTGCTGATCCAGACGCAGTTTCCGGAACATCCGCTCTACGCCGCGCTGGCGCGGCACGACTACCCGGCCTTCGCCGCCGCGCAACTCGAAGAGCGCCGCCAGGCCGGCTTTCCGCCGTACACCCACCAGGCCATGCTGCGCGCCGAAGCGCCGCGAATGGCCGACGCCATCGCCTTCCTCGCCGCCGCGCGCGCCTGGCCGCCAGCCGCGGCGCATCCCGGCGTGACGCTCTACGACCCGGTACCGATGCGCCTCGCGCGCCGCGCCGATCTGGAACGCGCGCAACTGCTCGCCGAATCGCCATCGCGCCCGGCGCTGCAAGCCTTCCTCGCCGAATGGAACGACGCGCTGGAATCGATCAAGGCGCCATCGAGCCTGCGCTGGCATCTGGAAGTCGATCCGCTGGAGCTTTGATGAAAGACAACCACGAAGAACACGGAGAAAGACGAAAGAGAGAAACCGTCATGCCGGCGGAAGCTCATTTCGCTTGTTTTGCCGGGTGCTCCCGCGCCACGGTCTTGTCCGCGCGCCGGAAGCGATCAATGCCGCTTTGATATGAGAGAATGGGCCAGACTTGGCAATCACATTCCAACGTCGGCAAAGGCAAGGCGATGACTGATGCAAAAGGCGAAATCCTGACCCCCGGAAAGATCGCGGCGTACCCGAAGGCCGGGAAGCGGACTGTCCAACGCATGTCAGAACCCTTGTATCGATCTGGAGGAACTCATGCCTGAAAACCCTGCCCTTCTTGCCAACCAGGGTTTTGAAAATCTGAAGCGGACAAACGCCCACGGCGCGGAATACCGGAGCGCGCGACTTGCGGCCGCTGTTGGGATACGGCCAGTAATGGCGGTCGAACAGGCGATTGATCGGGCAATGACGTCTTGTAAACAATCGGGAAATCCGCCGGTCAAGCATTTTGCCGACGTCGGCAAAATGCTTGATCCGGGTTCCGGCGGTATACGCGAGGTGGGCGGCTACCACCTCTCCCGCCTTGCCTGTTGCCTGATTCTCCGGAATGACATCAACCGCATTGAACGAAACCATTCCGAATCCGTCATCGCGAAAACGAAGTTGTTACGCCCGTCATTGCGAGCGAAGCGAAGCAATCCAGAAGGTAAAACCCACGCTTGGTTTGCGGCGCCGATGACAAAGGAGCGCATCGATGAAAGAAAAAGCCAGCTATGTATATATTCTCTTCAACGAACGAAACGGAACACTGTACGTTGGCGTAACCTCCGATTTGATCCGGCGTGTCTATCAGCACAAAAACAAATTGGCGGACGGGTTCACTAAAAAATATGGCGTTGATAAATTGGGGTACTACGAAATGAGCGAAAGCGTTGTCGCGGCACTGGAGAGAGAAAAGAAAATCAAGGGCGGTTCAAGAAAGGCAAAATTGAAGCTGATCGAAGGCATGAATCCCGATTGGAAGGACTTGTATGAAGAGATTTGTTGATTCTTCTGGATTGCTTCGCTTTGCTCGCAATGACGGGAGAACCGTTGTCGCGGGGATTGTCCATTCCGTCATTGCGGGGAGTGAAACGACGAAGCAATCCAGTGATGCCGCAAAGTGGCGTCCATGTCCGAAAGAGCATGTCATGCGCGTCGGCGGCGCGGGTTTTTGGCTCTGGATTGCTTTGCTTTGCTCGCAATGACGGGAGCGCTGTTGTCGCGGGGATTGTTCATCCCGTCATTGCGAGGAGTGAAACGACGAAGCAATCCAGTGATGCCGCAAAGTGGCGTCCATGTCCGAAAGAGCATGTCATGCGCGCCGGCGGCGCGGGTTTTTGGCTCTGGATTGCTTCGTCACTTCGCTCCTCGCAACGATGGAAATAAACGAGCGCGCCGCGCCGCCCATATGAGCGCAATGAAATAAAGGCAAGAGATGACAAAAAAGCAAAACTTGAATTGATGTGGATTGGCAAGGAGAAGCGCCCCAGTCTTGAACCACGCATTTTGCCGGAGGCGCGGAAAAGTCGTATCACGCGAAGCATCGGGTTCGGAGAACGACATTTTTGATAATCGCCTGATTTTCGGCGATAACCTGCTGGCGTTGAAGGCATTGGAGGCGGAGTTTTCGGGGAAGGTCAAATGCGTGTTCATACGGGCTGGAGCATTCAATTTGGCTGGGGTTGATGCGGGATCGGCTGGAAATCATCAAAAGGCTCATGTCCGAAGACGAAAGGGCCGTTTCAGATTTATTACAAACTGGGCGCGGATCAGCCGGAATACATTCCTGATTTCGTGGTGGAAACCGAAACGATCATTCTCATGCCGGAAACCAAAAAGCGGGATGACCTGAACACCGATGAAGTGAAAGCCAAAGCCGCCGCCGCGCGCTGGTGCGAATATGCTTCAGAACACGCCGCCGCCGGCGGCAAGCCGTGGAAATATGTTTTGATACCTCACGATGAAGTGAAGGAGTCAAAGCGCCTGGCTGACTTCCTTCGCTTCGGGGTAAGGATTGAAAGGTATCGCAACGCGGCTCTTCTCCGGTCTTTTCCACGCGCGCAAAACTACGCGCCCTTTCTCAGCGATTCGTTGAGCGCCGCGAGCGCTTCGGCGCCGGGGCAGAGTTCGGCGACACCGAGCTGGTTGAGCGGCGTTTCGACCGTGTTCAGGTAATGGTGCAGGTCATCCGCGTCGGCGTCGACGTAGATGAGGCCGGTGACGATCTCGCCGAGGGCGCGCCGTTCTTGCAGGTAATTCATCGCTCCGACGCGGTCGGACGGGTCGTAGTCCGCGCGCAGCTTCCTCAGGTAGAGCGTCGAGCCGTCGTGCTGCACGACGCGGCGCAGTTCGCCCGGCGCGTAGCTCACGGCGAGCCTGTCGCGCGGCAGGATGACGTCGAGCCGGTTGATCGCTTCGTTGTGCTCGCGCACGTAGTCGTAGCTCTTGGTCGAGCCGGCGTGGTTGTTGAAGGTCACGCAGGGGCTGATGACGTCGATCAGCGCCGGCCCGCGATGACACATGGCGCCCTTGACGAGCGGAATGAGTTGTTCCTTGTCGCCGGAAAAGCTGCGCGCGACGTAGCTCGCGCCGAGCTGGATGGCCAGGGTGACGAGGTCGATCGGCGTGTCGTTGTTCACCACGCCGCGCTTGCTTTTCGATCCCTTGTCGGCGGTCGCCGAGAATTGTCCCTTGGTCAGGCCATAGACGCCGTTGTTTTCGACGAGGTAGGTCATGTTCACGCCGCGCCGCATGGCGTGCGCGAACTGGCCGATGCCGATCGAGGCCGAGTCGCCGTCGCCCGAAACGCCGAGGTAGAGGAGGTCGCGGTTGGCGAGCGCCGCGCCGGTGAGCACCGAGGGCATACGCCCGTGCGTGGTGTTGAAGCCGTGCGAATTGCCGAGGAAGTAATCCGGCGTTTTAGAGGAGCAGCCGATGCCGGAGAGCTTGGCCACGCGGTGCGGTTCGATGTCGAGGTCGAAGCAGCACTGCACGACGGCGGCGCTGATCGAGTCGTGGCCGCAGCCGGCGCAGAGCGTGGAAATGGCGCCTTCGTAGTCGCGCCGGGTGTAGCCGAGCGCGTTCCTTGGAGTGTCTGGGCGCAGCAGTCTGGGTTTGGCGAGATAGGTCATGAGGCCACCTGTTGGCGCGGCGAAACGGCGCTGTCCTGCGCCTGCCCGACGGCGTCGGCGATCCGGCCGGCGATGAAGCGCGCGGTGATCGGCGTGCCGTCGTAGTGCAGGACGCGGAGCAGACGCCTGGGGTCGATTTCGCCTTCGTTGATGAGCAGGGTGCGCATCTGGGCGCTTTCGTTCTGTTCGACGACGAACACGCGATCGTGCGCGGCGATGAAATCCATCACTTCGTCGGCGAACGGGAAAGCGCGCACGCGCAGAAGATCCACGTGGATGCCCCGCGCTTCGAGCAGGGCGAACGCCTCGGCCATCGCCGGGCTGGTCGAGCCGTAATAGATCGCGCCGCAGGACGCCGGCCGGCCGGCGTCCTTTCTCACCGGCGGCGGGACGAGCTTTCTCGCGGTGACGAACTTGCGGCGCAGGCGTTCCATGTTATACACATAATCCGCGCCGGCTTCGCTGTACTTGGCATAGGCGTTGCGCGTGGTGCCGCGGCTGAAATACGCGCCCCTGACCGGGTGCGTGCCGGGAATCGTGCGGTAGGCGATGCCGTCGCCGTCGACGTCGAGATAACGGCCGAAATTCCTGCCGGCGTCGAGATCGGCGGCGCTCATCACCTTGCCCCGGTCGTAGCGCCGGCTGTCGTCCCAGTCGAAGGGCCTGCACAGCGATTCGTTCATGCCGATGTCCAGATCGGACATCACGAACACCGGCGTTTGCAGGCGCTCGGCGAGGTCGAAAGCCTGCGCCCCGAAAACGAAACATTCGTAGGGATCCTCTGGGAACAGCAGCACGTGCTTCGTGTCGCCGTGCGAGGCGTAGGCGCAGGCCAGCAGGTCGGACTGCTGGCTGCGCGTGGGCATGCCGGTCGAGGGGCCGCCGCGCTGGACGTTGAAGATGACTGCCGGCACCTCGGCGAAATAGGCGAGGCCGAAGAATTCCTGCATCAGCGAAATGCCCGGCCCGGAGGTGGCGGTGAAGGCGCGCGCGCCGTTCCACGAAGCGCCGATGACCATGCCGATCGAGGCCAGTTCGTCCTCGGCCTGGACGATGGCATAACGCGCCATGCCGTTGTCCGGGTCGGTGCGATATTTGCGGCAGTAGTTGCCGAAGGCTTCGATGACCGAGGTCGACGGCGTGATCGGGTACCAGGCGGCGACGGTCGCGCCGCCATAGACGGCGCCCAGGGCGCAGGCGTCATTGCCGTTTACGAAGATGCGGTCGCCCACGCCGTCGGAACGCTCGACCGTGAGGCCGATCGGGCACGGCAGCGTGGCCCTGGCCTCGTCGTGGCCGAGCTTCAGCGCGCGGACGTTGGCGTCGATCAGCTTGTCCTTGCCGCGAAACTGGTGCGCGATCAGTCCCTCGACGACGGGAAAGTCGATGCCGAGCAGGGCGGTCAGCGCGCCCACGTAGAGGATGTTCTTCATCAACTGGCGCTGGCGCGGGTCGGTGTATTCGCGCGCGCAGATTTCCATGAGCGGCAGGCCGAGCACCGTCACGTCGTCACGAAAGCGCGACCGTGGCAGCATCTTGGTGCTGTCGTAAAAGAGATACCCGCCCGGCGTGATTTCGGCGACGTCGCGGTCCCAGGTTTGCGGATTCATGGCCACCATCAGGTCGCAGCCGCCTTGCCGGCCGAGCCAGCCCGTGCCGGAGACGCGCATTTCGTAATACGTGGGCAGGCCCTGGATGTTCGACGGGAAGATGTTGCGCGGCGCCACCGGAACGCCCATGCCCATCACCGCGCGGGCGAAAAGCTCATTGGCCGACGCCGAGCCGGTGCCGTTGATGTTGGCGAACTTGATGACGAAATCGTTGCGTTTTCGCAGTGAAGGCACGGTACTCATGTTCTCGGAGCCTCTTTTCCAGCCTGAGCGGTTTCAAAAAGGAACTTCTGCATGTCCCAGGCGCCGGTCGGGCAGCGTTCGGCGCACATGCCGCAATGCAGGCAGACGTTCTCGTCCTTGACCATGATCCGCCCGGTTTTCAGGGAATCGGAGACGAGCAGGGGTTGCGCGGCGTTCTTCGCCGGCGCTTTCAGGCGTCCGCGCAGCTCGTCCTCCTCGCCGTTCCTGGCGAAGGTGATGCACTCGGTCGGGCAGATGTCCGCGCAGGCGTCGCACTCGATGCAGGTTTTGGCGGTAAACACCGTCTGCACGTCGCAGTTGAGGCATCGCTCGGCCTCGGAACAGGCCATCAGCGGATCGAAGCCGAGTTCGAGTTCGAGCCGGATGTCCTTCAGGGTCTTTTCCAGCGCCTTGACCGGAACTTTCTTGCGCGCTTCCTCGGAAACCTGGTTGTCATAGCGCCATTCGTGGATGCCCATTTTCTGGCTGACCAGGGAAAAGCCGTTCGGCGGGCGGATGCCGGGCTTGCGGCCCCTGCAATGGAGGTCGATGGAAATCGCCGCCGCGTGCCCGTGCGCCACCGCGGTGATGATGTTCTTCGGCCCGAAAGCCGCGTCGCCGCCGAAAAAGACTTTCGGCAGGGTCGACTGGAAAGTGACTGGATCGAGCACGGGCAGGCCGCGCGGGCCGAATTCGATGCCGATATCCTTCTCGATCCAAGGAAAGGCGTTCTCCTGCCCGATCGCCACCAGCACCTTGTCGCAAGCCATGAACACATCGGGCTGGCCGGCGGGGACGAGTTTCCGGCGGCCCTCGCCGTCGTATTCGGCCCGGACGATCTCGAACCGGACGCCCAGCAGCTTGCCGCGCTCATGCACGAATTCCCTGGGCGCGTGCATGTTGATTATCGGAATCCGTTCGCGCAGCGCCTCTTCCTTTTCCCAGGGCGAAGCCTTCATCTCGTCGAAGCCGCTGCGCACCACGACCTTGACGTCGGTTCCTCCCAGACGCCGCGCCGAACGGCAGCAGTCCATCGCGGTATTGCCGCCACCGAGGACGATGACGCGCGGCGCGATCTTGGTGACGTGGCCGAAGGCGACATTGGCCAGCCAATCAATGCCCAGATGGATGTGCGCCGCCGCCTCCCGGCGTCCGGGGATGTCGGCGTCCCGCCCGCGCGGCGCGCCGGTACCGACGAAAATGGCGTCCCAGCGCGGATCGTCGAGCATCGCCTTGAGGCTGCCGACCCAATGTCCGGGATGCAGTTCCACGCCCAGATCGAGGATATGGCCGCATTCCTCGTCGATCACGCCGTCGGGCAGGCGGAATTTCGGAATCTGCGTGCGCACCATGCCGCCCGGCGCTTGCCCGCCGTCGAAGACGCTGACCTCGTAGCCTTGCAGCGCCAGGTCGCGCGCCACCGTCAGCGAAGCGGGGCCGGCGCCGACGCAAGCGACGCGCTTGCCGTTCTTTTTTTCGGGAGGCCGTGGCAGATACCGCGCGATGTCGTCCTTGAGGTCGGCCGCTACGCGCTTCAACCGGCAGATCGCCACCGGCTCCTTGTCGATGCGCCCGCGCCGGCACGCCGGTTCGCACGGCCGGTCGCACACCCGCCCCAGGATTCCGGGAAAGACGTTCGACCGCCAGTTGACCATGTACGCTTCCGAGTACCGCCCGCCAGCGATCAGCCGGATATATTCGGGCGCCGGCGTATGCGCCGGGCACGCCCACTGGCAATCCACGACCCTGGGATAATAAGCGTCGCCGGATGTATTCGTCGGTTTCACGTGGGAAGAACTCCGCTGACTATGGGATACGACCGGGCCGGAGAACCGGCCGCGATGGATAGGTAGACCTTACCACCAGATCATAGTTTCATGCGTCACCAAATATCCAGTCGAATTGCGAAGAGTGAAAAGTGAAACGTGAAAAGTGAGAGAACCGATCGGAGAGATTGTGTTTCGTTCATCAAATTTCCACGTTTCATGTTTCATGTTGCACTTTTCACTTCGGAAACCATGCGCTCAAGTTTCGCGGACAACGCTTCCAGCGTTTCCGCCTCGGTGGCCCGCCTGGGCACATCGCCGGAGGTCGCAATATTGGAATCATTCACGAACCGCCCGGCGTCCCGGCGGGCGATTTTTATCGACACCCGTTACGAAATCGCGGGAAATCGGCTAGTCTTGCGAATCATCGATCTTGATCGGTTCCGGACAAATACATCATGGCTTTGCGCGCACTCATTTTCGACATCGACGGAACCCTAGCCCATACCGAGCGCGACGGGCACCGCCCGGCGTTCAACGCGGCGTTTGCCGAACTGGGGCTTTCCTGGCACTGGGACGAAGCGTTCTACGGCACCCTGCTGGTCCAGGGCAGCGGGCGGGAACGGCTCCAGTTCTACGCCGAGTATTTCGATCCCGCGACGCGCGCGCGCCCGGATTTCGACGAGCTGATGCAGCGCGCGCATGAAATCAAGACGCGCAATTACCAGCGCCTGCTGGCCGCTGGCGCGATTCCGCTGCGCGCCGACGTTGGCCACCTGATCTGCGACGCCCGCACGGAAGGCGTGCGCCTGGGGATCGCTTCGAGTTCGAGGCAGGAAAACGTCGCCAGCCTGCTGCGCGCCAACCTCGGCCCGAACGCCGACGCCTGGTTCGACGCCATCGTCACCGGCGAATCCGTGCAGGCCAGGAAGCCGTCGCCGGACATCTACAGAAAAGTGCTCGAACGGCTCGATCTGCCGCCGCGCGATTGCCTGGCCGTCGAGGACTCGGCATACGGTCTGGCGGCCAGTCTGGCGGCCGGCATCCCGACGGTGATCACGCTCTCCGACTACACGCGCGAAGAAGATTTCGAGGGCGCGCGCATGGTGCTGCACGAGACCGAGCCGCTGCGGCTGGAAACCCTGCGCCTGTGGCACGCGACGGCGAGCACGTCGTAGAAGGCGAAAAACGGCTCGGCACACCTCGTACCTGTTTCCGCGGCGACCGCGGAGGGGATTACGGCGCGAAACGCCGCGCGATCGAAGAAATACCCGTTCAATCCGACGCGAAGATGCTGCCCAGCTTGTCCATGCGTTCGAGCGCCATGCCGCAGCCGCGCGCCACGCAGGTCAGCGGTTCTTCCGCGACGATCACCGGCAGGCCG
>JAIRPF010000016.1 GCA_031257115.1 Accumulibacter sp.
ACACCGCCTCCACCCGCGCCCGGATCGGCGGCCGCTACACCCGGACGCTCGGCGCGAACCTCAATGGCCACGCCGGACTCGCCTACGAACACGAATTCGATGGAAAAGCGAAGGCGACAACCAACGGCCACGCCATCCCCAACGCCCCGGACTTGAAAGGCGGCACCGGCATCGCCGAACTGGGCCTCACCCTCACCCCCACCCCCCCCCCCCCCCGCTCCATAGACCCGTGCCAGCAACGCCCCGCCGGAAAACGCGTCTGCCCCCCCCGAAGTCTCAGGGTGAGGTATGAGTTCTGAGGGGGGGCCGGGGGAAAGGGGTGAGTTCTGGGTTCCGGGGTCTGGGGTCTGATCCCCGGGTTCTGATCCCCGGGTTCTGAGTTCCGGGTTCTGAGTTCCGGGTTCCGGGTTCCGGGGAGAGTCTTTCTCTCCCCGGGTCTTCGCGCTTCGTCTCCTCTCCTCTTCCCCCTAGTCCCCCGGCCATTTCCCCCGCCCCGCCTCCACCCCTTCCATCCCCCTCGTCATTCCCGCGAAAGCGGGAATCCAGTTCGTTCGTCAAATATTTGGTTTTGGGAATTCGACCGCCGCCCTGGATTCCCGCGTTCGCGGGAATGACGGGGTAACGGGAATATGCGGGCGGATGGTGTGGGTTTCCGTTGGGGTGTCTGTTCATCCGCGTTTGGAAATTCGACCGCCTGACTTCTTCCGACTCGCGGCCTTGCCGCGTGACACCTCCCTCAGGAGGGAGGCTTTGATATGGGTGCGCGGGTGTTTCGCCTGCTGAAAAGCAAACGAAGCGGGCGGGACGCCCGCGCTCCATTATTGGATTCGCGGCTCTTCGGACTGGAGGCAAGGCACTGGATTCCCGTGTTCGCGGGGATGAGGCATTTTTTGGGAAAGCGGCTTGCGCACTGCCCTAACACGCGCGAAGCGCGCTGACCCCAAATCTCCCTCTTGAGGGGGATTCGCAACCACTTGAATCCAAAGGGGCGATTTTGGGTGTTTGCGCCAAATCGCCCGCTTCCCCACGACTGCCGGTCGAGAATGTCCAAGTCGGCGCACCCCGGAAAAACAGGGGCGGCCACGGATACGGCCGCCCGGCGCAACTCATCCTTTGAACGGGTGACGGCGCAGGATCGTCTGGGCGCGTTCGGGGCCGGTGGAAACGATGTCGATGGGAACTTCGCAGAGCGCCTCGATCCTCGCCAGGTAGGCGCGCGCGGTTTCGGGCAGGGCGTCGAATGCCGTGAGGCCCGCCGTGGATTGCCGCCAGCCCGGCAGGGTTTCAAAGATCGGTTCGCACAGGGCGACGTCGTCCGCGCCCATGGGCAGCCGATCGACGATTTCGCCGCGCAGGCGGTAGGCCGTGCATATCTTCAGTTCGGGCAGGCCGTCGAGCACGTCGAGCTTGGTGATGCACAGGCCGGTCAGGCCGTTGATTTGCGACGAGCGTTTCAGCGCCGGAACGTCGAACCAGCCGCAGCGGCGGGGGCGTCCCGTCACCGTGCCGAATTCGCGTCCCTTTTGCGACATTTGATGGCCCGGCGTTCCTTCCGCCTTGATGTCGAGTTCGCTTGGGAACGGCCCGCCGCCGACGCGCGTGCAGTACGCCTTGGTGATTCCCAGCACGTAATGCAGCATACAGGCGCCGATGCCCGATCCGGCGGCGGCTTGCCCGGCGACGCAGTTCGACGAGGTCACGAAGGGGTAGGTGCCGTGGTCGACGTCCAGCAAGGTGCCTTGCGCGCCTTCGAAGAGCAGGTTGCCGCCCGCCTCGTTCATTGCGTGGAGCGCCGCCGAAACGTCGGCCACGAGGGGTTTCACCTGTTCGGCGTCGATCATGGCGCACGCCAGGACGGCCTCAGGGTCGACGGCTTCGGCCCCCAGGTATCGGGTCAGCACGAAATTGTGGTAGTCCAGATTTTCCCTGAGTTTTTCGGCGAAACGATCCGGATGGAAGAGGTCATGAACCCGCAGGGCACGGCGCGCGACCTTGTCCTCGTAGGCCGGGCCGATGCCCTTGCCGGTCGTTCCGATGCGCGCGCCGTCGCTCCTCGCCGCCTCGCGCGCGCGGTCGAGCGCCGAGTGATAGCCGAGGATCAGCGCGCAGCCGGGGCTGACTTTCAGGCGCGAGCGCACTTCGATTCCGGCGGATTCGAGCCGTTCGATTTCGCCCTGCAGATGGTGGATGTCCAGCACCACCCCGTTGCCGATGAAACATTCGACGCCCTCGTGCATGACGCCGGACGGAACCAGGTTCAGCGCGTATTTCGCGTCGCCGATGACGAGCGTGTGCCCGGCATTGTGTCCGCCCTGGAAACGCACCACGCCGCGCGCGTGATCCGTCAGCCAGTCGACGATCTTGCCCTTCCCCTCGTCACCCCATTGCGTACCCACTACAACGACGTTTTTTGCCATTTTCAGTCACCGTTGATTGCTCGAATAACCCATTGCCCGCCCTCTTGCGCCAGACGCCTGTCGCACGGCGGCCCTCCGTCCCGTTCCGTTTCGCCCGGCAGCAGCTCGACCACGACGTGGCCCTCGGCCCGCAGCGCGGCGATCCGCGCCGACAAGGCTTCGTCCCGCGCGGCATGGGGCGCCAGGATGGCGCGCGCCGGTTCTTCGCATTCCGCCAGTTCCGCCACGACGCGCAAATCCATCGAGAAGCCGGTGGCCGGGCGGGCGCGGCCGAACGCCTTGCCCACGCCGTCGTAGCGGCCGCCCTGAGCGATGGCTCCGGGAACTCCCTGGGCGTAGGCGGAAAAAACGACGCCGGTGTGGTAATTGTAGCCGCGCAGGTCAGCCAGGTCGAAAGACAGCGGGAGTTCCGGCAGCGCGCGCCGCAGGATTTTCAGGGATTCCAGCGCCGCGCGGATTTCCGGCAGCGCCGGCAAGCTGGAGCACGCGGCGTCGAGCGATTCGATGCCGCCGTAGAGTTCCGGCAGATTCAACAGCGCGGAACGAAAAGGCTCTTCGACGCCCGCGCAACACTCGCGCAACCCGGAAACGTCCTTGGACTGCAAAAGTTGCAGCATCCCCGATTCGGCGTCTTCGTCCAGTTTCGCCGCCCCGGCCAGCGCCCGGAAGACGCCGGCGTGGCTGACGTCGATCCGCGACGCCGGCGCGCCGGCCGTCCCGAGCGCCCCGTCCATCAGGCGGATCACCTCGATGTCGGCCTCGATTCCCGGATACCCGTAAAGCTCGGCGCCGAGCTGGATCGGCTCGCGGCTCGCGGCAAGCGACGCCGGCAGGGTATGCAGGACGCTGTCGCAGTAGCAGAGGCGGGTCACGCCCCGGCGGTTGAGCAGATGGGCGTCGATCCGCGCCACCTGCGGCGTCATGTCGGCGCGCAGTCCGAGCGAGCGCCCGGACAACTGGTCGACCAGCTTGAACGTCCTCAGATTGAGATCGCTGCCCGTGCCGGTCAGCAGCGAATCGAGATATTCGAGCATCGGCGGCATGACCAGTTCATAGCCATGCGCGCGGAACATGTCGAGGATCGTCCTTCTCAAACGCTCGATCCGCGCCGCTTCATACGGCAAGGCGTCGGCGATGTGTTCGGGTAAAAGCCAGTTCATTGGATGATCGCCAAAAGAATCATTCCGGAGAGCATCGACGCCAAGCCGATGAAACGAAGCTGTCCGTCGGTGAATTGAATCATGCGGCGAAAGGCGTCGCGCCACGCCGTCGGCGCGATGAACGGCAGCACGCCTTCGAAAACGAGCATCAGCGCAAAAGCGGCGAACAGCGTATCGTTCATTTGCCGGCAGCGGGCGCCAAGCTCCTCATGTATTTGAAGAAGTCCGAATTCGGCTCGATCACCAGGATGTCCGACCTGTTTTTGAAACTGGCGCGGTAGGCTTCCAGGCTCCGGTAAAAAGCGTAGAACTCAGGATTCTGGTTGAAAGCCTGCGCGTAGATCGCCGCCGCCCTGGCGTCGCCGTCGCCCCTGATCTTCTGGGCTTCGCGGTACGCTTCCGCCACGATCACCTCGCGTTGCCGGTCGGCGTCCGCGCGCGTCTTTTCCGACTCCGCCGCGCCCTCGGAACGCAGTTCGTTGGCCACCCGCTTTCGTTCGGATTCCATCTGGAGGTAGACCGATTCGCTCACTTCCGACGGCAGGTCGACGCGCTTGACCCGCACGTCGATGATCTGCACGCCGATCTTGCGCGCGTCGAGATCGGCCTTCTCCCGCATCTGCTCCATGATCTTGTCGCGTTCGCCGGAGACGACGTCATGCACCGTGCGCTTGCCGAATTCCTCGCGCAATCCGCCGTTGATCGTCTGCGACAGGCGTATCCTGGCGCGCGCCTCGTCGCCTTCGACGGAAACGTAGTAGAGCCGGGGATCGATGATCTTCCACTTGACGAACGAATCGACCAGCACGTTCTTTTTTTCCGACGTGATGAAACGCTCCGGCTCGGCGCCGTCGAGCGTGAGGATGCGCTTGTCGAAATAGCGCACGTTCTGGATCAGCGGCCATTTGAAATAAAGCCCCGGCTCGGAGATGACCGAGCGCACCTCGCCCAGCTGGAACACGATCGCGTACTGCCGCTGGTCGACCGTGAAAATCGATGTCGCCAGAACGGCGATGACCGCCGCCACGAGCGCGGCCAAAAAATTCAGCGCGTTTCTCATCAGCGCACCTCCCGGTCACGCGAACGCAGCGCGTCGCGCGAACGCATGTCGGTCCGGTCCACGGCCTGCGGCGCCATCTCGCCCGGCAGAACACCGTTCACCCTTCCTCCCGACGACACCGGCTCCATGCCCGTCACGGTTGGCGGCAACGCCGCGCCCGCGGCCTGCATCAACCGGTCGAGCGGCAGGTAAAGCAGATTCCCCTGCCCCTTGGCATCGATCATGACCTTCGTGGTATTGGCATAAATCTGCTGCATCGTTTCCAGATACAGGCGATTGCGCGTCACTTCCGGCGCTTTCGCGTATTCCGTGTATATCTGCCGGAAGCGGTCGGCATCCCCCTCCGCCGTGGCGACCATCCGCTGCCGGTATCCTTCCGCCTCCTGGAGCAGGCGCGCCGCCGTGCCCCGCGCCTTGGGAATGACGTCGTTGGCATACGCCTGGCCTTCGTTCCTCTGCCGGTCGCGGTCCTGCCCCGCCTTCACCGCGTCGTCGAAAGCCGCCTTCACCTGTTCCGGCGCCTGGGCCTGCTGCTGCGTCACCTTGGAAATCATGATGCCGGTCTTGTACCGGTCGAGAATTTCCTGCATGAGTTCATGTACCCTGGCTTCGATCTGTCCGCGCCCCTCGTTGAGCACGAAATCCATCCGGCTCTTGCCGACGATCTCGCGGATCGCCGTTTCCGCCGCCTGCATCACCGATTCGTCGGGATTGCGGTTGTTGAAGGCGTAATCGACCGGATCCTTGAGGATGTATTGCACCGCGAACTGGACGTCGATGATGTTCAAATCGTCGGTCAGCATCAGCGATTCCTTGAGCATCTTGTTTCTCTCGCTCCCGCGATACCCGATTTCGAGCGCGCGCATTTCGGAAACATTGACCAGCTCGTGCGACTGGATCGGATACGGCAAGCGCCAGCGCAGGCCAGGCTCGGTGCTTTCCTTGTAGCGGCCGAACTGGAGCACGAGGCCGCGCTGCGACGCATCGACGATGTAGAAACCGCTGGACAGCCATACCAGGACGACAACCGCGATCAGCAGGCCGATCCCGCCGCCGAGAAACCTCGGATTGAATTCCACGGGCGGCTGGCCGCCGCCATCGTTGTTGCTCCCGCGGCCGCGCCGGCCCCTGTTTCCGCCGAACATTCCGGAAAGTTTCCGGTTCAGGTCGCGCCACAATTCATCGAGGTCCGGAGGCCCCTGGTTCGGACGCTTCCCGCCGCCGCCGTTTCCGCCGCTTCCGCCGTCATCACCGCCGCGATTTCCCCATTGGGGGTCGTTTAGCGACATAAGTACTCCGATAGTCGAAATCATTACGGGGGTTCCGATTCCATCGAGCCAGAGGGACATGAGGCCGCCCCGGTCGTTTTCAGACAATCGCCGCGATTTTTTCCCCGCGCCGCCTCGGCCAGCGCCTGCCGCAACAGTTCCAGACCGTCTCCGCGTCTGGCGCTCAACCGAATCCGGGCAATATTACCATACTCGTCCCGTTCGATCGCCGGAGGCAGCTCCGTCAGATCGAGCTTGTTCAGCACGACGATCTGCCGCACGGCGCGCGCGCCGATTTCTTCGAGGACTTTTTCCACCTCTTGCCGCTGCTCCTCGCGGATCGGGCTGGCCGCGTCCACCACGTGCAGCAAGAGATCGGCCTGCGAGGTCGCTTCGAGCGTCGCGCGGAACGCGGCCACCAATTCGTGCGGCAGATCGCGGATGAAACCCACCGTATCGGAAATCACGACGTGTCCCGCGTCGCCCACCCAGAGCTTGCGGGACGTGGTGTCGAGCGTGGCGAACAGTTGATCCGCGGCATAGGCGTCCGCGTGGGTCAAGGCATTGAACAGCGTGGATTTTCCGGCATTGGTGTAGCCGACCAGCGAAACCGCCAATACGTCGTTGCGCAAGCGCGACCGGCCCTGCACCTCTCTTTGCCGTTCAAGCCTGCGCAAGCGCTCGCGCAACAGCTTGACGCGCTTGCCGAGCAGGCGGCGGTCGGTTTCCAGCTGGGTTTCTCCGGGGCCGCGCAATCCGATTCCGCCTTTTTGGCGTTCCAGGTGCGTCCACCCGCGAACCAGCCGCGTCGCCAGATGATCCAGCTGCGCCAGTTCGACCTGGAGTTTCCCGTCCGAACTTTGGGCGCGCTGCGCGAAAATGTCCAGGATCAGGCTCGTCCGGTCGATCACCCGGCACTGGACCGCCCGTTCGAGGTTCCTTTCCTGCGCCGGACTCAGGGCATGGTTGAAAATGACCACGTCGGCCCGGTGCAGCGCGACCGCGTCCGCGATCTCCCGCACCTTGCCCTTGCCCGCGTACGTCGCGCTGTCCGGAAAACTCCGCTTTCCCTCGATCGTCGCGCAGACCAGAGCGCCCGCCGATCTGGCGAGCAGGCGCACCTCGTCCAGGCGATCGGCGACCGAATCCTCGCCAAAATCGAGCTGAACGATGACCGCGCGTTCACCGCCTGGGTGACGCTCAAACATTGGCGCGCTTCAATCCAGGAATGAAAACGTCACGGAACCGCGCGCCCGGCCGCCGACATCGCGGGAAGCGCCGAACCATGCCTCGGAGACGCCGAAAAAGCGAATCAGTCTCCGCCGCCCGTATCCTGCTGGATACTGATCGGCCGCGCGGGAACGACCGTCGAGATGGCGTGCTTATATACCATTTGCGTGACCGTGTTCTTCAAAAGAACGACGTACTGGTCGAAGGACTCGACCTGGCCTTGCAGCTTGATTCCATTCACGAGATAAATGGAAACGGGAACATGCTCGCGACGCAGCACGTTAAGGAAAGGGTCTTGTAACAATTGCCCCTTGTTGCTCATGATGGATACTCCATGTCTCACTGTTGATTGTCGATACAACGCTCAAGTTTAATCGATTTTTCGACGATTCGCCAGATAAATCAACGCAAAACCCGCGCTTCATCATTCGAGTCGCCAAATCGGAAAACGTTCCGGAAGCCAAACCGTGTACAGAAATCCGAATTTAATTACAAATTCGTCTTGAGATACGCCGCGCCACCCGATATAATATGAGCTTTCGTAATCACAGCGCGCCCGTAGCTCAGATGGATAGAGTACTTGGCTACGAACCAAGGGGTCGGGCGTTCGAATCGCTCCGGGCGCGCCAATAAAATCAAGCACTTAGGCCAATCGAAAGATTGGCTTTTTTGTTTCTGTGACAAATTTGTGACATGTGACGCACCCGACCAAACGATCCCATCAACCCGTGGAACAAAGGCGTTCCGCGTAAGGCGCCAAGTGATCCGCCGCCAGATGCGCATACCGCCGCACCATCTCCGGACTTTCCCAGCCCCCCATTTCCTGCAAGGCGAACAACGGCGTTCCGTTCTGTACATGCCAGCTCGCCCAAGTATGCCGCAAGTCGTGCCAGCGGAAATTCTCGATACCGGCCCGCTTGAGCGCGGAATACCATGTTTTCATGCTGACCTGATGAATCGGGTTCCCCTGATAGGTGAAAACGCGCATCGGGTGCTTGCCAATCTGCTTGGCAATGATTTTCACCGCCACAGAATTCAGCGGCACTGGAATGGCTTTCCTCGCCTTCGCCTGATCCGGGTGGATCCACGCGACTTGCCTTGTCAAATCCACCCGCGACCACAAAAGCCCCGTGACATTGGCCCGCCGAAGCCCTGTGGCCAGCGTGAAAAACCATCATGTCGGCCAAGTGCTCCGGCAACTCATGGATCAAGCTGTCTGCTTCCTGCCGCGTGAGAAAACGAATCCGCCGAGCGGGTTCTTTCAACAGACGGATCGCGGGCGCTTTTTCCAGCCATTCCCATTCATTCACACACCGGCGCAAGATCGCGCGCAGCACTTCGAGAACACGGTTCACGGTCGCATTCGTTACACCCTCGGCTTTCTTGGCCTCGATGATCCTGTCGATCACGAGCCGCGAAATGGAATCCAGAGGTTTACCGCTCAGAAACGCATCGAGCCAGCGCAGATGAATTTTGTTCGTTTCGATGCTTGCCTTGTGGCTCTGCTCTTTCAACCAGCGGACGACGGCCTCATTCCAGGTGTGACTGGGCAACTCTCCGAGCTTGCCGATACGCCACAGTTCGGCTTTCAGCTTGTCGTGGTATTCCTGCGCGAGCGCTTTTGTTTCAGCCCCAGTAGATTGGCGTATTCGTTGGCCACTGGGGGTGATAACGTCAATCCACCAAGTTTGCCGCGTTTGTAAAGTGGCATGGTTCAATCTCCTTTCTCAAAGCCACTTGCAACGCTTGCCGGGGATGAGCATAGCGAGAACGCAGCCATTCGGCAAGGTCGATATCGATGAATACCCAAGCCCTGCCAGCCTTGGCCCCGGGAATAATTCCTGCCTTGGTGCGCCGCCGTACTTCTTCATGGTGCATTTTCAGGAAGCGGGCCGCTTCCGTCAGAGAGAGGGTTTGCATCATTCACTCCATCGCGGCACGATCCAAATATCACCGTACCACCGTACCGGAAAACCACGCGCCAAGGCGATCGGAAAACCTCCCCGGTTTCCCGCTCGATCCATCCGCCCCCGCGTTGGCGCCGGGGCACCGGCCGGATTTTCCCGACCCGTTCCCGCAGCCAGCC
>JAIRPF010000009.1 GCA_031257115.1 Accumulibacter sp.
AAATACGCGACATTGGGCAGGGAATACCTTCTTTGACTACGACGGGCGCGGCGAAAGGCGAAGAGACAACCCGTCATTCCTGTGCAAGCGGAAACTCAGCGCATAAACTCCGGCGCGAAGCGCCGCTCTTGCTGGCGGGGGTAGCCTGAAGGCCGTGTTTGCGCCAGAAGGACTGTATGGGCAGCGCCGCCGCGTTTCGGTTTTCTCTTGCATCCCACAACGTGACGCATACGCCGCCAGACGGCAGGAGTCTTGGCCTTTTGTCCCAAGCCCTGTATCCGCATCGCTCCTTCCTTCGCCAAGCGAGCGCGCCATGTTCCTGGCCTTGCGCGGCGGACTGAAACCACGACGGCGCGGCGCCGGCGGGTTTTTCAGGAAACTAAACATGGTTTTTCGCGTCACAGGGAAAGTCGAGGCGAGGCGGCGGAGAATGACGCGGCCGGAATCGACTAAGATATTGAATTTTTCGAGCGCGATTTCATCGAAAGCCGTTTCAGCCCATGCGTCATATATCGAGAATCATCCTGGCCGCCTCGGCGGCGATCCTTGCCCTTTCAACGCCCGCGCGGGCCAATCCCTTCGAGCGCCAACTGGCGAACGGGTTGCGTGTCATCGTCAAGGAGGACCGGCGCGCGCCGACCGCCGTGCACATGGTCTGGTACCGCGCCGGAAGCATGGACGAGACCAACGGCACGACCGGCGTCGCGCACCTGCTCGAACACATGATGTTCAAGGGCACGCCGAGGATCGGCGCGGGCGAGTTCAACCGCCTGGTGGCCGCGGCCGGTGGGCAGGACAATGCGTTTACCAGCCACGATTTCACCGCTTATTTCCAGCAGGTGCCGAAGCAGGAACTGGAACGGATGATCGAACTCGAAGCCGATCGCATGCGCCATCTGACGCTCGATCCGAAGGAGTTCGAGCAGGAGATCAAGGTGGTCATGGAAGAGCGCCGGCTGCGCACCGACGACCAGCCGCCGGCGGCGCTCTTCGAGCAACTGCGCGCGGCGGCTTTCCAGGCGCATCCCTACCGCGCGCCGGTGATCGGCTGGATGAGCGATCTGGAAGCCATGACCGCGCGGGACGCGCGCGACTGGTACGAGCGTTGGTACGTGCCGAACAACGCCCACGTCGTGATCGTCGGCGACGTCGATCACGAGGAGGTTTTCCGTCTGGCCGAAAAGCATTACGGCCCGCTCGCCGCGCGCCCGCTGCCGGAACGCAAGCCGCAGACGGAGCCGGCCCAGGCCGGCGTCCGGCGGATCGCCTTCAAGGCGCCGGCCGACCTGCCGGTGCTGCTGATGGCGTACAAGACGCCGACGTTGCGCGAACTTGAGCAAGACGCCGATCCCTACGCGCTGGAAATGCTCGCGGCCGTCCTCGACGGCCACGAGGCGGCCCGTTTTCCCCGGAACCTGGTGCGCGAACGGCGGCTGGCGGTTTCCGCGGACGCGGGTTACGACGCGATCGCGCGCGGCCCCGGACTGTTCTATCTGCGGGGTTCGCCCAGCGCCGGACACACGCGCGCCGAGCTGGAAGCCGGTTTCCGCGCCGAAATCGCGCGCCTCGTCCGCGACGGCGTGAGCGAGGACGAACTGGCGCGGGCGCGCGCGCAACTCGTCGCCGGCGAAGTCTACAAGCGCGATTCGATGTTCTCCCAGGCGCTGGAAATCGGCCGGCTCGAAGCGGCGGGCATCCCGCATCGGGCGGAAGGGCGGCTGATCGAAAAGCTCAAGGCGGTGACGGCCGAACAAGTGCAATCCGTGGCGCGGCGTTATCTCATCGACGACGGGCTGACGGTCGCCGAACTCGATCCGCGGCCGCTGCCGGAAGCGCCGCGCCGTCCGCCGGCCGTGGTTCGCCATTGAGCCGGGGAATATCAACCCCGCCAATCCCGCGCGCGGTCCCGTCCGATGAGCGAATGGCCCGTTTTTTCGCCGCGCCCGCCGGGGCTGGCCGTTTTCCCCGGATTCATCCGGCTTTTGCTTTTCTTTCAACCGGAATCCGCGGGAGCAAAAATTTGGTGGCGGACATTCATGTCTACCGCCGTAAACGAATCTGGAAGGGGTTTGCATCCCCCGCCAGACAGTCACGGCCGAAACGCCGCCTTTCATTCGGGGCGGGGTTTCGATTTCGCGCCGCCCCGAAGGGCGGAGTTTCAATCCGGAGTTGGTTTACGATGAAGACACTGAAAACGATCCGCTGGCCGGGCGCGCTGCTTTTTGCCGCGCTCGGCGCGATGAGCGCGGCCGCCGTGGCGGGGCCGGCCATCGAGCACTGGACCGCGCCGTCCGGCGCGCGCGTTTATTTCGTCGAAAACCACGCGCTGCCGATGCTCGACGTGCAGGTCGATTTTCCCGCCGGCAGCGCGAACGATCCCGCCGGCAAGTCCGGTCTGGCCGCCCTGACGCACACGCTGCTCGACCTGGGCGTCGAAGGGCTGGACGAGAACGGCGTCGCCAGCCGGCTGGCCGATCTCGGCGCGCGGATTTCCGGCGGCGTGGACCTGGATCGCGCGTCGGCCGGCCTGCGCACGCTGTCGGCACCGGAAACGCGCGAAGCGGCGCTGGAAGTTTTCCGCGCCGTATTGACCACGCCGAAATTCCCGGCGGACGTTTTCGAGCGCGAACAGGCGCGCGCGATCGCCGCGCTGAAAGAATCGCTGACCCGTCCCGGCACGATCGCCAGCCGCGCTTTCTGGGCGGCGCTGTACCCGAACCACGCCTACGGCCGCAACGCCACGCCCGAATCGATTTCGGCCATCGCGCGCGGCGATCTCGAACGCTTCTACAGGGAACGCTACGGCGCCGGCAGCGCGGTCATCACCCTCGTCGGCGACATCGGGCGCGATGAGGCCGAGGCGCTGGCCCGGAAACTGACGGCGGGCCTGCCCGCCGGGGAACGTCCGCCGGCGCCGTCCGGCGCGCCCGGCCTGCCCACGGGCGGAGAACGGCGTCTGGCCCATCCGGCGGCGCAGGCCCACGTGTTGATCGGGCTGCCGGCGGCGAAGCGCGGCGATCCGGATTTCTTCGCCCTGCAAGTCGGCAACTACACGCTCGGCGGCGGCGGCTTCGTCTCGCGCCTGATGAGCGAAGTGCGCGAAAAACGCGGCTTCGCCTACAGCGTCTACAGCGCCTTCCAGCCGCTGGCGCAGCCCGGCCCGTTCCAGATCGGCCTGCAAACCCGCAAGGAACAGGCCAACGAGGCGCTCGCCGTCACGCGCGACGTGCTCGCCCGCTTCCTGGCCGAAGGGCCGAGCGATGAAGAACTGCTGGCCGCCAGGAAATACCTCTCCGGCAGCTTTCCCATGCGCCTCGACAGCAACAGCAAACTGCTCGACAACGTGGCGATGATCGGCTTCTACGGACTGCCGCTCGACTATCTGGACAGCTACGTGGAGAAGATCGAGAAGGTAACGGTCGAAGACGTCCGCGCGGCATTCGCCCGCCACGTCAAGCCGGGAAACCTGGTCACCGTGGTGGTCGGCGGGGAATGAGGAAAACGATTGGAGCGGCTTTCGCTCATATATTGACAATCTTTCATTCTCATCCCGTCATCCCGGTGAAGACCGGAACCCGGAAGAGGCCCGGTCATTCGACCGCCGTTCTGGATACCGGCGGGCAAAGGTATGACGGTTTTCTGGTCATCCGTGTTTGATGATTCAACCGCCCGACATCCCCCGCCCCGCTTTCGGCGCGACACCTCCCTCAATAAGGAGGCTTGGCTTGCGGCTTTGAAGTCGCCAGCGACTTGGAATGATCGATCGGCGATGCTGGAATGTGTGAATATCCGGAGCAAAAATGTTTTAATGGCGCGTGCCGGAGAAATGGACGGCATGGCGGCGCGTTCGCGGTGGATGGATTGATTGGAGAAAGCGGGCAAACAATGAACGGCGGTACCGGAAGCGGTGAAAATGGCGAAAACGCCGGAAAGGGTTCCGGCAGTGGACTCGTCATGGGGGCGCTCGCCGGAAGCGTCGTCGATCCGGTGTTCGGCTCGTCGGGCATGGCCATGATGTCCGGCGGCCTCGCCGGGTTGGCATTGGGGTCTTGCGCCGTCGCGGCATCGGGGCGGCGTTCCTCCACGAAACCCGATTCCGTGGAGCCGGAACAATGAATCCGGCGAATGTCCGCCGCCATCCGCCGCGCCGCCGCGCTTCCAGACAGGACGCTTGAAAATGAACCCTGAACGCATCGAAACCCTCATCGCTGAAAACCTGCCGTGCGAGACGCTGCGCGTCGAGGGCGACGGGCAGCATTTCGAGGCGCTGATCGTCAGCGCCCGTTTCGCCGGCAAGAGCCGCGTGCAGCGCCAGCAGGCGGTGAACGCCCTGCTGCGCCCCTGGTTCGACAGCGGCGAGCTGCACGCGCTGTCCATGAAAACCCTGACCCCCGAAGAATGGAGCGCGTCCGGTGGATAAACTGCTGATCGCGGGCGGCGCGCCGCTCGTCGGCGAAGTGGCGATTTCCGGAGCCAAGAACGCGGCGCTGCCGATCCTGTGCGCCGGCCTGCTGTGCGACGGCGCGCTGGCGCTGTCCAACGTGCCGCGCCTGAACGACGTGGCGACCATGCTGCGCCTGCTCGGCCAGATGGGCGTCACGGCCGCGAACGGCGACGGCGGAACGGTGACGATCGACGCCCGGACGCTCACGAACCCCGTCGCGCCCTACGAGATGGTCAAGACCATGCGCGCGTCGATCCTGGCGCTCGGCCCCCTGCTCGCGCGCCACGGCGAAGCCAGGGTCTCCCTGCCGGGCGGCTGCGCCATCGGGGCGCGTCCCGTCGACCAGCACATCAAGGGCTTGCAGGCCATGGGCGCGGAAATCCGGGTCGAAAACGGCTACGTGCTCGCCCAGGCGCGGCGGCTCAAGGGCGCGCGCATCGTGACCGACATGGTGACGGTGACCGGCACCGAAAACCTGATGATGGCCGCGACGCTGGCCGATGGCGAGACGGTCATCGAAAACGCGGCGCGCGAACCCGAAGTCGTCGACCTGGCCGACTGCCTGTCGGCGATGGGCGCGAGAATCTCCGGCGCCGGCTCCGACCGCATCGTCGTCCGGGGCGTGGAAAGGCTGCACGGCGCCGAATATCCGGTCATGCCCGACCGGGTCGAGACGGGCACCTACCTGTGCGCCGCGGCGGCGACGCGGGGCGAAATCCTTTTGACGCAAACCTCCGCCGCGCTGCTCGACGCCGTCGTCGAAAAGCTGCGCGAAGCCGGCTGCGCCATCGAATGCCGGCCCGGCGCGATCGCCCTGAAAGCGCCGAAACGCCTCAAATCGGTCAGCGTGCGCACAGCGCCCTATCCGGCCTTTCCGACCGACATGCAGGCGCAGTTCATGGCCATCGACTGCGTCGCCGAGGGCGCGGCCGTGATCCGCGAGACGATTTTCGAAAACCGCTTCATGCACGCCGTCGAACTCATCCGCCTCGGCGCCGACATCCGCATCGACGCCAACAACGCCGTCGTCACCGGCGTACCGACGCTCGACGGCGCCACGGTCATGGCCACCGACCTGCGCGCCTCCGCCAGCCTGGTCATCGCCGGCCTGGTAGCGCAGGGCGAAACCGTGATCGAGCGCATCTACCACCTCGATCGCGGCTACGAACGCATCGAAGAAAAACTCACGCGCCTGGGCGCGAACGTGCGGCGCGCGCGCTAGGCAAGAACATCGCCGAAGGGCGCGAAGAGCACGAAGAGCGCGACGACAGGCGAGAACTTTTTTAACCACGGCGGGCACGGCGGGCGCGACGAAAAGCAAAAAACATTGGCCACGGAGAAATACGGAGAAAGGCAAAAGAAAAACCCGTCATTCCCGCGAAAGCGGGAATCCAGCGCGTAACCCCCCGGCGCGAAGCGCCGCTGAAATGGAGCCTCCCTCAAAAGGGATGTGGTGTGCGGCGCTTCACGCCGGTGAGTTTTGCGGGGATGAATGCCGCCCGCCCCGCGTCTTGTCCGATTTTTCGCCGCGCGCGCCGTGGCCCGCCCATCGTTCAGCGTCCGCCTCGCTGGTAGCGGTTGACCGCCCGGTTGTGCTCGTCGAGCGTGGTGGAAAACTGGCTGCTTCCGTCGCCACGGGCCACGAAATAGAGCGCCTGGCTCGGCGCGGGGTGCAGCGCGGCGCGCAGGGAGGCCAGGCCGGGCATGGCGATCGGCGTCGGCGGCAGGCCGCCGCGCACGTAGGTGTTGTAGGGGGTGTCGGCGGCGAGGTCGCGCTTCTTCAGGTTGCCGTCGAAGTTTTCGCCGAGGCCGTAGATGACCGTGGGATCGGACTGCAAAAGCATTCCCAGCCTCAACCGGTTGTGGAAGACCGCCGCGACCAGCGGCCGGTCCGCGTCGAGGCCCGTTTCCTTTTCCACGATCGACGCCAGGATCAGCGCCTGGTACGGCGTGGCCGTCGGCAGCGCCCGCGCCCGCCGCTCCCACTCGCGTTCCAGATGGCGTCGCATGGCGCGGCGGGCGCGCGCCAGAAGTTCGACGTCGCCGCTGCGCTTGACGAAGAGATAGGTGTCGGGGAAGAACCATCCTTCCGGCGACGTCTCGTCCGCGCTCTCGGCGCCGAGCCGCCGCATCAGTTCCGCGTCGGACCAGTCCTTGCTGTCGTGCCGGAGGTCGGGGTGGGCGTCGAGACGCGCGCGCATCTGGCGGAACGTCCAGCCCTCGATGAACGCGATCTCGGCCTGCGTGACGTCGCCGCTTGTCAGTTTCTCCAGCAGGCCGAGCAAGGTGATGCCGCGGCCGGCTTCATAGCTGCCGGCCTTGATCGCCCCTTCTGCCCGCAGCAGCCTGCCGAGCGCCACCAGCATCCACGGCTCGAAAGCGATTCCCGCGCCGGCGATCTCCCGCGCCGCCGCGCGCAGTCCGCTGCCGGGCGCCACATGAAATTCGACGCGCTCCCCGGCGAGCGGCAGCGGCGACGAGACTTCCCGGTAAAACCATCCGCCGGCCACCAGCGCCGCGAGCAGGCCGACCAGCCCGGCCAGCAGCATCCTCGTCAACCATCGCATCATCGTCGCCGGCCTTGTATCGGGGAAGATTGGGGGAGGCGATATAATAGCCGATCCCATCGATCGAACCGGCGCGGCCGTTCCCGGCCCCGGCCGCCCGCAAACACGCGAGGAACCCATGATGAACGCCGATTGGCAAGCCTGTCTCCGCGCCCAGGGCGCGCGCATCGACGGAAATTCGGTCCGTGATTTCGGCGACCCCGAAGGCGAACTCATCGCGGCGCGCGACGCGACCATCGCCGCGCCGCTGACGCGCCTCGCCCTGATCGAATGCGCCGGCCCCGACGCCCAGACCTTCCTGCACAATCAGTTGACGAGCGACGTCAACCACCTCGCCGAATCGGCCGCGCAACACGCCGCCTGGTGCTCGCCCAAGGGCCGGATGCTGGCCAGCTTCGTGCTTTTCCGCCGTGGCGCGGACTACCTGGCGCTGCTCTCGGACGACCTCGCGGAATTCATCCTCGAACGCCTGCGGATTTACGTGCTGCGCTCGAAAGTGACGCTCGCCGACCGCCGCGCCGATTGCGGGATCATCGGCGTGTCCGGGCCGCGCGCCGCCGCCGCGCTGCAAAACGCCGGCCTGGAAGCGCCGTCCGCCGCGCTGGCGACGGCCGGTTTCGCCGACGGCTCGGTCATCCGCCTGGACGAACGACGCTACATCGTCGCCGCCGCCGCCGACGCGGCCGCCCGGCTGTGGCGAGAACTTTCCGCCGCCGCCGCTCCGGCGGGCGCGCCGGTCTGGCAGTGGCTGGACGTCGCGGCGGGCGTCCCGTGGATCGCCGAGGCCACGCGGGAAGCCTTCGTGCCGCAGATGACCGGCCTCGACCGAATCGGCGGCGTCAGTTTCCACAAGGGCTGCTACCCCGGCCAGGAAATCGTCGCGCGCGCCCGCTACCTGGGCAAGGTGAAGCGCCACCTCTACCGCGTCCACGCCGCCGGCCCGGTCGCCGCCGGCGCGGCCGTTTTCCCCGCCGGCGCGCCGGACCAGCCGTGCGGCCAGATCGCCGCCGCCGCCGCCGCGCCCGGCGGCGGGTACGACGCGCTCGCGGTGATCCTCGAAGACGCGGTCGGCCAGGGTGAATTGCGGACCACGCAGGCCGATGGCGGCGGTGTCGGGTTGTCGAACATCGTTCCGGTCGCCGGATAGAAAGGCGCGAACTTCCTCGATGCGGCCGCGAAAACGATTACAGAGATCGTTGTCAATTTCGTTATTTATGTCGCCGGGCATCTTGCGGGCCGGACATTCCATCCCGAACCGAAGAAGGCGCAAGACATTGCAAGAGGCATTCTTCTCGCGGCCTTCCTGGGCGCGTTGATTGTCATTCCGTTTGTATACTCGTAAGGATCATGCGTATCCGGTCATCGACCTCGATGAAGCCAGGGGATCGAACCGCAAGCGCCGATGCGCTTAGTCTACGCCTCCATCAACCCTCGACGATCTCCACCGGCGTATACACCGGCGCGAGATCGAACAGGTCGACGACATCCGCGTTGCGCATCCGGATGCAGCCGTGCGATCCGGGCGTTCCCATCGGTTCCGTTTCGGGGCTGCCGTGGATGTAGATGAAGCGGCGCATCGTGTCGACTTCGCCGAGCCGGTTGAAGCCGGGTTCTCGGCCCGAAAGCCAGAGGATGCGGGTGAGGATCCAGTCGCGTCCGGGATGCGCCGCCGCGAGTTCCGGCGAATGGATTTCCCCGCTCGGCCGGCGCGCGACGAAGACGGTTCCCGGCGGCAGGCCGGAACCGATCCTGGCGCGGATCAGGTGCTTGCCGCGCGGCGTGCAAAAGCTCCCGCTCCGCTCTCCGGCGCCCCTGGCCGAGGTGGAAACGGGCCAGGAGCGCAGCGTCCGCCCGGCGTCGTCGAACAGGGTCAGCCGCTGCCGGGCGAGGGAAACGACGATTTTCACGCGCCCTCCCCTTTCTTCGCCCGCCGCGCCGCGAAAAAACCGGACAGCAGGCGGCCGCATTCTTCCGCCAGCACGCCGCCGACGATTTCCGTGTGGTGGTTGAGCCGCTCGACCGCGAAGAGATCGATGGCGCTGCCGTGCGCGCCGGTTTTCGGGTCGCGCGCGCCATAGACCACGCGCGCGATGCGGGCGTGCAGGATCGCTCCGGCGCACATGGCGCACGGTTCCAGCGTCACGAACAGCTCGCAGCCCGGAAGGCGGTAGTTTCCGGCCTTGCCCGCCGCGTCGCGCAGGGCGGCGATTTCCGCGTGCGCGGTCGGGTCCGAGGCGCCGATCGGCGAGTTGAAGCCATGCCCGATGATTTCCCCGTCGCGGACGACCACGGCGCCCACCGGAATCTCGCCCAGGCATTCCGCCGCGCGCGCCAGGGAAAGCGCCTCGCGCATGTAGAACTCGTCGTTCATGCCGGAAGGGGCTGGCGGCGGACGCGGCGGAAACGGGGCGCCCGCTCCCGCCGGATTCCGCCCATCGGGATCATTTCCTTTCCAGACCGATCGCGCCGCGAAGACGCGCCACGGACGGCGCGAGCCGCGCGGCAAGGCGAGGTCGACAAAGGCACGGGCAATCTGGAAAGGGAATCACTCGGAAAATACGTCGCTCGTGGCGTCTTTCTTGACGCCCGGCTTGCGGCCCCTGGAAGGCGCCGGCAGATCGCACGACAGGCGGCAGCTGGTGCCTTCGATTTTATTGCCGTCGGTATAGCGCGTGACGTGGCAACAGATGACGTCGCCCGAAATCGAGAGTTGCTCGACCAGCGTCCTGACTTGCGGCATCGGGATGCGCAAGGCCGCCGCGATGTCCGCGTCGAGCTGTTCGCCGTTGGCTTTCAGATATTCGAGGATTTTGCCGTTCATCTCTTTTCCTGCGCTTGCGGGTTGCAAAATTCCGCGAAGTTTGCGCCCAATTTTCCGTCATGGCAATTTTTACCGCGCCCCGTTTCCGGTTCGGCCCGGCACCGTCTACTTTTTGACACAGCGCGGCGCGGCCGGCGCGCGGATGCCGGGAACGCGGGCCGGGCGGACGGGCGGCGACGCATCCTCTTTTTGCTTCCCGCCGCTTTGCCCATGCTATACACTGTTATTATTACCATCTACCCGCTGGACGACGCCAAGACAGATGGAAGAATGTTCGCCTCCATTCCACCGGCCGCCTTCCGGGGCGGCCGGGAATCGAAACGCCCCATTTGAATAGCGCCAATGAGCTACGACTTGTCGCGCCAGCAAATCGACATCGGATTGAGCGGATTTCTGAGCAGACTCCACACCTGGGTGACGCCGGCGTGGGCCACGAACACGACGATGCGGGCCGTGCGCAGCGGTTTTCTGCTGTGCCTGCCGCTGGTGGTGATCGGCGCGCTCGCCGTGCTGTTCAACAACCTGCCCCTGCCGATCTACCAGAACGCCATGCGCGAGCTGTTCGGCCCGGAATGGCGGCAGGGGCTGTTCGCCGTGATCTGGCAGGCCAGTTTCGGAATCCTTTCGCCGCTGATGGTGTTCGGCATCTCCTACAACCTCGTGCTGGCCCATAACCAGCGGCTGCCGCTGATGCCCGTCAACCCGGTGACGGCGGGCGTGGTGGCGATAGGCTCGTTCGTGGTCATGCTGCCGCCGGACGAGTTCGTCGCGCAACTGGGCGTGCCGGGCATGTTCGTCGGCATGTTGGTGGGCATCGCCGCCACGAAACTGTTTTTGCGGCTCGCGGACATGAAATCGCTGCAAATGCAGATTTATTCCGGAGGGATGGACTCCGCGCAACAGGTGTTCGCCAGCCTGATCGCGGGCATTCTTACCGCGCTGTTCTTTGCCGCGTTCGAGTTTGGCTTCCGCCAGATTTTCGGGGTTCACATCCCCGAAGCCGTACACATCCTGCTGCTTTATCCCTTCCATTTCGACATGCCGAACACGCTCGACGGTCTGATCTACGTGTTCTTCGTGCACGTCGGCTGGTTTTTCGGCCTGCACGGAAACAACGTGCTGGACCCCGTGACGCGCGACGTTTTCGAGGCGGCGACCCAGGCCAATCTGCTGGCCCAGGCGCGTGGGCTGCCGCTGCCGCACATCGTCACCAAGAATTTTCTGGACATTTTCGTGTTCATGGGCGGATCGGGCACGTCCATCTGCCTGCTGGCGGCGATCCTCCTCGGCAGCAGAAACCGGGGCAGCCGCCGCCTCGCCAAAATATCGCTGCTCCCCGGCCTGTTCAACATCAACGAAATCGTCCTGTTCGGCCTGCCGGTCATCCTCAATCCCATCTATCTCGTGCCTTTCATCCTCGTGCCGCTCACCCTGACGCTGACGAGCTTCGTGGCGATCCGCCACGGCCTCGTGCCGCCGCCGATCGTCGCGCCGGGATGGACGACGCCGCCGCTGCTGGGAGGCGTGCTCGCCACGCTCGACGCGAAAGGCAGCCTGCTGCAAATTTTCAACATGATCGTCGGCACCCTGATCTACCTGCCTTTCGTCAAAATCTCCGACCGGCAGAAGGAGGCGTTGCAGAAGAAAGCGCAGCGCGAGCTGCTGGAAGTCGCCGTCAGCAACGTCGTCGGTCCGCTGGGCAAGAAATGCCTGGACCGGGACGACGAGGTGGGCGCGCTGGCGCGCATCCTGGCCTACGACCTGGAAGTCGCCCTGAAAACCGGCGAGGGCCTGCACCTGGAATACCAGCCGCAGATCGACGGGCGCACGGGGCGCGTGATCGGCGCGGAGGCGCTGGTGCGCTGGCGGCATCCGGCATTCGGGCCGGTGCCCGCGCCGGTGATCGTGGCCATTTCCGAGGATGGCGAATTCATGCGCCCGCTGGGACTGTGGGTGCTCAACGAAGCCTGCGCCGAACGCGCGCGCTGGCGCGAGGCGGGTCTGGACGGCCAGTTCAAGACCTCGGTCAACGTCTCCATCCGGCAACTGGACGACGCCGGCCTGCCGGACAAAATCGTCGAAAGCCTGGAACGCCACGGCCTGTCGCGGCACATGATCGGCGTCGAGGTGACGGAAACCATCGCGCTTGACCCGGACTCGGAACACAACCGCATCCTGAAGCGAATCCACGATCGGGGCCTGGCCGTCTCCATCGACGATTTCGGCATGGGGCACAGCTCGCTCGTCTATCTCAAGCACTTCCCGGTCGACGTGCTGAAAATCGACAAGGTGTTGAGCAAGGACGTGATCAACAACAAAATCTGCGAGGAAATCGTCGCCACCATCGTCGAACTGTGCCGCGCGCTGAACATCAAGATCGTGGTCGAATTCGTCGACAACCAGGAACAGAAGGAGGCGCTGGAGCGCCTGGGCTGCCACGTGTTCCAGGGGTACTACTACAGCCCGCCGCTGCCGGGCGGAAAGATGCTCGACTACGCGCTCGGCATGAACGCCGCCGCCGACGCGAGGGCCGGACATGCCGCGTAGGAACGGCTTGGCCGCTTGTTTCGCCGTCCGGGCCGGAGGCGCGCGCTTTCCGGCCTCGTCGTCTCTGGGAAGGACGCTGCTCCTCGCGGGAGCGTCGATCCTGCCGTCCCTCGCGGCGGCGCAAGCGCAGGATGCCGCGGCGAGCGCCTGGACAAGCTTGCGGCAGACGGAAATCTCCGGCAGCCTGATGTATTTCCAGCGCAACCGCGAACGCTACCGGATCGACGAAGACCGCTTCGGCGTCAATCTGCGTCACCAGACGCTGCAAGGCAAGATCGACCTTTCCACGCCTTATTTCCTGGACGGCTCGCTGGGCGTGGACATGGGCGTTTTCGCCACGACCGACCTGGGCAACAGCGCGGGCGCGCCCGACCATGAAATCAGCTTCTTCCCCTGGCGCACCCCCTGGTCGCCGGACTGGTCGCGGCGGGACGCGCGGGGCGGCTTTTCCCTCTACCGCGCCCATCTCAAACTGCGGCGGGCAACCGGCGACGGCCTCTGGTGGGGCAAGCTCGGCTACTTCCAGCCGCAAGGCCCCGGCGTGCTGGGCGTCAACTGGTCGCTGATGCCGGGAACCTTCGTCGGCGCGGAAAGCGGCATCGACCGGGGCGCCTTTTCGCTGGCGGGCGCTTACGTCACCCGCTACAAAGCGCCCTGGTTCAAGCGCGCCTATGCGTTTCTCGACGACGAAAAGCGCGACGCCGGGCCGCTCTGGTCGCTGGGCCTGCGTTACACGCCGCAACCCGGCGTCTCGGCGGAAGTGGCGTATGGCGAAGCGCCGGGCTATCTGCGCAGCGGACATCTGAAACTGAAGTACGAGCGCGACGGGCGCTACCTGAGCTACCAGCTCTATCTCATGGGCGACCGCGACGATTCGGGTTCGCTCAACGACCACTACGACGGCGCCTGGGCCTCCCAGCACTACCTGGCTTTCGCGCGGACCTTCTCGCCTTGGCTCTTCAAGGCCGAATTCACCCACACCCGCGCCCCTTCCAGCGCGCCATGGCACCGGGGTTATTTCGCCTACCGCCTTTCCGGCTGGTACGGCGGCGTGAAAGGCGCTTACGAGCCGTGGTGGGACAACCGCTCGGACTGGAACCACAACCGGGAAAGCGCGGCCTTCCTGAGTCTTTCCAGAAAACTGGACGACTGGGGATTGCCCGGCCTCACCGCCGGCGTTTCCGCCGCGCGCGGCTGGGGCGGCAAGGTCTACGGCGTATCGGAGACGCTCAGGGAAAAAGCCTGGTCGGTCGACCTGGCCTGCGCCGTGACTTCCGGCGTCCTGAAGGACGCCACCCTCAGCCTGCACTACACGCACTACGACAACCGGACGCGCCAGCCCAGCTGGACGGGCTTCAAGAATCTTTTCCAGGACGAACGGGATTTGAAGGTGTTGCTGACCGTGCCGTGGAAGCTCTAGGGCGTTTTCGATTCAAATGATGCGACGCTACGCGCCGGAATGCACGCCCTGGATTCCCGCTTTCGCGGGAATGACGGGAGTTTGTGAGCGTTCGATTCAAAAACGCTCCAGGCCCGTTCCGGGCATTGCCGATGGAATCATCTGACGCTTCCGGGCAAGAAAAAAGACGAAATGCAAAAGGCCGAAGCGCCTGGTTTACCCAAGTGTTTCGGCCTTCAACGTACCTTGATGAAATTGTTCTTTGTGGAGACGGGCGGGATCGAACCGCCGACCTGTTGATTGCGAACCAACCGCTCTCCCAGCTGAGCTACGCCCCCATCGGAAGTGCGAATTCTACGCGCCGCGCTTTCGCGCGTCAATCCGGAAAACGCCATATGCCTCATCAATGTGGCTTCGATGCGTTTTTCCGGCAACGGTCGGAAAAACCATCGGGATGCGTTCAAGGATTTCCGGACCGGTTTCTTTTGACGCTCCTCGGCGCGCCCGCCGCGCCGTCAAAAACCGGCAGGCCGAAATCGGCCATCAGCCGTTGTACCTCTTTTTCGTCCAATTCCACGGATTGCCCGCGCCGCAGCCTGGGCGGCAAGGCGAACGGCCCGTAACGGACGCGCATCAACCGGCTGACGGTGACGCCGACCGCTTCGAACAAACGCCGGACTTCGCGGTTGCGGCCCTCGGACAGGCAGACGCGATACCAATGGTTGGCGCCGTCGCCGCCGGCTTCTTCGAGCGTGAGAAACCGCGCCGGCCCGTCGTCCAGGTCGACGCCTTGCAGCAAGCGCCGTTGCGCCTCGGACGTCAGGTCGCCGAGCACGCGCACGGCGTATTCGCGCGCCAGTTCGTAGCGCGGGTGCATCAGCCGGTTGGCCAGTTCGCCCGACGTGGTGAACAACAGGATGCCGCTGGTATTGAAGTCGAGACGGCCGACGGCGATCCAGCGCGCGCCCGAAAGGCGCGGCAGCGCCGCGAACACGCTGGGCCGGTGTTCCGGATCGTCGCGCGAAACGATTTCGCCCTCTGGCTTGTGGTAGATGAGCACGCGCGGCAGGCGCTGGAAAAATTTCATGTTGACCAGACGGCCATTGAGCTTGATGCGGTCGCCGGTCGCCGCCGACTGGCCGATCCGCGCCGTCTCGCCGTTGACCGTCACGCGGCCGGCGGCGATCGCTTCTTCCATCTCGCGGCGCGAGCCGAGGCCGCTTTGCGCCAGCAGCTTGTGCAGGCGTTCGGGCTTGGCCCCGGCCGGGCGCGGCGGCCGGCGGGCGCGTCCGGCGGGGCGCGCGTCCTCCCGTTCCGCCGGGGATTCGGCGGACGCCGCCCGGCCCGCGCGCGAACGCCGGGAATCCGGCGTCGCCGGACGAAAAGGAGTATTGCGTGGTTTACTGGGCATCGACGAGATCCACGGTTTGATTGATCGTTTCGAGCGGCGGTAATTCGCTCACGCTGCGCAGGCCGAGATCGTCGAGAAATTTCCTGGTCGTCGCCAGCAGCGCCGGACGCCCCGGCGTGTCACGATGACCGACGACGTCGATCCAGCCGCGTTCTTCGAGCGTCCGGATCACCTGCGCGGCCACCGTCACTCTCCGGATTTCCTCGATATCGCCGCGCGTCACTGGCTGCCGGTAGGCGATGATGGCCAGCGTTTCGAGCACGGCGCGCGAATATTTGGCCGGTTTTTCCGGATTGAGCCGGTCGATGTAGGGCAGGAATTCGGCGCGCGTGCGGAAACGCCAGCCGCTCGCCACCTGCACGAGTTCCAGCGGACGCTGCGCCCACTCGGCGCGCAGTTCTTCGAGCAGCACGCGCAGGACATCACCGCTGATTTCCTCGACGAAAACCTTTTTCAGCTCGCCGACGGCCAACGGCTGCTGCGCGCCGAGCAGCACCGCTTCGAGCACTCTTTTCAACTGCGCGGCGTTATCCGGCGTCGCCTGTGGGGTCTCCTGCGGCGGCGGATTCGCTTCCGGTTCCAAGTTCGCTTCCGGTTCCAGGTTCGCTTCCGGCTCCAGGTTCGCTTCCGGTTCCAGGTTCGTTTCCGATTCCAGGTTCGTTTCCGGTTCCAGGTTCGTTTCCGGCTCCGGATTCGTCCCAGGTTCCTGACCCGTCTCCGGCTCCGGATTCATATCCGCTTTCGCTTCCGTGTTCAGATTGTCCATCCGTCAACCTCAAGTAAATCGGAGCAAAGGCTTCCGATTGCGTCATTTCGAGCAAATGCTCGCGCGCCAGTTCCAGCATCGCCAGAAAATGCACCACCGCCACCTGCACGCCCCGCGTCGCGTCGAACATCTCGCCGAACTCGACGAAACCATCGGCGTCGCGCAGCTTGCGCAAAATCATGCCCATGTGCTCGCGCACCGACAATTCCTCGCGGGCGATGGTATGGCGCGTGTGCAGCCGCGCCTGGCGCACGATGGCGCGCCAGGCGTCGCGCAGGTCTTCCGGGCTGACGTCGGGCAGGCGCGTGTGCATGGATTTTTCGACCCAGGCCTCGACCCACTCGAAATCCCGTTCCGCCCGCGGCAGCGCGTCGAGCCGGTGCGCCGCCTGCTTCATCCGCTCGTATTCGATCACCAGCCGCGCCAGTTCGGCGCGCGGATCCTCCGCCTCCTCGCCATCGACGCTCTTCACCTTCGGCAGCAACATGCGCGACTTGATCTCGATGAGCATCGCCGCCATGACCAGATAGTCGGCCGCCAGCTCCAGATTCCGCGAACTCATGGCCTCGGCGTAGATCAGGTACTGCTCGGTGAGCGGCGCCATCGGAATGTCGAGAATGTCGATGTTGGCCTTGCGGATGAGGTACAGCAAAAGATCGAGCGGCCCCTCGAAGGCTTCGAGCATCACCGCCATCGCGTCCGGCGGGATGTAAAGATCGAGCGGGATCTGCGCCATCGGCTCGCCGTAGATGCGGGCCACCGGCCCGGATTCGGGCGGAACCTCTGCAACGGCAAGGATAGCGTCTTCAGGCATCCGGCGTCTCGGTTTCAGTCATTAACCACGGAAGGCGGAATCATATCCCATCCTCCACCCTCGGTATCTCGCGGCCCACGGGCATCCGCGCGATCCCCGCCCGCGCGCCGGGCGAATCGCCCCGGAATTTTTCCCGGCCGCCGGCAAACCGCGCCCGTCCGGTTTGCTTTCCAAGCCGTCCCGGCGCGGATCGCGCGCGTGGCGGACAAAAAAGCCTCGCAAAAGCGAGGCTTTTTTCAACCCGCGAGAGGGCCTATCTTAATTTTGTTTCCTTGTAAGCCACGTGCTTGCGGGCTACCGGGTCGTATTTCTTTATTTCCAGCTTTCCCGGCGTGTTTTTCTTGTTCTTGGTCGTGGTATAGAAATGCCCCGTTCCGGCGGAGGATTCAAGTTTGATCTTTTCACGCATGGCTGTTCACTCCTCATCAAATCTCGCCGCGCGCGCGCAGGTCGGCGAGCACGGTATCGATTCCTTTTTTGTCGATGACGCGCAGGCCGGCATTGGATACGCGCAGACGCACCCAGCGGTTTTCGCTTTCGACCCAAAAACGACGATATTGCAGGTTCGGAAGGAAGCGGCGCTTCGTCTTGTTGTTGGCATGGGAAACATTGTTTCCAACCATCGGGGCCTTGCCCGTCACTTGGCAGACACGTGCCATGATCCTTGCTCCAGTGGGTATCGGGGAAAAGTGGCGATTCTATCCCGAAAATACCGATGAATTCAAGTTCTTTCGCGCTTATACTACTTCGCGGCCACGGCGCGGAACAGCCCACTCCGGGCGCCGGACGGCCCTCGCCTAGCCGGGCGATCCCCGGCCAAGACGCCAGAACGGACACCTATCCAGTTGTTTTCATTATGATTTTCATCATCAAATTTTTTCTCATGGTCTTTTGCGTCATCGGCATTTCCGAGGTGGCGAAGAGAATCCATCCGAAGGTGGCGGGGGTTTTGATGGGGCTTCCGTTCGGCGCGGGAATCTCGGCCTATTTTTTTGCCTATGAGCAGGGCGCGGACTTTGCGATGGAAACCGTCCCCTGGTCGATCACGGGGCTGGTTTCGACGCTGATTTTCGCGCTCGCCTATCTTTGGGCGGGACAGCGGTATCGCGCCCTGCCGCGCGTTCCCGGCGTCGCCGTGGCCAGCACGGTCTCGGTCGCGGCCTGGGGCGTTTCCACCTTCCTGCTGCGGCAGGTTCCGATGAATCTGTTTGGGGCGGCCTGCCTCTTTGCGTTTTCCGTCGCGGGAAATCTGCGGCTACTGAAAAAATTTCCCTCGCAAGGGAGCAAGACCTCGGACAAGGCGTCCTCCCTGGACGCCATTCTTTTTCGCGCGCTGGCGGCCGGCGTGACGATTTCCGTCATCACGGGCTTCGCGGGGATGATGGGGCCTTCGTGGTCGGGGCTTCTCGGCCCGTTTCCCGTGTTGATGCTGCCCCTGCTGCTCGTCCTGCACTTCGAGGACGGCGAAAAGGTCTACCCCGGCGTCGTTCACGCCTACGCCCGGAGCGTCACGAACCTGTTTCTGTTTTATCTCGGCCTGTACGTCCTGTTGCCCCGCGTGGGTCTCAACGCCACGTTCCTCGTTCTCTACCCCCTGTCCGGCCTGTATCTGTGGGCGCTGGGACGCCGTGGCTGATTCCAGGCTGATTCCATTTCCGTGTCGATGACGCCCCTCGTCATCGCCGCGCCGCGCCGTTCGCGCTGTCCGCGCGGCTCGTCGATCATGCCGCCGCCGGATCGAGTTCCCGCCACGCGCCGTCGACGAATCCCTCGACCGGGCGGAAACGCGCCTTGTAATTCATCTTGCGGCATTCCCGGATCCAGTAGCCAAGGTAGAGATGAGGCAGTTCGTTGGCGAGGCACTGGCGAATCTGCCACAGCACGCCGTAAGTGCCCAAACTCGCCGCCGGCGATTCCGGATCGAAAAAGGTATAGACCGCCGAGAGTCCGTCGTCTACCACGTCGATGACGCTGACCATGCGCAGCCGGCCGGCGTCCCGGAATTCCACCAGCCGGGTGTCGACGTAGCTTCGCAGCAGGAATCGCGCGTACTGCTCGCGGTCGTCGCCGTCCATGCCGCCGCCGGGATGGCGTCGCGCCTGATAGCGCCGGTAGAGGCGGTAATGTTCCTCGGAAAAGACGGGCGGCCGTTCGCGCGCCGCGAGCGCCCGGTTCGCCTTCAGGCAGCGCCGCTGGCCACGGTCCGGGACGAAGCGGGCGACCGGCACGCGGACCGGCACGCAATCCCCGCAATCCGGGCAGGCCGGGCGATACGCGAACTCGCCGCCGCGCCGGAATCCGCGCCTGACCAGCTCGCCGTAGACGCCGGCGTCGACCCACTGGAACGGCAGGGCCACGCGCGAGACGGCCTGCCGTCCGGGCAGATAGCCGCACGGATGCGGCGCCGTGTCGTAGAACCGCAACAGCGACAGGGGAAGACCGGAATCGCCGGGGCGCGTCATCGCGGCTCCGTCTCCGTTCCGGGAAAAGAATCCCACGCGCGCGCCGCCGCGTCCG
>JAIRPF010000028.1 GCA_031257115.1 Accumulibacter sp.
GAAAACACTAAGGGAAACAAGGACTTATCACGGGATTTCCCCCGCGCCTCCCCGTGCATTCCGTGGCCGAAGCGTTTCCGGTTCAAGCGACGACGCCCCGCCTCCCCGTCATTGCCGCGAAAGCGGGAATCCGGTTCGTGACCTCCAGCCCGAAGGGGGCATGGTCAAATCCAAGGGATGCGGCGCTATGCGCCGGAAGGTACGCGCTGGATTCCCGCTTGCGCGGGAATGACGGGTTTTCCTGTTTGTCCGCGTCTGGAAATCCAACCGCCTCACTCCCTCCGTCACGCCTTCAGCGTGACACCTCCCTCAAAAGGGGCTTGTCTCTGCGCCGAACCCCCAACGCTCGCGAAACCATCCGCCGGACATCCGTTCCGCCGAATTCCCTCTCATTGGAGCACGGGCGTCCCGCCCGCTTCGTCTGCCTTGTGGGCGGGACGCCCGCGCTCCAATCAAAACCTTCCTCTTGAGAAAGGCGACTTGCGCGATAGCGCGTTTTTGAATCAAGCCCCCATAAATTTTCGTCATTCCCGCGAACGCGGGAATCCAGTTCCTTGTTTCCAGCCCGAAGGGCGGCATGGTCAAAGAATGCGGCGTCGCGCGCTGGGGTTCATGAATGGAGTGACGCGGAGTTCGTCGACGTATTCGAACCGGAAGCGCCCCGGCCCCCGTTTTTCCGGAATCGTTCAGCCGCGCGGATGGTGTTGGGCGTGCAGCAGTTTCAGGCGTTCGCGGGCGACGTGGGTGTAGATTTGCGTCGTCGAAATGTCCGCGTGTCCCAGCAGCAATTGCACGGCGCGCAGGTCGGCGCCGTGGTTGAGCAGGTGCGTGGCGAAGGCGTGGCGCAGGACGTGCGGCGACAGTTTTTCCGGGGCGATTCCGGCCAACAGGGCGTAGCGTTTCACGAGATGCCAGAACGCCTGGCGCGTCATGCCGCCGCCGCGCGCCGTCACGAACAGCGCGTCGCTGCGATGCCCTCCGAGCAGGCCGGGCCGGGCTTCGTCGAGATAACGGCGCGTCCAGTCGATGGCTTGCTCGCCGAGCGGCGTCAGGCGCTCCTTGCCGCCCTTGCCGAAAACCCGCACGATCCCCATGTCGAAACTGATCTCGTGCCGCTTGAGGCCGACCAGTTCGGAGACCCGCAGGCCCGTCGCGTACAGCGTCTCCAGCATGGCGCGGTCGCGCAGTCCGAGCGGCGCGCCGACGTCCGGGGCGGCCAGCAGCGCCTCGACCTTGCTTTCCGACAACACCTTGGGCAGGCGCGCCGGCCTCACCGGCATGACGATCCTCAACATCGGGTCGCGCGCGATCCGGCCTTGCGCCAGCAGACGGCGGTAGAAACGCCGCAGCGTCGAAATGACGCGCGCCTGCGACGAAGCGCGCCGGGTTTGCGACAGGCTCGCCACGAAACGGGCCAGCGCCAGATCGTCCGCCGCGCAAAGCGAGGCCGATCGATCCTCCGCCAGCCAGCGCGCGAATCCGGTCAGGTCGCCGCGATAACTGTCCAGCGAGGCCTTGGCCAGGCCGTCCTCCAGCCACAGCGCGTCGCAAAAGGCGTCGATCTCGGCGAGATCGGCCGGGTTTATCTCAGCGGCTTCGTTCATGCGCCAGCAGCCAACGCTTGACTTCGAGGAGAAATCCGCCGCCTCGCCGGGCGAACCCGCCCAGACCGCCGCCCGCCGCGATCACGCGATGGCGGGAAAAAGGCAAAACCAGCGCCGGCCGGGCAGGCGCGCCATTGGCGCGCGGCGACGGCGGCCCGGAACGGTTTTTCCATGAGCGTCCTCCTCATTCCATCGTTTGCGCCGCGAAGGCGAGGCGCGGGCAGCGCCCCGGCGCGGCAAGGCGAAGTCGACAAAAGCGCGGACAGTTTAGAGCGTTTTTGAATCAACCGCCCAGCAACTCATTAGCGACAGGCATTCATGCCTGCCGCGGTCAACGGACTTGAAAGGGGTTTACCCCCCTTCCAGGTAGCCACGGTCGAAACCCCGGCCTTCCAGGCCGGGGGGTTTCAGCCTTCGCGCCGCGCCTTCAGGGCGGGGGTTCAAACCGAAGCCAGTTTTACGATGAATTTCCACCATCCCGCGCGCGGGCGGAAATCCAGCGCCTGGTTCGCGGCGCTTCGCGCCGGAGCGGGATTTTCTCCGTCACGCCCCTCGATAGAGAGAGGCTTTTCGCGCCGGCGTCCGCCGCGATTCGATCACGGTTCTCCGGTTGAGAATTCCAAAAAACGGAACGATGTTCCAAAAAATTGACACAACGCTTTTTTGTTGGGATGATTATGCTCAATCGGGTTTCGAGAATGAACCCGATGGCCAAGCTGCCGGGCAGGTGGGCGGCCCCTTGAATTCAATCGTTACGTCATTGTCTGGGAGAAATCATGAAACTCAGAGCTTTTCTCGGTTCCGTCGCCGGCGCCGTCGCATTGTCAACCGCCGCAGGTGGGGGGGGGGGAGGAGGAGGTCATGACCTCGAACTGCCGGTAGATCCAGTCGATCCGCCGGTAGATCCAGTCGATCCGCCGGTTGAACCGCCCGTCGATCCCGATCCCGTTCGCCAGTCGGTCAAGGACGCCATGCGGCGCGCCACCAAGTACATGGACGAGACCGTCTCGTACCGGGGTTCCTATGTGTGGTACGTCAACGCGGCCGATCCGACCAAGCGTTGGGGCGAAATGGAAGCCTTCCCCACGATGTGCTGGATGCAGTCGTCGTCGACGCCGAACGCGGGGCACTGCTTCCTGGACGCCTACCACGCCACCGGCGACGAGACCTTCTACAAGGCCGCCGAGCGCACCGCGCTGGCGCTGCTCGAAGCGCAGCACCCGTCGGGCGGATGGAACTACATCTACGACTTCGCGGGCGAAGCCTCGCTGAAGAGATGGTATGAAACCGTCGGCATCAACGGCTGGCGGCTGGAAGAATTCCAGCACTACTACGGCAATGCCACCTTCGACGACGCCAATACGGCGATCGTCGGGCAGTTCATGCTGCGCATGTACCTGGAAAAGAAAGACCCGCGCTTCAAGGCCTCGATCGAAAAGGTCATCGACTTCATCATCGACGCGCAGTTCAAGAGCGGCATCGTCAAGGGCGGCTGGCCGCAGCGTTTCCCCCGGTACTACGCCGCCACGGCTTCGATGCCCGCGCCCAACTGGCCGCCGTACACCGGCGACAGCACCGGCAACTGGGATCGCTTGAAGTCCGGCGAGCAGAACGGCGACTGGATCACCCGAGGCCCCGGCGGGCCGGGAGTCGGGTACACCGGCATCTTCAGCGGCATGGAAGATGGCGACTACACCAACTTCCTGACCTTCAACGACGACGTGATCGCCGAGAACATCAAGCTCCTGACGCTGTGCATGTTCGGCCTGGGGCGCATGGATCTGAAAGAGCGCATCATCGACGCCATGGACTGCGTGGTCAATACCCTGTGGCGGTTCGATCCCGGTGTCGACCAGATTCCCGCCTGGGTGCAAGACCACATGAACACCTCCAGCCTCGGCAACGTTGCCGGTCTTACCGAAAACGCTCCCCGCGCCACCATCGGCAACGGCAACGGCCTCTCCAAGCAATGCGGCTGGAGCCTCCAGCACCTGTCCGCCGACACGGTCGACGCCTACGGCTTCCTGCGCCCGGCCGGCGCGCCCGCCGCCGCGCGCACCTATGAAGCGCGCGGGATATCCCCGGCCGTTTCGGTCGCCAACTGCAATCTGCTGCTCCATTTCTTCCGGCTCACCGGCAACAAGCGCTATCTCGTCGACATCCCCGACGTCATCAGGTGGATAAACGAGAGCGGCTGCGGGTTGAGAGCCGATCAAGTATCGGGGCCGGAAATCAATCTGAGCGGCACGAGCACGCACACGCGCATGGTGGAGCTGTACACCAACCGGCCGCGCTTCGTGCACCGTTACGGTTCCAACATCTGGAACGGTGGGTACTACTTCGACTACGACTGCCACAACACCCCCAGTCATTACGGCGTGGGGAGCGGCCTAGCCACCTCGCCGGGCACCGCGCTCAGCGCGTACACCCGGATGATGGCGCTCACGAACGACCAGATCGCCAGGATGGTCGCGGCCTCGCCGCTCAACACGATGAGCGAGAAGCCCCTGCCGAAGTATTTCTACGTCAACGGCGAAATAGACTTCCCGCATCTGTTCGCGGGCACGGTCAAGGGAACGGACACCCAGACCGAAGCGCAGGCCACCGCGCTTGTCGACTCCCTGGGCGATAAGAGCTACTGGACCGTCAACCAGTCGACCTTCACCAACGCCTACACCCAGAACGGCCCGAGCGCGCCGTACTACGGCAAGGAGTACATGAGCCGGCACGTCGGCGACCAGTACGACACCTCGCCATTCGCCAACTCCTTGGGGAATCAGATGCCGAACATGCCGCCCTACACGACGAATCCGCCCACAGTGCAGCCGATCATCCAGACCAGCACTTTCGTCAACAACATGAACAGCCTCATCACTTTCATTTCGCCGATCACACCCGTGACCGATCCGGACTACAAAGCGTAAATGAGGCCACGCGCCCCTGGGCCTTACCGCCAGGGGCGTTTTTTTGCCGTCACGGGCAATGGTTTTCGATTGGAGCGCGGGCGTGACGCCCGCGCTCCATTTTTGGTGAACGACAATCTTCGACCATGCCCTGGACTTCGCGCAACGCGGCGACCGGCACGGCGCGACGAAGACGCTCAAGGGCTTTGGCGGCGCGTACGTACTCGAAATCATCGAGGACGACACGGACGGCACGTACCGGGCTGTCTTATACAGTGAGATTCGTGGAAGCCGTGTTCGTCCTGCACTGTTTCCAGAAAAAGAGCAAACGGGGAATCGAAACTCCGAAAAAGGACATGGACATCATCCGGGACCGGCTCAAGCAAGCCGAGGCACGAGTAAAGGAGCTGCAACATGGCAAAGCGCGCATTTGAAGACATCGAGATGGAGATCGGTTCGGGGAACGTTTTCGCCGACCTTGGCCTGCCCGACGCCGGCAAGCTGAAAATCAAGTCCGGGCTGGTGATCGAGATCACCCGCGCCGTGCGTCGACTCGGATTGACGCAGGAAGAAGCTGGGCGGCGCATGGGCATCCCGCAGCCAAAAGTCTCCGCCATGATGCGAGGGGATTTTTCCAACCTCTCCGAACGCAAGCTGATGATTTGCCTGAGCCGTCTCGGATACGACATCGAAATCAAGGTGAAGCCTACGGCCGGGTCGGTGGGGCGCTTGATGCTGGCGTTCGCCTGATATAAAGCCAGGTTGAAAAATCTGGCTTTGGCGAACGAATCGAATTCCGCCTTGCGCCGGAATGGCGGGAATGTGTGGACGCGGGATTCCCGCTCATCAGGGGAGTGACGGAAATTGGCAGACGGCCGATTCAAAAACGCTTCAGGCCGGAACCGGAATCGGGCCATTGAAAAGAGAAACAGGATAGTCGGCGTCGTGATTACGGGTTATCATCAGCGATCCCCGGATCGGGGGATCGTGACCGGCTGGTGAAGGCTCAAACGGAATTGGGGAGAAACCTATGGGAAGTTTCAGTATCTGGCACTGGCTGATCGTTCTGCTGATCGTCGCGCTGGTGTTCGGCACCAAGAAATTGCGCAACATCGGCGAGGACTTGGGCGGCGCCGTCAAGGGATTCAGGGAAGGGATGCGCGAGAGCGCGGAGGAGGGCGGGAGCAAGACCGGCGATTCCAGGCGACTGGAAGCGGCGGACGGAGGCGCGGCCCCGCTTTCGCGGCGCGACGAGTCGCTTCCCTCGACCAGGGGATAAGGGAACGGCGCGATCATGATGTTCCCGAATCGCGCGCGCGTTCTAGCGGCGAGGCTCTTCCCGTGGATCGAGCGCGCCGCCGTGGCGCTGGTCTGCTGGCAGGCCGCCGGAATGGCGTGGTGGCTGTTCGCGCCGGGCACGGCGGGGCCGATGCCGACGCCGCCCCGGCAAGCGCCCGCCCACGCTGAATCCCGCGACGCTTTCCTCGGCTGGTTTGGCGTCGAGACCCAGGCCGACGCGCCGGCGGCGAGCGAGTATTCGCTCATGGCCGTCATCGCCGGCCGGGACGGCGTGGCCCTGCTCAAGGGCGGCGACGGCAAGGGCATCGCGGTGCGCACGGGAGATTCCGTCGATTCCGGGGGCCGCCTGCTCTCCGTCGAACCGAGCCGCGCCACGATAGAGCGCGGCGGAATCCGGCAGGCGATCGAATTGCCGCAGGCGGAACCGCGTTCCGCCATCACCCCCGCTCCCGCCGCCGCCGCGCCGCCGGCAAAACCCCCGGCGGCGCGGGCGATCCGCATCACCCGCGGGCAGATGGTGGGCGTGATGCGCGACAGCAACGTGGCCGGCTGGGACAAGGGGCTGTCCAACGCGCCGGACGGCGGAATCCGCATCGACCGGGCGGCGGCGCAGCCGTTCGCCAGGCTGTTGCAGCTCAGGGACGGCGATGTGCTCAAGAAAATCAACCAGCGCCCGCTCACGCAGCTCGCCGATGTTTCACTCGTTTTTTTCCACTTCGGACAAAGCCCGTCGGTAGACCTCGAACTCATCCGCCGCGGCGCTTCCATGACCCAGCGTTACGACATCCAGCCATAAAAAATCATGAAAAACCATTCCATCCGTCCGTTTCTGTGCGTTCTGCTGTTCTGTGCCGGCCTGACGGCGGCGCGGGCGGCCGACGACGCGGTGACACTCAATTTCGTCAACTCCGACATCGAGTCCACGATCAAGGCCGTCGGCATCATCACCGGCAAGAATTTCCTGATCGACCCGAAGGTCAAGGGCACGGTCAACATCGTTTCGAGCCAGCCCGTGGATCGCTCGCTGATCTATCCGATCCTGCTCTCGGCCCTGCGCCAGCAGGGGTTCACGGCGGTGGAAAACGACAGCATCGTCAAGGTCATGCCGGACGCCGACGCCCGCACCCAGGCCATGCAGGTCTTTTCGCGCGCGGGCCGGGCCGCCGGCGACCAGATCGTGACCAAGGTCTTCCCGCTCACCCACGCATCGGCCGCCCAACTGGTGACGACCTTGCGCCCGCTGGCTTCCTCGGCCAATTTCCTGGCCGCCTACCCCGGCGGCAACGCCATCGTGGTGACCGATTACGCCGACAACGTGACCCGCGTCAGCGAGATCGTCGACGTCATCGACCAGCCGGCGGACAACGACATCATCCCGATCCGCATCCGGCACGCCTCCGCGCTGGACGTGGCGCAAACCATCGGCCGCCTGATGCCGGAGGTTTTCGTCCAGGGCGTGGCCTCGCCCATGCCGCTCCCGGAGGGAGTCAGGCGCACGGTGGTCGTCTCCGACGTCCGCAACAACCAGTTGCTCGTGCGCAGCCAGGCGAGCGCGCACGGCAGGCAGATTCGCGCGCTGGTCGCCAACCTCGACACGCCGGCGGCGTCCGGCAGCAACATCAACGTCGTCTATCTGCGCAACGCCGAGGCCGTGGCGCTGGCCAACACGCTGAAGGGCATCCTGACGGGCAGCGGCGACGACAGTTCCTCGTCGTCGGGGTTTTCGCGGACGGGCGCCTCTTCCATGACCTCCGGACTGTCCGGCACGGGTTCGAGTTTCAGCGGAACGTCCGCCAGCGGCGCTACCAACGGCGCGTCCTCGCAAACGTCGATGCTCTCCGGCGGTTCCACGTCGTCCATCGGCGGCGCGCAACCGTCGGCGTCGGGCCTGAGCGTCGAAGTGGGCGGCGCGACGGTCATCATCCGGGCCGACAGCACGACCAACGCCCTGGTCATCACCGCGCCGGATCACATCTACAACAACCTGCGCGCGGTGATCGACAAGCTGGACGTGCGCCGGGCGCAAATCTACATCGAGGCACTGATCGCCGAGGTCAATGTCTCCAGGGGCGAGGAGCTGGGCGTGCAATGGGCCGCCGGCGGCACGAACTCGTCGGGATCGAGCATGGGAGGCGTGGTGTCCAACATCAGTCCGACGGCCACCAACCTCGGCGCCCTGTATTCGGGCTATCTCGCCAGTTCGATGCAGCTTCCCCAGACCTTCAGCCTGGGACTCTTTGCCGGCAACATCGGCGTGCTGGCCACCGCGCTCGAAAGCAACGGCGCCGGCAATGTCCTGTCCACGCCCAATCTGCTGATGCTCGACAACGAGGAGGCGCGGATCATGGTCGGGCAGAACATCCCGATCCTGACCGGCTCCTACACCACGGTCTCCGGCAGCACGACCAACCCGTTCCAGACCGTCGAACGCAAGGACGTGGGCATCGTGCTCAAGATCAAGCCGCAGATTTCCGACAGCGGCTCGATCACCCTGACCGTCGCCCAGGAGGTTTCCAGCGTCGACAACTCGGTCGACACCGCGGGCGCGGGCCTCGCCACCAAGGTTCGCCAGATCGACACGAAGGTGCTCGTCGACGACGGCCAGACGATCGTTCTCGGCGGCCTGATCGAGGACAAAGTGACCGAATCGAAATTCAAGGTGCCGCTCCTGGGCGACATCCCCTGGCTCGGCGGCATGTTCCGCTACGAGACGCGCGACCGCTCGAAGGTCAATCTGATGGTCTTCCTGCGGCCGACCATCCTGCGCGACGGAAAATCGAGCCAGGCGCTGTCGTCGGAACGCTACGAATACCTGCGCGCCGAGCAGGCGAAATTCGCCACGCCCGCGGACGAAGCGCCCGTGCAACTGCCGCCGCTCGACTCGTCCCCATCCGCCGGCCCCAGGGACGTCGACGACATGCCCACGTGGTTCCATGAGTGATTCCGTCGTCACCTACGCCTACGCCAGGGAATTCGGGCTGTTCGACGCCGGCGAGGAAAACGGCGTCCGCCGCGTGCTGTTCCGCGCCGGGGGCGATCCGGGCGCGCTGAGCGAATTGCAGCGCCACTACGCGCAGCCGCTCAACGTGCAGGTACTGGAATCCGGCGCGTTCCAGGAACGCCTGGCGCGGGCCTTCAACGAGGCGGGCACGGGCGCGGCGAGCATGGTCGACGACCTGGCGGGCATGGACGACCTCGCAAACCTGCTCGAAGAAATGCCGGAACTCGAAGATCTGATGGACGTCGAGGAGGACGCTCCGGTCATCCGGCTCATCAATACGCTGCTCGCGCAGGCCCTGCGGGAAAACGCCTCCGACGTGCATTTCGAGATGTTCGAGACGCGGGCGACCGTGCGTTTCCGCGTCGACGGGCAATTGCGCGACGTGATCGAACCCAAGCGGGGCCTGCACGCGGCGATGGTTTCGCGCGTCAAGGTCATGGCCGGGCTGGACATCGCCGAAAAACGCCTGCCGCAGGACGGGCGGATCGCGCTGAGGATCGCCGGCAGGCCGGTCGACGTGCGCGTGTCGACCCTGCCCGCCGGCCACGGCGAGCGCGTCGTCCTGCGCCTGCTCGACAAATCGGCGGGCCGGCTCGAACTCGAAAAGCTCGGTATGCGCCCGGAAACCTTCGGGAGCCTGCAACACCTGCTGCGGCAGCCGCACGGCATCCTGCTCGTCACCGGCCCGACCGGCTCCGGCAAGACGACCACGCTGTACGCCGCGCTTTCGGGCATGGACAGCCACACCACGAACATCATGACCGTCGAAGACCCGATCGAATACGACCTCGACGGCGTCGGGCAGACGCAGATCAACACGCGCATCGACATGAGTTTCGCCCGCGCCCTGCGCGCGATCCTGCGGCAGGACCCGGACGTCATCATGATCGGCGAAATCCGCGACCGCGAGACGGCGCAAATCGCCGTGCAGGCGTCGCTGACCGGCCACCTGGTGCTGGCCACGCTGCACACCAACGACGCGCCGAGCGCGATCACCCGCTTGGTCGACATGGGCATCGAGCCGTTCCTGCTGGCCTCCTCGACCATCGGCGTGCTGGCGCAGCGCTTGGCGCGCCGCCTGTGCCCGGAGTGCCGGCAAGCCTACAAGCCGGACACCGGCGAACGGGATCTGCTCGGACTCAAGCGCCCGCGCACGCTCTACCGCGCGGTGGGCTGCGCCGTGTGCAACCAGACCGGCTACCGGGGGCGCACCGGCCTCTATGAGCTGCTGGTGGTGGACGAAACGATCCGCGCCCTGGTGCACCGCGGCGGCAACGAGCAGGAAATACGCGACCAGGGGCTGAAAAACGGCATGACGCTGTTGCGCGACGACGGCGTGGCGCGCGTGCTGGAGGGCGAAACCACGCTCGACGAAGTGCTGCGCGTGACGAGGGAGGGCTGACGGATCATGGCCGTTCCGCAGCGTTTCTCCATCCTGCGCGTCGGCCTGCCGCCGGGCGATGCGTGGTCCGGCCTCGCGTGGAGCGGCTTTTCCGCCGGCTACGTCCTGTCCGGGAATGGAGTGAGTCCGGCCGACGCCCTGCCGGACGCGGACGAACTGGAAATCCTCCTGCCCGCCTGCCGCGTCTCGATGCACCGGCTCGAACTGCCGGAACGGGCGGGCAAGCACCTCGACGCGCTGATCCGGCAGGCGCTTGAAGACCGTCTGCTCGGCGACCGGGCCGACGCGCTCGCCGTATCCGGCGCGTCAAAGGGAATCGAGCGGCGCGTTTGGGTATGCGGCCGCCGCTGGCTCGAAGGCGCCCTGGAACGCCTGGCGGCCGCCGGCCGGTACGCGGACGGCCTCGTCCCGGAGTACGAATTGCTGCCGGAGAGCGAAAACGCGACGGTCTTCGCGGCGGCGACGGGCGGGACGATCTTCCGCACCGCCTCGGGACAATTCGGTATCGCCGGCAACGAAGCGGCCGAGGCGGTGATCGCCCAGCTCGCGGGCGGCGAGGCGCTCCAGCGCGCCGGGGACATCGCGCGCCGGCCCTGCCCGCCCGGCGGCCGGGCCGCCTTGCCCCCGGCGCTCGCGCGCCTCGCCAGCCGGCGGCTCGATCTGCGGCCGCTGCGCGCGACGGGCGCGCTGCTGGCCGCTTCGATCATCCTGGCCCTGCTCGCCGCCGTCGCGCACTGGCGGCATCTGGAAAACCGCGCGGCGAATCTCCAGCATGAAATCCGGCAGACGTTCGCGGCGGCCTTTCCCGGCACGCCGATCGTCGATCCCATCCTGCAATGGGAAAGCAAGCGGCGCGAATCCACGCAGACGCGGGATGACGCGCTCGACGCGGCCATCGGCCTCGCGGCCCGCCTCAAGATTCCGGTCAAGCCGCGCGGCATTGAGGCCAGCGAAGCGGGCGTGCGCCTGACCCTGACCGACAGCGACGCCGCGCAATACCAGTCGCGGCTCGAAGCGGCCGGCAAGCCGGAAAAAACGCCGGCCGGGCCGGGCTTCACGCAATTCCTCTACCGCCCCGGGCGGGAACAACGCTGAAGGGGCGCATCGTGCCGATCCAGCAGAAAGCATGGCAGTGGTGGCAGGAACGTTCCGGGCGGGAGCGCCGGATCCTCGTGATATGGGCGGCGTCCGTCGCCGTGCTGGCGCTGTGGTTCGGTGTGTGCGCGCCGTTGTTCCAGCGCATCGGCGTCCTGGAAAAAAGGGTTCCCGAACTGGAAATGCTGCTCACCCGCATGCGCGCGCAACCAACCGCCGGAGCGGGCGCGGCCAGCGCGGCGGCGCGGCAGGCGGGCGAGGATCTGCGCAGCGTACTGTACGGCCGGCTCGCCGAAAGCAAGATCAGCGCGGAACTGCGGGCATTGTCGCCGACGCGCGTCGAAATGCGCCTGCCGGAAATGCCGATGAAGGAGGCGCTCGACACGCTGGATGACCTGCGCCGCCAAACGGGTACCCGCGCCGTGGTGTTCAGCGCGAGGAGCGAGGGTTCCGCCGACGGAAACGCGCGCGTCGTCGTCGAACTGGAGCGCAATCCATGAAACGGCGCTCGCTTCCCGCGTGGCGGACGCTCCTGTTCGCCGCCGGCGTCTTCGTCATCGCCCTGGTCGTCCGCCTGCCGGCGAGTTTCGCCACGCTCGCCCTGCCGCCGGAAATCCAGGCGAGGGGCGTGGAAGGCACCCTCTGGAGCGGCCGGGCTTCCGCCGCCGGTGTCGGCGGCGTGCTCGTCCAGGAACAAATCGCCTGGGACTTCCTGCCGGAGGCGCTGCTGGACGCGAAACTGGCCTGGTCGATCACCGGCCGGTCGTCGGGCGAGACGAGCCGGCTCGAACTGGCGGTGCGCCCCGGCGGCGTGGAATTGAACGGAGTCAATCTGGTCCTGCCGCTCGAACCGCTGGCCGCGCTGCATCCGCGGCTCAAATCGGCGCAATTGGGCGCGGCGCTGCGCGTCACCGCGAAAAACCTGAGTCCGCATTCGCCGATCACGGTCTCGGCGGCGATCGAGCATCTGTTCACGCCGCTTTCGCCGCAGGGGGAACTGGGCAGTTACCGGCTCGATTGCAAGGGGGACGCCGGCGGCAAGGGCGACTGGCAGATCGCCACCGTCACCGGGGTGCTGCAAATCGCCGGGAAAGGCGCGTTCGACATCGGCCAGTCCAGGATCGACGGCCGCCTCACCCTGACGCCGCGCTCCCCGATCCCCGGCCTTTCTCCCCTGCTGGAGACCCTGCCCAGGGCCGGAGAAGGATTCGCGGTGAGTTTTTGAGATTTCCGCCGCGCGCTTCGACGAAGGGCGGCGAAAATCCGAAAAAATCCATGCCCCGCGCCAAGGCTTGCTTCTTCCGGAAGCGGCGTCACCGGAACCATCGCGCCATCCCCTGCGCCGGGCGGCCGGATTTCCGGGGATTCGCGCTCATTCCAATTCCGGATGGCCCGCGCCTGCCGGCTTTGCCTTGCCGCGCCGCTTGCGCTGTCCGCGGCTCGTCTTTGCGGCGCGATCGATTTGGAAATGAAAGAGCAATGGATGTCATCTCGGCGGCGGCCCATTCCCGCCGCGCCCGGAACCGATCGGCGGGTTTTCCGGGGAGGATGAGGCCGTGGGGGAAAACACGGCTCACCCCACGAAACCCCTTGCGCTTTCATCCGCCGGACGGCGGCGGCGTCATTTCACGCGCATACCGGGTTGCGCGCCGCTGTCCGGGGCGAGCAGGAAAATGCCGGGGGTTTTGCCTTCGGGGTCGGAGGCGGCGAGGATCATGCCCTCGGAGAGGCCGAAGCGCATCTTGCGCGGCGCGAGGTTGGCGACCATCACCGTCATGCGGCCGACGAGCCGCGCCGGGTCGTAGGCCGACTTGATGCCGGCGAAGACTTGGCGCGGTTTTTCCTCGCCGATGTCGAGCGACAGGCGGACGAGCCTCTCCGCGCCCTCGACGTGACCGGCGTCGACGATCCGCGCGACCTTCAGTTCCACTTTCATGAAGTCCTCGATGCCGATCGTCCCGCCACCGGCGTCGGCGGACGCGGGCGTTCCTGCCCCTGTCCCTATCTCTGTCCCCGTTTCCGGCTTCTTTTCCGGGGTTTCTTCCTTCTTCGCCTGGGCGGGCGCGAGCGACTCCCTGTTGGCTTCGACGAGCGCGGCAACCCGTTTGGAGTCGATGCGCGTCATCAGGTGGCTGTAGGCATTGATCGCGTGGCCTTCCGGCAGGGCCGCCGCCACGTCGTCCCAGGTGAGCGGCGCGATGCCGAGAAAGGCCTCGACGGCTCCGGCGACCCTGGGCAGCACCGGCTTCAAATACAGCGTCAGCAGGCGGAAAGCCTCGATGGCCTGCGAGCAGGCGGCGTGCAGTTCGGCTTCCCGGCCCGCCTGTTTGGCGAGTTCCCACGGTTTTTTGTCGTTGACGAAAACGTTCGCCGCGTCGGCCAGCGCCATGATCTCGCGCAGGGCGCGGCCGAATTCGCGCTGTTCGTAGGCTTCGGCGATGCGGGCGGACGCCTCGCGCAGGGGCTTTTGCCATTCGGCCCCGGCCGCCGCGAGCCGGCCGCCGAATTTCTTGCCGATGAAGCCGGCGCAGCGGCTGGCGATGTTGACGTATTTGCCGATCAGGTCGGAATTGACGCGGGCGACGAAATCCTCCAGGTTGAGGTCGATGTCCTCCATCGTGGCGTTCAGCTTGGCGGCGTAGTAGTAGCGCAGCCATTCGGGATCGAGGCCGGTTTCGAGGTAGCTTTCGGCGGTGATGAAGGTGCCGCGCGACTTGCTCATCTTGGCGCCGTCGACGGTCAGGAAGCCGTGCGCGAAAACGCCGCTCGGCGTGCGGAAGCCGGCATGTTCGAGCTTGGCCGGCCAGAACAGCGCATGGAAATACAAAATATCCTTGCCGATGAAGTGATACATCTCGGTCTCGGTATCGGGCCTGAACCAGGCGTCGAAGTCGATGCCGCGCCGGTCGCACAGGTTCTTGAACGATCCCATGTAGCCGATCGGCGCGTCGAGCCAGACGTAGAAATACTTGCCTGGCGCGCCGGGAATCTCGAAGCCGAAATACGGCGCGTCGCGCGAAATGTCCCAGTCGGTCAGCCGGCTTTCGCCCTCGCCGCCCAGCCATTCCTGCATTTTGTTGGCCGCTTCCGGTTGCAGGCGTCCGGGTTCGCGCGTCCAGCGGCGCAGAAAACCCTGGCAGCGCGCGTCCGAAAGCCTGAAGAAATAATGGTCGGAATCGCGCAGTTCCGGCCTGGCGCCCGATACCGCCGAATACGGATTCTTCAGTTCGTTCGGCGTGTAGGCCGCGCCGCAAGCTTCGCAGTTGTCGCCGTATTGATCCTTCGCGCCGCATTTCGGGCATTCGCCCTTGATGAAGCGGTCGGGCAGGAACAACTGCTTGACCGGATCGTAGTATTGCTCGATCGTGCGCTTCTCGATCAGCCCGTTTTTTTCGAGGCGGGCATAGATGGTGTTGCAAAACGCCTGGGTTTCCGGCGAATGCGTGCTGTGGAAATTGTCGAAAGCGACGTGGAAACCGGCGAAATCCCTCGCGTGCTCGCCATGCACGCGCCCGATCAGCGCCTCCGGCGTGACGCCGTCCTTTTCCGCGCGCAGCATGATCGGCGTGCCGTGCGTGTCGTCGGCGCAGACGTACCAGCATTCGGCGACCCTGTCCCTGGGCTGCATCTTCTGGAAACGTACCCAGATGTCGGTCTGGATGTATTCGACGAGATGGCCGAGATGGATGGCGCCGTTGGCATACGGCAGGGCGGAGGTGACGAGGATTTTGCGGGGCATGGAAGGCGATCCCTGGTTTGTTCGTTCGGGCCGCGCGGCGGCGCGGAAAAACCGCCATTCTAACAAAGCGCGGCGCGGGCCAGAAGCCGCCTCCGGCCGTTTGCGCCGATCCGCCGCCATCTTCCGGCTTTCTCCGTGTCTCTTTTTCCTTGTCTCTGTGGTAAAAAGCTCCCGTGCCGATTCACTCATGGAATGAGAAATCATGCTGCTGCGCGGAGAACAGCTCGCCGCCCACCTCGAAAAGGCGACGCGGTCCATCTATACCGTTTATGGCGACGAGCCTCTGCTCACCATCGAAGCCGCCGACGCGATCCGCGCGGCGGCGCGGCGGCAGGGCTTCACGGAGCGCGAGGTGCTGACGGCGACGACCGGTTTCAACTGGAACGAGCTGGGCGGCGCGGCGTGCAACATGTCGCTGTTCGGCGGCCGCAAGCTCATCGATCTGCGCATTCCGACCGGCAAGCCCGGCCGCGAGGGCGGCGCGGCCTTGCAGGACTATTGCGCGCGGCCATCGCCGGACGCGCTGCTGCTGGTGACTTTGCCGGGACTCGATTGGGCCGAGGAAAAGGCGGTCTGGCTCAAGACGCTCACCGAGGCCGGCGTGACGGTCAAGTCGACGCCGCCGAATCTCGGAGAATTGCCGGCCTGGATCGCCGGACGCCTGCAACGCCAAAAACAGAGCGCGGACGCGGACGGCCTGCGCTTCATCGCCGAGCGTGTCGAGGGCAACCTGCTCGCGGCGCATCAGGAAATCCTCAAGCTCGGCCTCCTGTATCCGCAGGGAAAGCTATCGTTCGAGCAGATTCGGGAGGCCGTGCTCGACGTGGCGCGCCATAGCCTGGACGGCCTGCGCGAGGCGCTGCTGTCGGGCGATCTGGCGCGCGTGGCGCGGACTCTGGAAGGTCTGCGTCAGGAAGGCGAAGCGCCGCCGCTCGTCCTGTGGGCCATGACCGAGGAAGCGCGCGCGCTGGCGCAGGTCAAGACCGGCCTGGCCGAGGGCCGCCCGATCGACCCGATGCTGAAGGAAGCGCGCGTATGGGGCGCGCGGCAAGCCCTTTTCAGGAAGGCCGTGCAGCGGATCGGCGTGGATCAGGCTAGGGCGGCGCTGCGGCTCGCGGCGCGCATCGACCGGCTGGTCAAGGGAATCGGCGCGGGGGATGTCTGGGACGAATTCCTGCGTCTGGGCATGTCCTTGTCCGGACGCCCCGCTGGTCAGGCGATCGGCCGCAGCTAGGCGTCGCAGAAACGCGGGCCGAGCAAGCCCAGGATGCCGCCGCCATCGCGCTCAGGCGCTTCTGGCGCTTCCGGCGCGAGGTGCTCCCACAGGCAATCGCTGTGCCACTCGAATTCGTCGTTCAACCCCTGGAGATGCTTGTTCTTGACCAGGCACTCGCCCCGGCAGGCCTCCTCGACGACGACGACGGCCAGTTCCGGATCGACCTTTCTTTCGCCGTCCCAGAAGCTGCAAGTGGCGCAGAGTTTGACCTCCGCGGGAAGAATCATCTTTTTACTCATATCAAGCGTGAATGAAGTGATTCCACTAGGATTCCATTTTTCCCCAATGGTTCAATCCGGGAAACCTACAGTAGCTGCAATGACTGGCTATAATGCGGCTTTACCCGACGAGCCGGATGATCGTGGATATCCAGCAGTACATGACGACCCTCGGATCGCAGGCGAGAGAAGCCTCCCGTTCCATCGCCCGCGCCGACGCCAACGCCAAGAATTCGGCACTCTTTGCCTTGGCTGACGCCATCCGGCGCAATTTTAGCGTACTTTTGGAAGAAAACCGGGCCGATCTTGCCGCCGCGCGCGCCGACGGCCTGGCGGCGGCGATGATCGACCGCCTGACGCTCACCGAAAAGAGCGTCGCCGGCATGGCCGCGGGTATCGAGCAAGTGGCCGCCCTGCCCGATCCGGTGGGCGAGATCACCGGCCTGAAGATTCGGCCGAGCGGCATCCAGGTCGGCCGGATGCGGGTTCCGCTGGGCGTCGTCGGGATCATCTACGAAGCGCGGCCGGGCGTCACCGCCGACGCGGCCGCGCTTTGCCTGAAATCGGGCAACGCGGCCATCCTGCGCGGCGGATCGGAAGCCATCCGCAGCAACCGCGCGATCGCGGCGCTGGTGCGCGAGAGCCTGGCGGCGGCGGGCCTGCCGCGCCACGCCGTGCAGGTCGTCGACACCACCGACCGCGCCGCCGTCGGCTGCCTGATCACCATGCGCGAGCATGTCGACGTGATCGTGCCGCGCGGCGGCAAGGGCCTGATCTCGCGCCTGCTTGCCGAGGCGCGGGTGCCGATGATCCAGCACCTCGACGGCAATTGCCACGTCTACCTCGACGACGAAGCCGACGCGGCAATGTCGGCGCGCATCGTCGAAAACGCCAAGACACAACGCTACGGCACCTGCAACACCGCCGAATCGCTGCTGGTCGCGCGCGCGCGCGCCGGAGACCTGCTGCCGCCGGTGGCCGCCATGCTGCGCGCCAGGGGCGTGGAAATCCGCGGCTGCGCCGAGACGCGGGCGCTGGTCGAGGAGGCGCTGCCGGCGAGCGAGGAAGATTACGCCAGCGAGTTTCTCGCGCCGATCATCTCGGTCAAGGTGGTCGACGGGATCGATGAGGCGATCGCCCACATCAACCGTTACGGCTCGCACCACACCGACAGCATCGTCACCGGGAACTACGCCAGGGCGCTGCGCTTTCTGCGCGAGGTCGATTCGGCGTCGGTCATGGTCAACGCCTCGACGCGCTTTGCCGACGGCTTCGAATACGGACTGGGCGCGGAGATCGGCATTTCCACCGACAAGATCCACGCGCGCGGCCCGGTCGGGCTGGAAGGACTGACCAGCCAGAAATGGGTGGTGCTCGGCACCGGACAAATCAGGGAGTGATTCCCTTTCCGGAGCGTTTTCGATTCGAGCGACGGCCGTTTCCTTTCCTCGTCATTCCCGCTTGCCAAGGGAATGACGAAGAGGGTGGAACCGGTGAAGGCCACGGCGAACCGGTATAATCGGCGCATTCGCTCGCCGAGGGTATTTCCAAACACCGGATGGATCTGTTCCTTCTTTTTCTGCTCATTTTGATCAACGGCCTTCTGGCGATGGCTGAAATCGCCATCGTGTCGGCCAGGAAATCGCGCTTGCAGAAGCTGGCCGACGACGGTTCGCCCGGCGCGAGGAACGCCCTGGATTTGAGCCATGAGCCGTCGGCGTTCCTGTCGACCATCCAGATAGGGATCACGACCGTGGGAATCCTCAGCGGCGCGATCGGGGAAAACACGCTGGTCGAGCCGCTCAGCGCCTGGCTGTCCGACATTCCCCCGCTGCAACCTTATGCCCACGCGCTGTCGCTGACCCTGGTCGTGGTCTTGCTGACCTATTTTTCGGTGGTGGTCGGCGAACTCGTGCCGAAGCGCCTGGCCTTGCTGGCGCCGGAAGCCATCGCGGCGGTCATCGCCTCGCCGATGATCCTGTTCTCGAAGGTGGCGCGCCCGCTGGTCTGGCTGCTCTCCTCGTCGTCCAGCCTGATCCTGCGCGCCATCGGCGCCCGGCCGGGCGCGGAGTCGACCGTGAGCGACGACGAAATCAACGTGCTGATGGAGCAGGGCGCCGAGGCCGGCGTTTTCCACGAGAGCGAGCAGGCCATCGTGTCCAACGTGCTGCGCCTCGACGAGCAGCGGATCGCCGCGATCATGACGCACCGCAACGACATCTACGCGCTCGATCTCGACGCGCCCGAGGAGGAAATCCGGGCGCGCCTCTCCGAGAGTCCGTTCACGCGCATCGTCGTCTGCCGCGACGGGCTGGAGCACATCGCCGGCATCCTGCGCACGGTCGATTTGCTGAAAATCGCGCTGACCGGCCAGAAGCTGGACATCGAACCGTATCTGCGGCCGCCGCTGTACGTGCCGGAAGGCGTGACCACGACGCATCTGCTGGAAAATTTCCGCAAGACGCGCCAGCAATGCGCGCTGATCGTCGATGAATACGGCGAGCTTCAGGGAATGGTGACTCTGACCGACGTGCTGGCCTCGATCGTCGGCGACGTTCCCTCGTCCGACACCTCGGAACTGGAAGACATCGTGCAGCGGGACGGCGATTCCTGGCTGATCGACGGCGGCGTGACGATCGAGCGCCTGAAGTCGGCGACCGAAATCGAAGACGACCTTCCCGGCGAGGACGAGAACGCCTACAACACGCTGGGCGGTCTGGCCATGTACATCCTCGGACGGATTCCCGCCGTGGGCGACGCTTTTGAAACCACGGGCTTCCGTTTCGAGGTCATGGTCATGGGCAGGAACCGCGTGGACAAAGTCCTGGCGAGCCGGCTGCCGGGCGAAAACGAGCCTGGCGGGAAGGCTCCGGCGGACGCGGCGTCCACGCGGCAAAAATGTTTTGCCGAAGCCGGTTTGTGCGGGAAGCCGTCCCCCCCCCCCCCCCGAAATTCGCGCGACAATCGCGCGTCATGCGCCGATAATCGCGCGAAAACGTTCGGGCGTCATTGACGCGGATTCGCCACGGGGTAATCGTGGGAACGTGGCCGGGGAAGAAAAACCGATCGCCGGCGCCGGCTGAAAAACGCTGATTCAGGGATTTCCGGATGACCGATTCGCCATGATCGACAAAAAGCCGCCGCTCGACAAAAAAGACTGGATCGCCGGCCTGGACAAAGGCTTGCGGATCATCGAAGCGTTCAACGACGCCCATCCCCGCCTGACGGCATCGACCGCGTCCCGCCGCACGGGAATCACGCGCACCGCCACGCGGCGCTACCTGCGGACCCTGGAACACCTCGGCTACCTCGAAAGCGACGGGCATTTCTTCTGGCTGACGCCCAAGGTTCCGCGGCTCGACTGGTCCTATTTCGATTCGGCCCGGTTTCCCCGCGCCGTCCAGCCCCATTTGCAGAAACCGAGCCTGGCGCTGGGAGGCGCGGCCTATTTCGCGGTCATGGACGAGAACGATGTCGTTTTCGTCGCGCGCGACGGCTCGAACATGGTGCAGAACGTCGGTTACGTGCTGGGCGCGCGCATCGCGGCGAACCTGGCCGCCACGGGAATCGCCATCCTGTCCACCTATTCCGCCGAGGACGTGGACAAATGGCTCGTCGGCCGCAAGTTCGTTCCCTATTCCCCGTTCACCGCCACGACCGAGAAAGCCGTCCGGCAGCTGATCGACGAAGGCTACGCCCTGCTGGAACAACAGGTCGCGCAGCGCGTGCGGGGCATCGCCGTGCCCGTGCGCGCGCATTCGGGCAAAGTGGTCGGCGCGATCAGCGTCAGCCTGCCCATGAACAACGAGACCACCGAAAACGCCGTCTCCCGCGCCCTGCCGCTGCTCAGGGAAGCCGAATACGCGCTGCTCGTGGCGTTCTGACCCGCGAGGCAAACCTTCCGATCGCGGCGGACGCGGCGAAAGGCGAAAGGTTTAGCCACGGAAGGCGCGGAGGCGGAAGGAATCGGGCGGTGGCGTTTCCAGACGCGGACAAGCAGGAAACCCCGTCATTCCTTTGATAAACGGGGATCCGGCGCGTACATTCCGGCGCGCAGCATCGCATCCTTTGACTGGCAGCCCTTCGGGCTGGAGGCAAGGAACTGGATTCCCGTTTATCAAAGGAATGACGGGAATCCGTAGGCGGTTGATTCAGAAACGCGCCGTCGCGCGAGCCTCCTTCCTCATGAGAAAGGCTTCAACCGACGGCGTTTCTCGCTGGAATAGGCATTGTCCACACCCGTCGCGCGGATCGGCGGAAACGCGAGAAGGCCGGGAACGGCAAAGCGCCTCGCCGTCAGGACGCCGCTTTCAGCCACGCTTCCCGCATCGCGCGCTTGTTCGGCTTGCCGACGCTGGTCTTGGCCAGTTCCTTGACGAAACGCACTTGCAGCAGGATGCCGTGGCGCGACACATGGGTCACTTCGATGAGGCGGACGGCGTAGGCGCGGATTTCGTGCTCGCTCACCCTGTCCGCGTGATCGGGCTTCAACACCACCAGCGCGACGGGGCGCTCGCCCCATTTTTCGTCGGGCACGCCGATCACCGCCGATTCCTGCACGGCCTCGTGGCTGTTCAGGATGTCCTCGATCTGTAGCGACGAAACCCATTCGCCGGCGGTCTTGATGACGTCCTTGGTGCGATCGGTGATCTTGACGTAGCCGCGCGCGTCGACGTGGCCGATGTCCTGGGTATGCAGGTAGCCGCCCGCCCACAGGTTTTCCGACGCCTGCGGCGCGTGCAGGTAATCCTGCGTGAGCCACGGCGCGCGCAGGACGATTTCGCCGGTCGACGCTCCGTCGCGCGGAACGTCCGTCCATTCGGGCGTGACGATGCGCAGATCGACGAGCGGCAGCGGCAGGCCGGTCTTGGCATACAGGCGCGCCCGCTCCTCGACCGGTTTGGCCGCGTCCCGCGCGCCGGGATGGGCGATGGTGACCACCGGACAGGTTTCCGACATGCCGTAGCCGGTCACCGCCTCGATGCCGCGCTTCAAGGCCGCGAGCGCCAGCGTCTCCGACATGGCCGATCCGCCGATCAGCACCTTCCAGCCAGCGAGATCGCAGGACGCCGAATCGGGATGGCTGAGCAGCATCTGCATGATCGACGGGACGCAGTGCGAAAACGTGACCCGCTCGGCGGTGATGAGCTTCAGGAGGCTGGCCGGCACGTAGCGTCCCGGATAGACCTGCTTCAACCCCAGCAGCGTGGCGACGTAGGGGAAGCCCCAGGCGTGCACGTGGAACATCGGCGTGAGCGGCATGTAGACGTCGTCGGCGCGCATGGCCGCGCCGGCCGCCGCCGTGCCGACCGACGTGGCGACTCCCAGCGTGTGCAGGACGAGCTGGCGATGGCTGAAGCGGACGCCTTTCGGCAGGCCGGTGGTGCCGGTGGTGTAGAACACCGTGGCCTGCGCGTTTTCGTCGAAATCCTCGAATTCATACCCCGGATCGGCGGCGGCCAGCAGGGCTTCGTACTCGGCGGCGAAAGCCACGGGGCCTTCGACCGGCCCTTGTTCGTCGTCGATCAGCACGAAGCGGCGCACGCTCTCCAGCCGCTCGGCGATCGGCGCGAGCAGCGGGAAAAATTCGCGGTTGATCAGCAGCGCCTCCGCGCCGGCGTGGTTGAGCGTATAGAGAATCTGTTCGGCGTTCAGGCGGACGTTGACCGTTTGCAGGATCGCGCCCATCATCGGCACGGCGAAGAAAGCCTCCAGATAACGATGGCTGTCCCAGTCCATCACCGCGACCGTCTGGCCGGCCTTGACGCCGAGTCCGGCCAGACCGCTGGCCAGGCGGCCGATGCGCTCCTTCAGCGCGCGGTAGGTATAGCGGATTTTTCCCTGATACGTGATTTCCTGTTCGGGCGCGACGGCCAGCGGCGTATGCAGAAGCTGCTTGATGAGCAAGGGATAGGCATACGCCGACGGCGTTCCTTCGATGATCTTTACCGGCATGTCTTTTCCTGAGATTGAAATGTGCGGCGCAATCTTAACAGGAGACAAAGGCGAAAGCCTCCTCGACCGCGCCGCGCAGAACGAGCGTAGCGGAAAGCATTGGCCACGGAGAGCGCGGAGAGAAGCTTTGAAAGTCAACCACGGCGGGCGCGATGAAAAGCGAAACGCAAACCTCGCCATGTTGGCGGAAGCCGGTATCCAGAACAGCGGTCGGAAAAACCAGACTCCCGTCATTCCCGCATTCGCGGGAATGACGAGGAAAGGGAATGGTCGTTACCTGAATCGAAACCGCTTTAATCTTCCGGAATAAAAAAGTCCGCAGGAAAATTTTTCCACGGACTGCGAGGCGATGACGCCAAGGATCAGACGTCCGTATGATGACCGATCCTTTTCTCGGTCATTCCTTTGACAAGCGGGAATCCAGTTCGCCGTTTCCAGAACAAAGGGTTGCAAATTCAAAATATCCCATGCGGCCCGGCGGGATCAAGTGAATTACCTTTCGTTACGAATCCCCGGCGCGGCAAGGCGATATAATTCTTCATTCTTTTCCGGAAACCGGCCTCCCATGCTCCGAATCCCGCGCCCATCGCGCGCATCGCGCGGCTTGAACCTGATCGCCAGCGGCGTTCTGGCCTTTCTTTTCCTGGCGCCTGCGGCGCGCGCCGAGCTGACCGTCGAGATCACCGGCGCCGGCGCCAACCGGATTCCGGTCGCCATCGCGGATTTCGGCGGCGATTTCGGTTCCGCGCGCGCGCTGACCAGCGTCGTGCGCGGCGACCTCGAACGCAGCGGCATGTTCCGGATGGTGGATGCCGAGGGCGTGTCGATGAACGAGGCCGCCAGACCCGTGTTCGCGGAATGGAAGGAGCGCGGCGCGGACGCGCTGGCCGCCGGCAGCGTGCGCCCCGGCGGCGGCGGACGCCTGGAAGCGCGTTTCCAGCTCTTCGACATCGCCCGTGAAACGCCGCTCGGCGGCGAGGCTCTGACGACGTCGACGAACATGCTGCGCGCCGCCGGCCATCGCATCGCCGATTTCATCCATGAAAAACTGACCGGCGAACCCGGTGTCTTTTCAACGCGCATCGCCTACGTCGTCAAGAGCGGGCCGGCCCGCTACGAATTGCACATCGCCGACGCCGACGGGCAAAACGCCAAGGCCGCGCTGATTTCGCCGGAGCCGATCATTTCGCCGTCGTGGTCGCCCGACGATTCCCGCCTGGCCTACGTTTCGTTCGAGAAGAAAAAGCCGGTCATCTACGTGCATTCGCTGGTCAGCGGGCAGCGTACCGTGATCGCCAATTTCGACGGCTCCAATTCGGCGCCGGCTTGGTCGCCGGATGGCCGCCGGCTGGCCGTCACGCTCTCGAAAGAGGGCGGTTCGCAGATTTTCCTGATAAACGCCGACGGTTCCGGCGCGCAACGCTTCTCAAGCGGTTCGAGCATCAATACCGAGCCGTTTTTCGCTCCCGACGGGCAGACGCTCTATTTCACTTCCGATCGCGGCGGCAGCCCGCAGATTTACAGCGCCTCGCTGAACGGCGGCGATGTCCAGCGCATCACTTTCGAGGGCGGCTACAACGTCTCGCCGCGCATTTCGCCCGACGGCCGGACGATGGCCTTCATCACCCGGCGCGACGGCCCGTTCCGCCTGGCCGTGATGGATCTGGCCAGCCGCCAGGTGCAGCTGCTGACCGATTCGGCGAAGGACGAATCCCCGTCGTTCGCGCCCAACGGCCGCATGATCCTGATCGCCACCGAGGTCGGCGGGCGCGGGATATTGTCGGCCGTATCGGTCGATGGCCGCATCAAGCAGCGCCTTTCCATCCCGGCCGGCGACATCCGTGAGCCTGCCTGGGGCCCCTACCGGCGGTAACGTACCGTAACGGACCCTCTCGACAACCGGACAAAACTTCATCGATGCTGGAGATCATTCACCCATGAAACGCTTCGTCATTCCAACCCTTCTCGTTCTTCTCGCCGCCGGCTGCGGCTCGACGCCGGACGCGGAACAGGCGGCCGCTCCGGTCGAAACGCGCGGCGGCGACGCCGGCCAGGTCGCCACGGTCACCGCCGGCGGCATGGACAGCCGCCGGCTGCCGCCCGAACTCACCGACCCGAAGAGCATCCTTTCGCAACGTAGCATCTACTTCGATTACGACAAGTTCGACATCAAGCCCGAATACCGCGATCTGGTGGCCGCCCACGCGAAATTCCTGACCGGCAACCGGCAGTTCAGGATGATGATCCAGGGCAACACCGATGATCGCGGCAGCCGCGAATACAATCTGGCGCTCGGCCAGAAACGCGCCGACGCGGTCAAGAAGCAGCTCGTGCTGCTGGGCGCGCGCGAGGATCAGGTCGAATCGGTCAGCCTCGGCGAGGAAAAACCGAAGAACCTCGGTCAGAACGAAGCCGCTTGGGCCGAAAACAGGCGCTCCGACATGCTCTACAACGGCGAGTACTGAAAATGCCAACGCACCGCTTGCATTTGCGCCCGGCGATTTCCGCGCTTCTCCTGCTGGCCGCGCTCGGCGCGCGACCGGCGCACGCGGGACTGTTCGACGACGACGAGGCCCGCCGGCAAATCGACGACCTGACGGTCCAGGTCAACGAGCGCGTCGATACCCTCTCGAAGGCGCAGATCGAACTGATGAACCAGATTCAGTCCCTGCGCGATGAAAACGCCAGGCTGCGCGGTCAGGTGGAAACGCTCCAGTATGAACTGGAGTCCGCCAAAAAACGCCAGCAGGATTTTTACGTCGATCTCGACGGGCGTGTGCGCAAGCTCGAAACGCCGCCGGACGCTGGGAACGCGCCTCCGGCCGACGGGGGCGACGCGGCGAACGGCAAGCCTTCCGGCCCGGCCGCCGAGGCGGGCGAATACGAAGCCGCGCTGAATCTTTTCAAGGCCAACAAGATCAAGGAGTCGGCGGCCGCTTTCGAGGCTTTCGCCAAGGCGTATCCCGACGGCGCGCTGACCCCGAACGCCTATTTCTGGCAGGGCAACGCGCTGACCGCGCTGCGCGATTGCAAGCGCGCCATCGACGTCTACCGCGTGGTCGCCAACAAATGGCCGCAAAATCCGCGCGCGGCGGACGCGCTGATCGGCGTGGCCTCCTGCCAGCAGGAACTGGGCGACGCCAGGGGCGCCCGCGCCACGCTGGAAGCCGTGCTCACGAAATATCCGGACGGTTCCGCCGCCGCGACGGCCAGGCAGCGTCTGAAAAAATGAGCGGATGACGGGGCGTGGCAAAGTGGCCTCGCTGCGGGTCAGCGAGGTTTTTTATTCGCTTCAGGGCGAAGCTTCGCGCATGGGCCTGCCCACCGTTTTCGTCCGCCTGGCCGGGTGCCCGCTGCGTTGCGCCTGGTGCGACACGGCGTATGCCTTTGCCGGTGGCCGGAACATGACTCCGGCGGCGATCCTGGACGCGGTTTCCGGATACGGCGTCCGGCAAGTCTGCGTCACGGGCGGCGAGCCTCTCGCCCAGAAGAACTGCCTGCCTCTGCTCGCGTCGCTTTGCGACGCGGATTACGACGTCTCGCTCGAAACGTCGGGCGCGCTGGACATCGGCGGCGTCGACCCGCGCGTGGCGCGTATCGTCGACCTGAAAGCGCCGGATTCGGGCGAATCGGAACGCAACCGCTGGCAAAACATTCCGCTGCTGACCTCGCGCGACGAACTCAAGTTCGTGCTGGCCAGCCGGGCCGACTACGAATGGGCCAGACAGGCCGTCGCCGGGCATCGCCTGGATCGGCGCTGCCCGATCCTCTTTTCCCCCGTGCGGGAGACGCTCGCCCCGCGCGATCTGGCGGAATGGATTCTTGCCGACCGCCTGCCGGTGCGTTTTCAACTGCAACTGCACAAGCTGCTTTGGGGTAACATGCAGGGTCGATGAATTTTCGCCAGACCGCTCCCATGCTCCAGGACCGCCGCAAATACTCCCGCATCGCCTTCCGCGCCCCCGCGGCGCTGATCCTCGCCGACCGGACGTTCGAAGCGATCGTCATCGATCTTTCGCTGAAAGGCGCGCTGATCCATCTGCCCGCCGGAACCGTGGCGGCGAACCAGGCGCCTTGCACGCTGCGCGTGCGGCTCGACGAACCGCTCGCCGAAATCGTCATGGAAGCGCGCGTCGCCCACGCGGAAGGGCGCTACGCCGGCCTGCTCTGCGTGGCCATAGACCTCGACAGCGTCACGCACTTGCGCCGTCTCGTCGAACTCAATCTCGGCGACCAGGTTCTGCTCGAACGCGAGCTTTCGGTGCTGCTCACCGACCCGCCCGCAGCCTGAACGCCGCCGGCAAACCCGCGAATGTCATGAATACGCCGTCCATCGATACGCCGTCCATCGTTTCTCCCCGCCGCGCCGTCGTCCTGCTTTCCGGGGGGATCGACTCGGCCACCTGCCTAGCCATTGCCCGCGACGCCGGATTCGACTGCCACTGCCTGTCGCTCGACTACGGCCAGCGCCATCGCGCCGAACTCGAAGCCGCCCGCCGCGTCGCGCAAGCGCTCGGCGCGAAGGAGCACCGCGTCGTGCGCCTCGATCTCGCCGCTTTCGGCGGCTCCGCCCTGACCGATCGGAACATCGACGTTCCGACGGACGGCGCGGAAGGCGGGATTCCGGTCACTTACGTCCCGGCGCGCAACACCGTCATGCTCTCGCTGGCGCTTGCCTGGGCGGAAACGCTGGAGAGCCGCGCCATCTTCATCGGCGTCAACGCCGTGGATTATTCGGGCTATCCGGATTGCCGGCCGGAATTCGTCTCGGCGTTCGAACGGCTTGCCAACCTCGCCACCAAGGCCGGCGTGGAAGGCCGCCGCGTGACCATCCACGCGCCCCTGATCGATCTTTCCAAGGCCCGGATCATCCGCCGGGGCAGCGCCCTGGGCGTGGATTACGGGATCACCGTGTCCTGCTACCAGGCGGACGATCGAGGCCGCGCCTGCGGCCTCTGCGATTCCTGCCGCCTGCGCCGCGAAGGATTCGCCGCGGCCGGCATCGCCGATCCGACGCCCTATGCCGCCTGACAAAGCCCCGCATTGACAGGCATCCGGCCGATAACTATAATTTGCCGTTTCGGTTTTTCGGGTCGGTAGCTCAGTCGGTAGAGCAGCGGACTTTTAATCCGTTGGTCGGGAGTTCGAATCTCCCCCGGCCTACCAGAAAACCAGACCCGGATGTATAATACCGGTCTGTTCCGAGTGGGGCGTTAGCTCAGCTGGTAGAGCAGCGGACTCTTAATCCGTTTGTCATAGGTTCGATCCCTATACGCCCTACCACTCTCTCCAAGGCTTCCGTGTCCGGAAGCCTTTTTCGTCGACTTCCCGCGATGGCCGCGCGGCGGATCATTCGCTCCGCACGTCGCCGTAGGACGGGTCTTTGTCGAACAGCGCCCTGGCGAAGGGGCAGAGCGGCACGATTCCGATTTTCTTTTCCCTGGCGAAACCGACCACCGCGTCGACGAGTTTCTTGCCGAGGCCATGGCCTTCGTATTGCCGCCTGACGCCCGTGTGGTCGATGGCGATGCGATCGTCGTCCGTCCAGAAATAGGTGATTTCACCCGTCGTCGAAGCGCCGTCCTTCATCACGAAAGCGCCCTCTTCCCCATTGTCCCGGTGAATCATTTCCATATCATTTTCCTTCCAGGCGATAGCTCAAGGCGCCCGACGGGCATCGCTTGACCTGTTTCACGATCTGTTCCGTCGTGGCGCCCTGCGGATTTATCCAGGGCCGTTCCCTGGGCTTGAAGACCGCCGGCAGTTCGCCGCCGCAAAATGCCGCGTGCTGGCACAGGCCAGGTTTCCACACGATCGTTACCTCGCCGTTGCTGTATTCCTTCACAATCGTTTCCATCGTTGCCTCTCCGCTCTTATGAAAATCGGGTCCAGACGATTCAATATAGCAAACGATGATCGCGTTCGACAGTTTTGGCCAGCCGCGCTTCCGTGTTGCCGGTTTCACGGGGCGGCTCATTTGCTATCGCAATGGAAACAACATTTTATTGAACCCGCCATGCCGCGATATATGACCATCTTTGTCTCGTATCGACTTCTCGTCTCTATCGAGAAACGGAATTATTTGGAAACCTAATCGATAATGATGGCTGCGATATGGCTGGCGAACGCCTATCATGAAACGGAGCCGCTCCGGATTCCGGGGTCCCGGGGCGTTTGCCGGCCGGTCGCGGCGAATTGCCGCGCTGGGCGTGAAAGACCCCGCCTGTCCCAGCGTTCTTGACGGAAAGGAAAAAGCATGCCTCAAAATTCTCTCGCCGAAGCCTTGCGGCTAATCACCGATGCGCGCCATCACGATCCTTTCTCCGTTCTCGGACGCCACGCCGAGGGTAGCGACGCCGTCGTGCGCGCCTTTCTTCCCGGCGCGGCGGAGGCGCGCATCGCCGAAGGCGAGCGGGTCATGGCGCGCCGGCCGGGCAGCGACCATTTCGAGTGGCGCGGCGATGGGCACGACCTGCCGCCGCACTACAGCCTGATCTGGCGCGACGGCCAGGGCCGGGAGCGTCTCGTGTGCGATCCTTACACTTTCCCGCCGCAGGTGGGCGACCTCGACCTGCACCTGTTCGCCGAGGGCCGGCATCGCCATGCCTGTAACGTCCTCGGCGCGCACGAGCACGAGGCCGACGGCGTCCCCGGCGTGCTGTTCGCCGTGTGGGCGCCCAACGCCGGGCGCGTCAGCGTCGTCGGCGACTTCAACGCCTGGGACGGGCGGCGTCATCCGATGCGCGCGCGCGGCGGCAGCGGCGTCTGGGAGCTGTTCATCCCCGGCCTGGAGCCGGGCCAGATCTACAAATACGAAATCCGCAACCGCGACAGCGGCGAAATCCTGCTCAAGGCCGATCCCTACGGGCAACACTGCGAACTGCGGCCGCGCACCGGCTCGATCGTCCCGCGCCGGAGCGGTTACGCTTGGGGCGACGGCGACTGGATGACCCGCCGCCGCCGGCACGATTGGCAGCATCAGCCGATGTCGGTCTACGAGGTGCATCTCGGCTCCTGGCGACGCGACGCGGAAGGCGAATTCCTGGATTATCGAGAGGCCGCGCATCGCCTGGTGGAATACGTGCTGGACATGGGTTTCACCCACGTCGAACTGCTGCCGGTCACCGAGCACCCCTACGACCCGTCCTGGGGCTACCAGGTCACGGGTTATTTCGCGCCGACCAGCCGCTTCGGCGATCCCGACGATTTCCGTTACTTCGTCGATCATTGCCACCGCAACGGCATCGGCGTGCTGCTCGACTGGGTGCCCGCGCATTTTCCCAAGGACGCGCACGGACTGGCGCGCTTCGACGGCACCGCGCTCTACGAACACGCCGACCCGCGCCTCGGCGAGCACAAGGACTGGTCGACGCTGATCTTCAATTACGGGCGCAACGAGGTGAAGAGCTTCCTGCTCTCCAGCGCCATCTTCTGGCTCGAACAAATGCACATCGACGGCCTGCGCGTCGACGCCGTCGCCTCGATGCTCTACCTTGACTACTCGCGCAAGGAAGGCGAGTGGATTCCCAACGTGTATGGCGGACGCGAAAATCTCATGGCCATCGATTTCCTGCGCGAACTCAACGTGGCCGTACACCAGCAATGCCCCGGCATCCTGATGATCGCCGAGGAATCGACCTCATGGCCGCAGGTCAGCCGCCCGGTCTACATCGGCGGCCTCGGCTTCGACCTCAAATGGAACATGGGCTGGATGAACGACACGCTGCGCTACATGGCGCACGAGCCGATCCATCGCCAGTACCACCACGGCATGTTGACCTTCAGCATGTTGTACTGCTTCACCGAAAACTTCATGCTGCCGTTCTCGCACGACGAAGTGGTGCACGGCAAGCGCTCCCTGCTCCGCCAGATGCCCGGCGACGAATGGCAGCAACACGCCAACCTGCGCGCGCTCTACGCCTACCAGTTCACCCATCCGGGCAAGAAGCTCCTGTTCATGGGCGACGAATTCGCCCAGGGCGAGGAATGGGACAGCGCCGGCGTCCTCGACTGGTACGTCCTCGACTATCCGCCGCATCGGGGAATGCAGTGCCTGGTGCGCGATCTCAACCGGCTGTATCGCGCCGAGCCGGCGCTGCACCGCCACGAATTCGAATGGCAAGGATTCGAGTGGATCGATTGCAACGACGCGCGGCAATCGGTGATCTGCTACCTGCGCCGGGGCGACGGCGGCGAATGTCTGGCGGTGGCGCTCAACCTGACGCCCGTGCCGCGCCACGACTACCGGATCGGCGTGCCCGGTGGCGGACGTTACCGGGAAGTGTTGAACACGGACGCGGCGGTCTACGGCGGAAGCAACGTGGGCAACGGCGCCAGGATCCTCGAAGCGGAAGAAAAACCGTGGATGGGCCGGACGCACTCGCTCGCCCTGACGCTGCCGCCGCTGGCGGCGATCATCCTGGCGCCGGCGGGATGACCGGCCTCCCCGCCGCCGCGCCGCCTCCCTCGGCAGGAAGGTTTTGCGCTGCCCCGCCGCGCGGCGCGCGCGGCGGGAGCGCGGCGGGGTCATCCGACACGCGAGCGATCCGGGCGCTCGATCCGGCGTAAAAGACGGAGGCGTTTCGTTTGCAGCGAAGGATTTTTCCCGCCCTGCTGGCCTTTCTCCTGTCCGCCTGCGGCCCGCCCGCGCCGTACCGGCAGGAATCCTACGTTTTCGGCACCCGCGTCGAGATTCTCGTGGCCGGCGCCGGCGAAACGAAGGCACGCCCGGCCGCCGCCGCCGTCCTTGGGGAATTCGACCGCCTGCACCGCGCGTATCACGCCTGGCGTCCGTCCGAACTCGGCGATCTCAACGCCGCGCTGGCCGATGGAAAGACGCTGGAGGTCAGCGCCGAAATGGCCGCCGTGCTCGGCGACGCCCAGCGATTCTCCGCGCGAAGCGGCGGGCTGTTCGATCCCGGCATCGGCCGGCTGATCGGCGCCTGGGGCTTTCAGTCCGACGAATACACGCCCGCGCTGCCCGATCCCGCGATCCTGGCCGACTGGCGGCAAAACCGCACCGGCATCGCCGATCTCCTGATCGACGGGCGGCGCGTCGGCGGCCGTTCGCGGCGTCTCGCCATCGACCTGGGCGGTTATCTGAAAGGTTACGCGCTCGACCGCGCGGCGGCGATCCTGCGCGCGCGCGGAATCGGCGACGCGCTGATCAACATCGGCGGCAACGTCATGGCGCTCGGCGACAAAAACGGCGAACCCTGGCGCGTCGGCATCCAGCACCCCCGCCAGCCGGGGCCGCTGGCCACGCTGGAACTGCGCGACGGCGAAGCGATCGGCACTTCCGGCGACTACCAGCGTTTTTTCGAACTCGGCGGCAAGCGTTATTGCCACCTGATCGACCCGGAAAGCGGCGAGCCGGCGGCGCGCACCCAGGCGCTCACCGTGCTGATTCCGCCGCGTCCCGGCGCCGGCGCGCTCTCCGACATGGCCACCAAACCCTTGTTCATCGCCGGCGACCGCTGGCCCGAACTGGCCGGAGAGCTTGGCATCGACCAGGCGCTCCGAATCGACGCCGCGGGCAACATCGCCGTCAGCCCCAAAATGCGCCAGCGCCTCGAATTCATGAACGGCGCGCCAAGGCCCGTGGAACAAGCGATACCCGCCCCCTGATCGCCGCCATTCCGATTACGGATCGCCCAGGCCTTCGCCGACTTCGCCCCGCCGCGCACTATCCACGGCCCGCCCTCGCGTCACGAATGATTCGAAAACGGGATTATTCAATGACGACTCCAGAAGCGCGTCGTTTCCACGAATCAAAAGGCGCGGCGGAAATGTCTGACGTTCCTCGTCATTCCTTTGATCGCGGGAATCCGGTTCGTTCGCCAAATAGTCGCGCTTGGGAATTCAAGCGCCTGACTCCTTCCGTC
>JAIRPF010000096.1 GCA_031257115.1 Accumulibacter sp.
CAAACCCCATCGTCGCCTTCGCCGCTTCCATCACCGTCGTCATTCACGGAAAATCCGTCATTCCCGCGCAAGCGGGAATCCAGTTCGTGACCTCTGGCCCGAAGGGCTGTCAATTCAAAGGATGCGGCGCTTCGCGCCGGAGGGTACGCACTGGATTCCCGCTTTCGCGGGAATGACGGGATGAGGGGAATCGGCGAGTGTGGCGGGGATGGGAGTCGCCGCTCGCGCGGAGCAGGCCGTCATTGCCTCGGCAAACGGGAATCCGGTGCCTGCGCATCCCTGTCATTCCCGCGAAAACCATCCCCGTCATTCCCGCGAACGCGGGAATCCAGTTTCGTTCTTTTCAGCCCGAAGGGCTGCAAATCAAAACCTCCCTCCAGAGGGAGGTGGCTCGTGGCGTTTCGCGCCGGAGAGTACGTTCCTGGATTCCCTTTTGCGGGAAGGGCGGGAATGCGCGGGCCGCCCGGCCGCGCGCCATCGATCCGCCGCTGGGCGGCCGTTTTCGACGCGCTTTTGCATATTTACAACACTTTGGGTGATTTTGTTGCTTTTTTTCATCATTTGGTCACGGCGCCGCGCCATAATGGAGTCGTGTTGGAAAGGACCGTCGAGATGAAAAAGAGCGCCGCCTCCCTGTCGCGCGGCTATACGAAGTGGGGAAAGAAACTGGCTCAAAGCCAGGATGTCCTGTTTTCGGCGCGCACGCCGCTGGGCCGTTCGACGAAGATGGTCCTTTTCGGCATCGGCGCCGTGGTGCCGCTCGGATCGGTCATCTGGGCGCTCCTCCTGTCGCACGGGCTGCGGGCCAGGCGCGATTCGGCGGCAAATCCCGCGAGCCGGACATGAGCGCGCGCGGTTTCACCACGACGACCTTGCACGGCGACCGCGCCCGGCCGATCGAGCACGGGGCGACGCACAAGCCCGTACACAATTCGGCGGCGTTCGGTTTCGCCGACGCGCGCGATCTCGTCGAGGTCTTCCAGGGCAAGCGCCCCGGTTTCGTCTACGGACGCCAGGGAACGCCGACCACGATGGCGCTGGAGGAGAAAATCACCCGCATGGAGCGGGGCTTCCAGACGATCGCCGTCGGCAGCGGCATGGCGGCCATCGCGATGGCGCTGTTCGCCCTGCTGCGCGCCGGGGATCATTTCGTCTCCAGCCGCTTTCTGTTCGGCAACACCACCAGCCTGTTCGAGACCTTCGCCCGCATGGGCATCGAGGTCTCTTTCGTCGACGCCACCGAGGCCGCCGACGTCGAAGCCGCCCTGCGTCCGGAAACGCGCCTCGTTTTCGTCGAAACGATCGCCAATCCCTGCACGCAGGTGGCGGATCTCGCGGGCATCGGCGAACTGTGCCGGTCGCGCGGCCTCGTCTACATGGTCGACAACACCGTCACCTCGCCCTACCTGTTCCGGCCCAGGGACGTTGGCGCGAGCCTCGCCGTCAATTCCCTGACCAAGTACATCGGCGGACACGGCAACGCCATGGGCGGCGCGGTGACCGATACCGGCCTGTTCGACTGGTCGCGCTATCCGAACATCGACGACCTTTACCGCCAGGGCGATCCCGTGGTTTGGGGCGCCGCGCAGATACGCAAGAAAGGGCTGCGCGACGCCGGCGCCACGCTCTCGCCCGAAACGGCGCATCACCTGTCCATCGGGGCCGAGACGCTGGCGCTGCGCATGGAGCGCGTCTGCGCCAACGCCCAGGCGCTGGCCGAATTTCTGGCGGCGCATCCGAAAGTGGCGAAAGTCTACTATCCGGGGCTGCCCGGCCATCCCCAGCACGCGCGCGCCAAGGCGTTGTTTGCCGGGAACAGCGGCATACTTTCCTTTGAACTCAAGGACGGCGTCGATTGTTTCGACGTGCTCGGAAAGCTGGAAAACGTCATTCTGTCGACCAACCTCGGCGACAACCGCACGCTGGCCATCCCCGTCGCGCCGACGATCTACTTCGAACTCGGCCCGGAACGCCGCGCCAGCCAAGGCATCGCCGAATCGCTGATCCGGCTCTCCGTCGGCATCGAGGACGCCGGGGATCTGCTCGCGGATTTCGGCCGGGCGCTGGGGGACTGACGCGAGGCCGGCGCGGGGCCTTCAGTCATTGCCGGAATCGTCCGCCATGATCCCCTCGGGGACGCGGCCCAAGTATTGAGTCGCCGTAAACAATGAAACGACGGTCAACGCGAGCAAGCCGGCGGCGATCGGACGATATCGAACATCGAAATTCGAGGGGCGGCTTTCCGAAAGGGTTTTAAGAGGACAGGCCGGAGGCGACTGGTTTTCTTCTCGCGCCTTTCATTCAAAAGCATAAATGTCTCTGACATCTTGAATGCAAACCGTCGGGGTTCGCAGGCTCACGCCGACCTCTGCGGGCTGTCCCCCGGCTGGAGCGCGGGCGTCCCGCCCGCATCGTTGGTTTTCGGCGCGAAGCGCCGCAAGACAAGCATCCCTCAAGAGGGAGGCAAATCCTGCCGTTGCCCTCGCCGCATCTCCCTGCCGTCATTTCCGCGAAAGCGGGAATCCAGGGCGTACACTCCGGCGCTCAGCACCGCATCCTTTGAACTTGCAGCCTTCGGGCTGGAAGCAACGAACTGGATTCCCGCTTTCGCGGGAATGACGGGTTTTTGGGGAAGTGGCTTGCGCACTCGTCCCGAGCCGCGCGAAGCGCCCTGGAGAAGCCTCCCTCTTGAGAGAGGTGGGCCACGGCGAAACCGTGGGCCGGAAGGCGTCGGGCCATTGAATTCAGAGCGTCTTCGATTCAAGCGGATGACCTTCCCCTTTCCTCGCCATTCCCGCGAAAAGCACCTCCGTCATTCCCGCGCAAGCGGGAATCCAGTTCGTTCATCAAATATTTGTTTCCAGAAATTCAACTGCCCGACTCCTTCCGACCCGCTTTCGGCGGGCCGCCTCCCTCGAGAGGGAGGCTGATTCTTGCAGCGCTTCGCGCCGGATTTTACGCGCTGGATTCCCGCTTGCGCGGGAATGACGAGGTGCGTTGGTTTGATGAGTGCTTTCTTTCGTTTTTCGCCTTCCACCTTTTCGTCGTATTCGCCGTGGTCAAGGTTTTTCGTCCTGTTTTTCCCCACGCCCGCCGCGCGGAATGACGGCGGGTTACGGTCAATAGCAATGTTCCGGGCCGGGGAAGCTGCCGTCCTTGACCGCCGCGACGTAGGCGGCGATGGCGGCGGTGACGGAGTCCCTGCCGGCCATGAAGTTGCGAACGAAGCGCGGCTTGCGGCCGGGGGCGATGTCGAGCGCGTCGTAGATCACCAGCACCTGGCCCGAACATTCCTTGCCCGCGCCGATGCCGATGGTTGGAATGGACAGCGCGGCCGTGGCTTGCGCGGCCAGCGGCGCGGGAATGGCTTCCAGCACGATCAGGGCGGCGCCGGATTCCTGCTGAGCCAGCGCGTCGGCGTTGAGGCGCGCGGCGCCCGCTTCGTCCCGCCCTTGCACGCGGAAGCCGCCGAACTGGTGTACCGACTGCGGCGTGAGGCCCACGTGGGCGCATACGGGAATGCCGCGCGAGGCCAGAAAGCGCGTGGTCTCCGCCATGCCGACGCCGCCTTCGAGCTTGACCATCTGGGCGCCGGCGGCCATCAGCGCCGCCGCTTCGCGGTAGGCCGTCCGCGGACTTTCCTGGAAGCCGAAAGGCAGGTCGGCGACGATCAGCGGACGGCGGCAGCCGCGCGCGACGCAAGCCGTGTGGTAGGCGATGTGTTCGACGGTGACGGGCAGCGTCGTTTCGTGCCCCTGCACGACGTTGCCGAGCGAGTCGCCGATCAGGATCACGTCGACGCCCGCCGCGTCGCAGGCTCGCGCGAAGCTGGCGTCATAGCAGGTCAGCATGGCGATTTTTTCGCCGGCGGCTTTCATTTTCGCCAGATCGGTGTGGGCGAGCCGTTGCGTGGTGGAATGGGCGGACATGGCTTAGTTTCCTTTGTTGAAGTATTCGCGGGGGCCGCGCATCGCTTCGATGCGCTGGACGAGGAGCAGGAAATCGTCGGCGTCGTCGACGAAATGGAGGTTTTCGGAATTGACCACCATCACCGGCGCGGCCGTGTAATCGTGGAAGAAGCGGGTATAACGCTCGCCGAGCAGGGCCAGGTAATCGTCGCTGATTTTTCTTTCCATTTCGACGCCGCGCTTCCTCACGCGCGAAACCAGGGTTTCCGGGCTGGCTTGCAGGTAGATCACCACGTCGGGCGCGCGGCCGGCCTGCGGGGAGACGCGATCGTAGATCTGCCGGTAAAGGCCGTATTCGTCGTCGCCCAGCGTCAGTCCGGCGAACAGCAGATCCTTTTCCAGCAGGTAATCGCTGACGACCCGGCGCGGGAAAAGCCCCGGCTGAGCCAGGTCGCGCATCTGTTCGAGGCGCTGGAACAGGAAACAGAGCTGCGTTTGCAGGGCGTAGCGCGGCGGATTCTGGTAGAAACGGGCGAGAAAGGGATTCGCCTCCGGCTGTTCGAGCAGCAGATCGGCATCCAGGTATTCGGCCAGAAGCCGGGCCAGACTGGTCTTGCCGACGCCGATGGGGCCTTCGACGGCGATGTGGCGGGCGGATTCGAGCGGATTTTTTTTCATCCTGGGAAGGTGCGCGGGGCTGTCTGGATTCCGCGCTGGCGGCGGTCCGGCTCCGGGTTCTGGTTTCTGGCTGAGTTTTCGGGTTTCGGGGCAAATGGTGGAACAGGCGCTAGGATACACAGGACGGGCCGGGGAAAGTCAAGTCATGCGCGGAGGGCCGCGCAAAAATGCCGGACAGGCGCGGAAGCGAAACCCGCCGGCTACGCGGACAGTTTTTCGATACGCTGCATACTGGCCGCCGGCAGCCACGCGGCGGCGCTGCCGCGTCCGGGAATGCGGCAGTCGGGGGCGATTTCGAGGAGCGGCGCGAGGACGAAGGCGCGCAGGTGCATACGCGGATGCGGCACTTCGAGATCGGGCGCGCTTATCGTTTCGGCGTCGTAGAGCAGGAGATCGAGGTCGAGCGTGCGCGGGGCGTGACGAAAATCCCGCCGCCGGCCGAAACGGGCCTCGACGCCGAACAGCGCGGCGAGCAGCGCGCGCGGAGCGAGCGCCGTTTCCAGGGCGGCCACCGCGTTGACGAAATCCGGCTGCCCCCGGATGCCCACCGGCGCCGTGCGGTAGAGCGACGAAGCGCGCGCCAGGCGCGAACCGGGCAGCCGTTCGAGCGCCACGAGCGCCGCGCGCACCTGCGCGACGGGATTGTCGAGGTTGGCGCCAAGAGCGACGAAAGCCAGGGACATGGATGGAAGGAGCGAAACGGGAAAGAGAAGTCAACCACGGCGGGCGCAACGAAAAACAAGAAGATTTTTGTCCCGTTTTTTCGTCGTGTCCGTCGCGGTCAACCCATTTTTCATTCAATCCGGGGAAAATCGGGCGGCGAGCCGGTCGGGGCTTCCTGCGTTGGCACGCGGTAAGTCTCGGACGCCCAGGCGCCGAGGTCGATCAGTTTGCAGCGTTCGGAACAAAAAGGCCGGTATTTGTTTTCCGGATTCCAGGGCGCTTCGCCGCCGCACTGGGGACAGCGTACCGTGATGGCTTTCGCGGGCATCGGTTATCTGTGCGCCTTGTGCGCCCGCTTGAAGCGGTACATGCGGTCGTCGGCGATGCCGAGCAGGTCGCTGGCCGTCACCGCATTGCCCTTGGGGACGTAAACCAGGCCGTAACTGATGCTGCGGATATAGGAAATTTTGGATGTCGCGGCTTGCTGGATAAGCTCGGCCCGCAACTCCCTCATGCGCGCTTCGGCCTGCTGTTCGCTCCAGTCTTTCTGAAGGAGCATGAATTCGTCCCCGCCCAGCCTGCTGACGAATACGTCGCTGGAAAACCGGCCGAGGACGTTGGCCACGTTGATGATGTAGTCGTCGCCGACGGTATGGCCAAACGTGTCGTTTACGTATTTCAGATTGTCCATGTCGACGAAGCAGATACAGAATTCCTGGTGCGTGGCGATCCATTCGTCCAGGATTTGCAATCCATGATAGCGGCTGGTCACGCCGGTCAGGGCATCCTGATAGGCGACGTGTTCCAGCTCCTGAAGCTGTTCCCTCTCATGGCTGAGGTCGGTGAAAATGAAAGCCGCGGCCTGGCGATTGCGCCAGACCAAGGGGTAGATCGAGACCGACAGATACCAGTTTCTTTCTTCCGCGGCGATCTTGGCGTTCAACAAGCGCGATCCGCCGTGATTTTCCAGACCCTTCATATAGGCCGCCTGCGCGTCCATCCAGGCGCGGAGACTTTCGGCAAGAGGCGGATGGTCATCGAACATCGCGGAAACCGTCCGGTTGGCGAACAGCGTTTCCGCCGTGGTCATGTCGAGAACCATGATCCACTGCGGGATGTTCAGCGTAATGGCCTCGAACATGCCGACGTTTTGTTCGAGCGCGTAAGTCTTTTGCTTGCCGGCCTCGATTTCGCTCATCAGCGCCGATCGCTGCTCATCGAGCTGCGTGACCATCTGGTTGAATGCGTTGGCGAAATCGCCCATGAAGTCGACGCGCTGCTGGTAGTCTCCCTGGGCGATCCGTTGCGTCTGCCACGTCAGGTGCTTGAGGTTGGCGTGAAGGCTTTTCAGCGGCGACGCCAGTTCGTTTCTGGAGCTTGGGGGCTTGACGGCGAGGTTTCCGCGCGCCAGTCCATACGCGAAAGCCCGCAATTCGACGAGCATCGACGCGAAAAAAACCAGACCCTTTCCCAAGGGCTGGAATTCTTTCGGCAACGCCTCGACGTCCAGCTCCGCTTTACCGGGGTCATAGAGCAGAAGCCCCATGTACCGGAACATCTGGTCGGCGACTTCCTCTGGCCGCATATTTTTCTGGAGCCGGTATATATGCGCTGGATGGAAATCAAATCCCCGACCGCCGGGCTGCCATCCGGACGGAGGAAGAATCGGGAAACATCGGCGCTGGCGTCACGCGGTTCCGGTTTTTACTTTTGCGGTGAAACGGCACGTCCGGTCTCCACTGGCCCAGCAGTCGATTTCATGGACATCATAGCCCTTTCCGGTGTAGGTATCCAGGATTCCGGCAATGAAGCCTTCATCGTAGGTGCATACGTTTTCATACGTGAGGGGGAGGCCGCTGCAATCCAGATCTTCGCTGACCGTGAGAACCATGTTCCCCGATTGGGCGTCCAGTTCCTCGATGCGGAGAATGCCTATTTTCAACGCGGCCAGGGATTTCTGGAGATTCCCGACGAAGGTATCGAGGTCCGTGCTCAAATCGAGGGCGTTCTTTGCGTATTCGGTTCCCGCCAGGTAGCCCGCCGCGCGGAAATAGGTGTTGGCCTTTTCCTCGCCCATGTCCTTGCTGAGCACGTCGAGCATGGTGTATTGCATGAGGCGGTATACGAGCACGGGCATCTCCTCGCCGAGATTGCCCCGGCCCGCCTTGATGTCACCCAGGTTCTCCCAGGCAAAGGCACTGTGCTTGCGCATTTCCGCGAATACGTTTTCCATGTTTTCTCCTGATCGTCGATGAATGGTGGGAATGGTGGGTAAGGGGAGTGAGGTGGTGGTGAAGTGCTGATGAGGGTGATCGGAATCATTATTTGGATTGGCATGATAGCAGAAAGTTTTCAGCCATCCGCGCTTGTCGGCAGCGCCACGGTTTCGACGCAGATGGGGTCTTCTCCGGTTTCGTGGCGGAAACACTGATCCGGACGGCCGGTTTCCGGATCGAGCGCGTAGATCGCCAGATGATGAGAGAGTTGGCCGGCGACCGCCAGATACCGCCCGGAAGGATCGATGGCCATGCCGCGCGGCTGGATTTCCGTCGGGTAATGGCCGAACAGGGACAATTGCCCGTTCCGCGCGTCTACCGAAAGGACGGCCAGCGTGCTCGAACGCCGGTCGCTGGCATAGAGGAAAGCGCCGCCGGGCGCGACGCGCAGTTCGGCGGCCCACGGCGCGCCGTCGAAACCGTGCGGCATCATGCTCATCGACTGCCTGGGTTCCAGCGTCCCTGTATCGGCGTCGAACGCGAACAGGTCGATGCTGCCATCGAGTTCGTTGAGGCAATAGACGAACCGGCCGCCGGCGGAAAACACCGGATGGCGCGGACCGCTGCCGGGACGAACCATCACGGGCGGCGGCGCGTTCCGCTCGATGCGCCCGCCGTCCGCGATCCGGTAGACGCGGATCGCGTCCGCTCCGGGCATCGGCGCCAGCAACCAGCGGCCGCTCGCGTCCGCCAGCGCGGCGTGCGCGCGCGGCAGACCGGTTTCGATCTGGGCCGCCGGCGCGGGATGTCCCTCCGGGCCGAGCGGGAAAACGGCCAGCAGGTTGTCGCCGTAGGACGCCATGAAGGCATTCCGCGCCGCGCCGTCGCAGCTCACGTAGGCCGGCGCGCCGGGCGCGGGAACGCAGCCGAGCGTGGCGAGCAGGCCGCTCGTCCGGTCGATCGAACAGGTCAGCAGCGCGTTTTCCCCGCGCAGGCCGACGAGCAGCAGGCGGCCGTCCGGGCTGACGCGCATCGGCGTCGGACTGCCCGGCACCGGCAGGCGCTGCCGCAAGGCGACGCCGCCCGTCGCCCCATCCAGGGAAAACACGGCGATCTCGCGGCTCGCGGCGCAGGAAACGTAGATGAAAGTCTGGGTCATGGGGCGCTGGGCATGGACGATTTCCGGGCAGGGAAACCGCTAGTGTAATTCCATTTCGCGGTGGAAATGAGACGTGAAAACGCGCCAAAGACCGCGCCCTGCCGTGGCGTGGCAAAGCCGGCGAAGTATCGTCATCATTCGCGGGATGGAATGGGAAGGCGGCTGTGGAAAGCGGCTGTGGAAAGCAGCGGCGGAAAGCGGCGGTTTTTACCCTTCATTCCTTTTCCAGCTCCAAACGCGCGGCTACCCGTGACGCCGAAAATTCCGGTTCGCATTCCGGATCGTTTTTTCCGCTTCCGTCAGGCGCGGGACCGATTCTCGCCGAACCGCGTCATCCCGTGGCGGCGCGATCATGCCGTCATGATTATTCGTTTGCCGTGCCGGGCGTTACGGCATAATTCGTCCGTCGCCGTTCCCGGATCGAAATCCGTCTTCCGGGGGAAAACATCCGGCGCGCCCAGACAGGTTCCGATCATGTTCAAACGATTGCTCACCGGCCTCTTTTCCGGCCTGATCGCCGCCGTTCTCCCGGCCTGCGACGGCGTCAACCTCGGCAAGCTCCGGCCGGGCGTCACCACGATGGCGCAAACCCGCGACATCATGGGGCCGCCGGCGATGGAGTGGCAGGACGCCGATGGCTCGGCGACCTGGGAGTATCCGCGAACGCCGAACGGCATGGTCAACTACATGATCGACTTCGGCCCGGACAAGGTTTTGCGCAAGGTTCGGCAAGCGATCACCGAGGAGAACTTCGCGCGGGTGAGGGAAGGCATGACCCGCGACCAGATCCGGCGTCTGCTCGGCCAGCCGGCCAGCGAGCAGTATTACGCGCTCAGGAAGGAATACGTCTGGGACTGGAAAACCAAAACCGATTCCGCCTACGGCTATTTCTTCGATGTGTATTTCGACGAACAGGGCCTCGTTACCCGTACCGGAACGCATTACGAAGCCCTGTCCGGCGGGTGATCGCGGACGCCGCGCCCGCCGTGCCGCAAGACGGGATCAACCACGACGCACGCAACGGTCACGACGAAGGGCGAAAAGCAATCTCCCGCTTTTCGCCGTGTCCACCGTGGTTATGGCAAGTCCACTTGAAATCATCCGATATGTAATATGAAACACCCCACCCGTCATTGCGAGCGAAGCGAAGCCATCCAGTCCTCGCCTCGTCACGACCATTCCGGATTGCCACGGCGCCACGCGCCTCGCAATGACGCGCGTGGGGGCGTCACCCCTCGCGGATGACTGCAAAGGGAATGGCTATAAAAAGATCGCCGTGCCCGTCGCGGTTGAAAAGATTTTCCGCCATGTTCGCCGTGATTGGCGCATTTTTGAATCGAACGCCAACAAATTTCCGTCATTCCCGCGAAAGCGGGAATCCAAGGCGTACCCTCCGGCGCAAAGCGCCGCATCCTTTGAATTTGATTGGCGGCCCTTCGGGCCGGAGACAAGGCACTGGATTCCCGCGTTCGCGGGAATGACGAGGGGAATGGAAGAGGTAGAGGCGGGGGCAGGGGTAGAGGCAGGGTCGGGGGCAGGAGCGGGAGCGGGACAACGGCGAACCGGGTTCCGGCTTGTCAAGGAAATGACGGGGTTTCGGGTGATCCGATTCCTGTCTCGATCCTTCGACCACCCGGCTCTTTCCGCCCCGCCCTCGGCGGGCCACCGCCCTCAAGAGGGAGGCTCTGGAATGGCGCTTCGCGCGAGTTGGAATTGCCGCGCAAGCCACCTTTCCCAAAAACCCCGTCATTCCC
>JAIRPF010000100.1 GCA_031257115.1 Accumulibacter sp.
ACCCGCGAGGACGAAGCCGGGGCGTATGGCGAACGGCGCTTGCAAACGCTGGGGCTGTGGAACGGCGTCGTGATGTTCGTGGTGCATACGCCGCGCGGCGATGACGACCATGTGATTTCGATACGAAAGGCGCAAAGGCATGAAGAACGCATCTACTGGAAAAACTTCCCCGGCTGATCGCACCGACTGGGCGCATGTGCGCGCGATGAAGGACGCCGACATCGTTCATGACGAGGACAGCCCGGCGACACGCCCCGGCGACTGGGAAGGCGCCACGCTGAAACAGGGCGGGCGGGAGATCGGCCGCGCCCGCGCGCGCGGCCCGAACAAGCGCCCGACGAAGGAACAGGTGGCGGTACGCTACAGCCCGGAAGTGCTGGCCTATTTCCGCGCCACGGGCGCCGGCTGGCAAACGCGCATGGACGCCGCGCTGAAGGATTGGATCGCGGCGCGCGGCGTTCCGGCCGCTTCGTGAGCGTGGCGAAGGACGGCACGCCGTCACTCCGAATCGTAGAGCCGCGATCGCCTCCTCGACTCGTGCTCGTTTCTCGCCTCGGCGAGCTTTTGCGCGACGAGGCGGGCGAGCGCGGCCTCGTCCATGCCGGGGGGCGGCGTAGACGTTGATCGTCACCGCGCCCGGCGCGGCGGGCGGCATCGCCCCAAGCGCCATCACGCCCGGACCGGCCAGCGCCGGCGTCGCCACTTGCGCGCCGAGCGCGCCCGCCACCGCCATCCGGCGGGTGATTTCCCCGGCGGCTTGCAGCGGCCCGCGCGCGGTGTCGATGAGGCCTCGCGCGAGTCCGGCGGTGGTCATTTCGCCGATTTCCACGAAAACGCGCGAGGGCGAATGGATGCCGAGTTTTTCGCGGAACCACGACGGCACGCTGTCGGCGAGGCCGGCCACGGTCGATTTGAGGGATTCCCAGCGTTCGGTGATGCCGGAAACAAGTCCGCCGATGAGATTGGCGCCGAACTCGGTGAACTTCGCTGGCAGATCGACGCCGAACCATGACAGGACGCCGGCAAATGCCTTGTAGAAGAGTCCGAGCGGCGACCAATTCAAAATTAGCGCCGTGATGCCGCCGATGCCGCCGTCGAAGGCCGCGCGGATTTCGCCCCAGAGGCCCGCGAAAAACGCCTTGATCGGTTCCCGGTACTTGACGATGAGAAGGCCACCGCCGCAATGGCGGTGGCGATCAGGACGACGGGATTCGTCAGAAACGCGTACGAAAACAGGGTCACGGCGACTCTGACGGTCGTCAATGCGAAAACGGACGCCCTTTTGAGCCAGACGCCCAGGGTGCCAGTTTCGACGCGGTCGCGGCCAGTCTGCCGGCGCGGAAGAGCAGGAGCGCCGTATGCGCGCGGGTAGTGGCGGCGACTGGATATCGAAACACATTCCGGGTACTTACGACCGGGAGCACGGCAAGGCGAAATCGACAAAGGCGCAGACAATTTAGAAACGGGATGAACCCTCATTTGACCGGACAGGAGCGCTTGGAAATGACAGTAAAAAATCAGCGCCTGGGTATTGACTAAATTACATACTATATTATAGTACCTACATCCTATGTTGAACAAATCGGAGGGGTGACATCATGAAGGTCGGAATCGTTTACACCAGCACCACGCCTGAGCTGATCGAGCTTGTGGAGAAGGAACTTCGTGGGGCGGTTGGGCCGAACGCTGAATTCATCAGCTTCAAGGATCCTTCCATTCTCGCGGAAGTGCGGGAACAGGGTTATGTGACGCCCACCGCCACCGCCCGTCTTGTCGGGTTGTATGTGGACGCCATCAACGCCGGGGCTGATGCCATTCTGAATTGCTGTTCTTCCGTGGGAGAAGCGGTGGATTCGATGCAGGACATGGCCAGATTTACCGGTATTCCCATTGTGCGTATCGATGAAGACATGTGCCGGGCGGCGGTCATCGCCGGCAAGCGTATCGGCGTCATGGCCACTCTTTCTTCCACGCTGGAGCCAACCAGGAATACAGTTCTGCGTATGGCAAGGGAAATGAACAAGCGCGTGGAGATGGTTGACGCCCTGCTTGAAGGCGCTTTTGGTCTTTCACAGGACGAATTCAGAAACAGAATGCTCGCCAAGGCCAGGGAAATACAGGACAAGGTGGATGTGCTTCTTTTGGCGCAAGGGTCCATGGCCTACTGCGAGCAAGTCATCGCCGAAGCCACGGGGAAACCGGTTTTTTCCAGTCCCAGGTTCGGAGCGGTGGCTGTCCGTGAAGCGCTGTCGAAGAAGGGCCTTGTCGCCTGAACAATCCGTACTCAATCATTAGTCATATCAATCATTGGAGGAATCATTCATGTTTAGAAAACTTCTGACCCTTTCGGCCGCAAGCGCGATAGCGCTTCTCTTGGTGGGTAACAGCGTGGCCGCCGTCAGGCTGAACTTCAGCCATACCATGGCCCCAAATTCCTTGAGCGACCTTGGCGCCAAAAAATTCAAGGAGCTTGTGGAGAAAAAATCCAGCGGCGACATCAAGGTCAATGTCGTCACCAATTGCGGCCTTTCGGGCGGCGACCTGACCAAGGCCATTGAAATGGTCGGCGCCGGCGATATCGACATGCACGCCTCGGCTCCGACCAACGCTGCCAGTTTCGACTCGCGTTTCTATATCTTCTGGATGCCGTTCCTGTTCAACGACAAGGCATCCCTCGTGAAAATCGCCGACAGCGCGGAAGCGATTGGCACGGTGAATTCCTGGTTCAAGCCCCTTGGAATTCACCTGCTTGGCATCCACAACGCCGGCGCGCGGCAGATTTCCAATAGCGAAAAGATCATCCGTACGCCGGCCGATCTCAAGGCCATGAATATCCGGGTTCCAGGTGCGCAATTGTTCATTGACGCTTTCCGCGACAGTTTCCACGCCAATCCGACGGCCATGGATTTCTCGGAAGTCTATACCGCCCTCCAGCAGAAGACGATTTCCGGCCAGGAAAATCCCATCAGCGTATTTGATTCGTCGAAGTTCAGCGAAGTACAGAACCATCTCTCGCTTTGGGATTACGTGCTCGATTCCACCGGCTGGTACATCAGCCTGAAAACCTTGAACGAAAAGCTCAACGACGCACAGCGCAAGATCGTGACCGAGAGCGCTGCTGAAGCCATCAAGTGGGCTGAAAGCTATCTCGGCGACAGCGAAAAGAAGATCATCGAAAAGCTCAAGGGGCAGGGCGTGAAAATCACCGTGCTGAACGACGATGAGAAAAAGGCTTTCAAGGAAGCCACCCAGCCACTTTACACCAAGTATGAACCAATCATCGGCAAGGACGTTTTCGACCTCTTCAAGCGCGTCGGCGGTAATTGAAAATTCCAGCACAGAGGAACGGAACGGCCTGCAGGCGGCCGCTCCGTCCTCTCTTGCGCTTGTGGTGGAATTGGGAGCCATCATGAAAAAATTTCTGGATTACTTTGAAGAGTACGTGTGCGCCCTCGGCTTGGTGGTGATGACCATCCTCACTTTCCTGGGGGTGCTGTCGCGCAAGCTGCCCCAAGTGAACCTTTCCTGGACCATGGAACTGGTCACCACCATCTTCGTGTGGGTTTGCGCCCTGGCCGCCGCCGCCGCGTTCAAAACGAATTCACATATGGGATTCGGTTATCTGACGGACAAGCTCGGTGGCAAGGCAAAGCTGGCGCATAAAATTCTGCGCATCCTCGTGATTTTCGCCAATTACGCCATTTGGATATGGTTTGGTTCCCAGATGGTCATGGGCCAGATCAGCAAAGGGCTGGTCACGCCGGTGATGGCAACGCCCGGTTGGCTGATCGGCTTGGCCGTGCCGTTTTCCGCGGTGTTGACGATCGCCCGCATTCTTCAGGAGCAGTTCGGCTACGATTTCGGTAGGCATATCCGGGAAGGCAAGGCATGAGTTCATCGTCCGTCCTCTTTGGGTCGCTTGCGATTTTCATTCTCTGCAATATCCCCATTTCCGTATCTCTTGGATTATCCTCGGCGCTTACCCTGCTTTATGTCGGTATGCCCGTTACCGCCGTTCCGTCCATCATGCAGGCCACGGTCCAGAAATTTTCCTTGTTGACCATCCCACTGTTCGTGCTGGCGGGAGTGATCATGGATAAAGGCGGCATTTCCAGGCTGCTCATCAACATGGCCAACAGTTTCATTGGCCCCGTTCATGGTAGTCTGGGTTACGTGGCCGTGCTGACTGCCATGTTCTTCGCCGCCATTTCCGGTTCCGGCACGGCGACCGTGGCGGCCATCGGCTCTATTCTGATCCCTTCGATGATCCGGCAGGGATATGACCCCGGTTATACCAGTGCCCTTTCCGCCATTTCCGGTTCCTTGGGCACGGTCATTCCTCCGTCGATCACTCTGCTGATCTACGGCATGATTACGGGCGAATCCATCAGTAATTTGTTCCTCGCAGGCATCATTCCGGGCATCGTATTCGGTGGATGTCTTTGCGTTTCGGTATTCCTGCAATCGCGCAAATATGGCTGGAAAAGCGCAGAGGCGCGCCCGGACATCAAAGCCAGGTTGAAGTCCATCAAGGATGCTTTCTGGGGCCTGATGAGTCCGGTCATCGTTCTTGGCGGCATTTATTCGGGTTTCTTCACGCCCACCGAAGCGGCTTCCGTCGCCGTGATCTACAGTTTCATCGTCGGCGCGTTCATCTATCGGGAATTGACTTTCGGAAAATTAATCGAAACCCTTTTTGAAACGGCAAAAACCACTGGCATCATCCTGCTGATCATCATGAATGCCGGCATTTTCGCCTGGGTACTGACCCATGAGGGTATCGCGGCGGATCTCACCGAAATGGCCCTTGCCCTGACGCAGGACAAATACGTGATGCTGCTGCTGATCAACGTGATTTTCCTCATCGCCGGATGTGTGATGGACAACACCAGCGCGCTTTACATTCTGGTGCCCATTCTCATGCCCATCGCCCAGGCCCTGGGCATCGACATGATTCATCTCGGCGTCGTCATCATCCTTAATCTGTCCATCGGACAGGTCACTCCGCCTGTCGGTCCCAATCTGTATGTGGCCGCGGATATCGGGCGTGTTTCCTTTGAAAACATATGTAGAAAAATGGCGCCGTTATTGATGATGTCGATCGTCTCCCTGCTTCTCGTCACCTTTGTGCCATGGTTCTCGCTGGCTCTGGTGAAATAGAAAGATTCCAAAGGACATTGAATGACCTCAAGCACAAGGAAAACCGGACTTTTGTCCAAATCTCTGGCTGATAAATCCGTCGTGGATCGCGTGATGGACCAGATCACCGGCGCGATCATCCATGGAGAACTCAAGCCAGGGGACAAAATTCCCACGGAGCTTGAGCTTGCGGATTCCTTCCAGGTGGGACGCAACTCTGTGCGCGAGGCCATCAAGGTGCTGGAAGCCTTTGGTGTTCTGTGCATCCGGCGAGCGGAAGGCACCTTCGTTTCCGAAAAATTCAACCGGCGCATGCTGGACCCCATGTTGTACGGGCTGATCCTGCGGAAGGATTCGGGAACGGAAATTCATGACCTGCGCCGGGTTTTCGACACGGGCCTGCTCCACGTCGTCATTACCAGGGCCAGTGAAACCGCCATCGAGGCTATCCGCGTTTGTCTGGAGGAACTTCGCTTGGCGGCCCTGATAAAGCCTTTCTCGCTGGAAAGGCTCCAGGCGGCGGATATCGCCTTTCACGAAGCGGTGGTGGCCTCCGCCCAGAACGTACTGTTGTCGAGTATCGCCGGATACGTTGACCGGATCACCATTCCATCCCGGATGGAAACCCTGCGGGAAATCGTTGAATCCGGCAAGCTCGACGCTTTTGTCGAACTGCATGAGCGCATATTGACCGTCCTTGAGAAACGCGATGTATCTCGTATCGCCGATACGGTGAAAGATCATTACCAATTCTGGCGGCGGCAGATAGCGCATGACGTGGATCCTCCATCCTGCGCGGACGATGGCCTCGTCCGGCCAGCGGGTTCCTGAAAATTATCTTTGAGAAAGACCGGATGTCAATCCGGCGGGAGAAATTGCCATGAATGACAAAGTCCTTCTTTCCGTTGCCCCCGTTGCCGCCACGGATACGGATGTCGACCCGGAAGCCGTGGCCCGTGACGTCATCGCCTGCGCCAGGGCTGGCGCGGGCATGGTGCATCTGCACGCGCGCGACCGTCAGGGGAGGCTTACGCCGAATCTGGACTGCTTGAGAAAAACCCTGGACTTGATCCGCAGTGAAGTGGACATTGTCATCGAGGCGTCTACCGGGGGCGTTTCCGGCATGACCATCGAAGAACGCTGCGCGCCGCTCGGCCTCGGACAGGTTGAATGCGCTTCCCTCAACGTCGGCTCGGTCAATCTGGGCAAGGCCGTATACAGAAACCCGATCGACGAAGTGCGCTGGTGCGTGGAAGCCATCCTGAAACACGGTAAAACCCCCGAGATGGAAGTATTCGAAATCGGCATGATCCATACGGCCCTGATGCTGGATAAGGAATTCCACTTCAAATCGCCGCTCCTGTTCAGCATCGTGCTGGGGCATGAAGGCGCCGCGCCCGCGACGCCGGAAGCGCTCGTTGCCATGCGGAGTTTCATTCCGCCGGGGATGGCGTGGGGTATCACCCATTTTCACCGCGTCAATAACGACATCATGTGCGCGGCCATTGGCCTGGGCGCGAAAACCATGCGCATCGGGTTTGAAGACAGTCGGCATATCGATGCCAGAACCACGGTAAACACCAATCTTCCCATGGTGGAGCACTTCGTCAAACTGCTTCGCGCCATGGGCAAGGAACCCATGACGCCTACGGAAGCTCGCGCGTTTTTCAACATCAACGGTGGATAGTGCGCCAAAACATCAGGGGATCGCGGGTGAGTTCACCTCGATCGGATGATTCCTCGGCACCTCCCTCAAGCGCGCTGAAGAGCGCCAAAGGGATCAGTGACATTTCTTTTCATCGAATCCGCCAAATGACTCCGCCTCTTTTTAGTTTTTGAGATCGGTTTTTAACGATACGACCGCCGGTATTCCGGCTTTTTCTGGTCAGGCCGGGAACACGCCCGACGACAGGTAGTGGTCGCCGCGATCGCAGGCGATGGCGACGATCGTCGCGTCGCGGACTTCTTTGGCCAGACGCAGGGCCACGGCCATCGCGGCGCCCGATGAGATTCCCGCGAAAAGCCCTTCTTCGCGGGCCAGGCGGCGCGTCATGCGCTCGGCGTCGCCCTGGGAGACGAATTCGACGCGGTCGACCAGCGTCCGGTCGAAGATTTTCGGCTGATAGGCGTCCGGCCACTTGCGGATGCCGGGGATCTGCGAATCGCCCTCGGGCTGGCAGCCGACGACGCAAATGCCGGGATTCTTCTCTTTCAGGTAGCGCGCGACGCCGACGATCGTGCCGGTCGTGCCCATGCTGCTGACGAAGTGCGTGACGCGCCCTCGCGTATCGCGCCAGATTTCCGGGCCGGTTCCTTCGTAATGCGCCAGCGGATTGTCGGGATTGGCGAACTGGTCGAGGATCACGCCCTTGCCTTCGTCGCGCAGGTTTTCGGCGACGTCGCGCGCCAGTTCCATGCCGCCGTCGCGCGGCGTGAGCACCAGTTCGGCGCCGAAGGCGCGCATCGCTTGGCAGCGCCCGGCGCCCTGGTTTTCCGGCATGACCAGGATCATGCGGTAGCCGCCCGTCGCCGCGGCCATCGCCAGGGCGATGCCGGTGTTGCCGGAAGTCGCTTCGATCAGCGTGTCGCCGGGCCGGATGTCGCCGCGCCGCGCCGCCCGCCGGATCATCGACAGCGCCGCGCGATCCTTGGCCGATCCGGCCGGATTGTTGCCTTCGAGCTTGGCCAGCAGCACGTTCCCCCGCGCCTCGCCCGCCATCTCCGGGAGACGCCGCAGGCGCACCAGCGGCGTTTCGCCGACGCAGTCTTCGAGCGTCTTATACATGGCGCGCGCCCGCGTCCTTCGCCGGCGCGTCGTGTCCGTCGAGCCAGCGGACGTATTGCGCGACGCCTTCCTCGACGCCGGCGAACGGCGCGTCGTAGCCGGCTTCGCGCAGTCTGGAGAGATCGGCCTGGGTGAAGCTCTGGTATTTTCCCTTCAACGCATCGGGGAACGGAACGTATTCGATGAAACCCCGCGCGAGCAGCGCGTCGAGCGTTTCGGCCGGCTCGTCTCGCAGGGCGCGGCAACTGTTGACGCCGGCAGCGGCGAGTTCGTTGAAACTTTGCGCCCGCCCGGTGCCGACGTTGAAAATGCCGGACTTTTCCGGGTGATCGAGGAAATGGAGATTCACCCTGGCGACGTCGCCGACGTAGACGAAATCGCGCTTCTGTTCGCCGTCGCCGTAGCCGTCGCGGCCCTCGAACAGCCTGACCTTGCCCTCGGCGCGAAACTGGTTGTAGTGATGGAAAGCCACCGAGGCCATGCGCCCCTTGTGCGCCTCGCGCGGGCCGTAGACGTTGAAATAGCGGAATCCCGCGATCTGCGCGGAGGCTTCCGGCAGGCGGCGGCGCACGATCTGATCGAACAGAAACTTGGAATAGCCATAGACGTTGAGCGGCGCTTCGCAGGCGCGCTCCTCGCGAAACCGATGGCCGCCGCCGTAAGTCGCCGCGCTGGAGGCGTACAGGAACTGGATTTTCCGTTGCGCGCACCAGTCGAGCAGCGCCAGCGAATAGCGGAAATTGTTCTCCATCATGTAGCGGCCGTCCGTTTCCATGGTATCGGAACAAGCGCCCTGATGCAGCACGGCGTCGACGCCGCCGTCGAATCGGCCGGCCAAAAGGCGCGCGAGAAAATCCTCCTTGTCGAGATAGTCGGCGATCTCGCAATCGACGAGATTCCTGAATTTCTCCGCCCGCTTCAAGTTGTCGACCGCGACGATCTCCGTCACGCCGCGCTCGTTGAGCGCCTTGACGAGGTTCGATCCGATGAACCCGGCCGCGCCGGTGACGATGGTATACATGCTCTCCTCCTCGGCCGGCCCCACCGGATTCTGCCCCAGGCGCCCGGCCCCGCGCCAAGGTCGAAGTGTAGCATCGGGGCCGCCAGGACGCCAAAAACCCGTTTCCTGCCGGTATTTCGATGTGGACGATCCTGAAAACCGTGGCTTGACCACGGCGAGCGCGGCGGAAAGCGAAAAAAAGAAACGGTCACACTGGCGAAAGCCGCGGGACGGAAGGAGTCGCGGCGGTTGATTTGCCCATAAGTCATGAAACGCGGCGTTTTTTGCGAATGTAGGGGCGGGCGCGTTTCGTATCACTGTTTCGGCGAAGACTTTGGTGGCGCTTCCAGATAGGGTTTCAGGATTTTATTCACAAGAAAATTTCCGCCAAAGACAGGGGAGAGATGGTCGTCGTCAAGGTAAAGTGACAAGCCTTGTTCATCTGTAATCTGACAGGTTTCTCCGGGACAGAAAACATCCAGAGCGGGGATGATCGTCGCGTTTTTGATTTGCCACAGTGTCTCCAGGTAGGGCTGTTGGTATTGGAGCACATCCGTTTTTTTGAGGAGCGGCGGTGTTTTGGCGGGGCGGAAAGGCTGAGTCGGCAGGAAATTTCTCGGTTGGAAGGGAAGTTCCGGGTTTTCAGCGACGATAAAAACTTCTTTTCCGGCGACCGTCATGCGGTCGACGAAACGCTGAAGTTTTTCATGGAATACAGCCTGGTTCGTCGCGTGAGCGCATTTTTTGGCATGGAGGGATGTTTTTGCGTCATCGACAGTATTTGCGGGCGCTATATAGTACATTCCGCGCAATATCACAAAAATTTTGTGAATTTTCTGCGCGTGTTCGATGAACTGAAAAAGTTCATTTTGTGCCGTATACCATTCTTTGTCCTTTTCCGTCAGGCATTCATTGCTTCTGTTTGCAAAACCTGTAATTGAATTCGTAGGACCGCCATCGGCGATCAATAGGGTACTAACGCCTTGTTTGGTATTGAAATTCTCTATGGCGCGCCATGCCATTCGCGCATGACTGTCCCCGATGAGAAGGGTCATTGTATCCGCGCTTTCGACTTCATGGATACGGCATCCTTGCCGCAAACCCAGCTTCTGCATACACAATCTTTCATTACTGTCGTCGGGTTCATTGTCAAAAGCGGCTGCGGATTGCTCTATTCTTTTAACGGCCCCTCTCGTTCCCACCCCCTTTTCCCGATGGACCCACCCGCCCGCGCAACCGACACCGGCGATCAGCGCCGCCAAGATAACGGCTTTCACGCCCCTCGCCCGTTTCCCGAACCG
>JAIRPF010000111.1 GCA_031257115.1 Accumulibacter sp.
ATCCAGACCGATCCTTCGTCGATCTGCTCGGAGTTGTAGAGGATGGTTCCGGCGGGCAGGGCGCGCATTTGCCGCGCATCGAGAAGATGCGCGCCGAGGACGATGTTGACGCCCCCCTCGGCAGTTGCCAGTTCATTGAAGGCGAACCCGACCTCCAGGCCGAGTCCGTCCAGGCCGTGAAGCAGGGTTTCGGCGAGTTCGGACAGGGCGGCCGAATGCGCGTAGCCTTCCGGCTGGATCAGGACGACGCGCAGTTTCGGGCGGGTGTGGGCGGGCGGGGTCACTCCGATGTCACACCCTTGAATGTTTTCATCGATTCCCCCAATGCGATCAGACCGCCACGACACGGTTCTTGCCGCTGGTTTTCGCCGTGTAGGTCGCCTCGTCCGCGCGCTTGACGGCGCTGGCTTGCGTATCGTCGGCGCGGACTTCGGTCACTCCGGCGCTGAAGGTAATCAGCAATTTTTCGTTGTTGTTCAGGAAATAACGCTTGGTGAGTTCGCGCTGCACGCGGACGAGCGCCCCGACGGCGTCTTCGAGCGGGGTTTCCGGCAGCGTGATGATGAATTCCTCGCCGCCGTAGCGCGCCAGCGTGTCCTGCGGGCGCAGGGTCTCGCGGATGACCGCGACGAGGTGGATCAGCGCGGCGTCGCCCACGTCGTGGCCGAGCGAGTCGTTGAGTTTCTTGAAGTTGTCGATGTCCAGCAGCGCGATGCACAGGGGACGCTGCCGCCGCCGCGCGCGGGCGACTTCCTTTTCGTAAATTTCGTCGAGTCCGCGCCGGTTGAACGCGCCGGTCAGCTGGTCGTGGCGCACCAGTTGACTGGTCCTGTCGAGTTCCGCCTGCAACTCGCCGATGCGCCGTTCCGCCTCCGCCACGCGCTGTTTCGTCGCGCGCAGATCGTCGCGCGAACGCTGGGCGTTGAGCTGGACGATGCGCGTTTCGCGCATGACCTCTTCGAGCACGCCCTCGATTTGCGCGATGTCGTCGGCCTGGCCGATTTTTTCGACGCAGCGTTCCATCTTGTCGTGGTAGTCCGAGGTCGAATCCGCGAAATCGGCGAGGTGGTCGACGAAACCGGTCAGCAACTGTTTCATCGCGTCCCTGGCCTCGACCAGGCTATGCTTCAACTGGCTGTGCTTGAGGACGACCTCCTTGAGGCGATGCTCGGCGTCGCTGATCGCGCGCGGATTCATCGGCCGGGCGACGATGTCGCGCACGATCTCGATCTGTCCGTTCAGCCAGCGGTCGTCGATGACCAGCTCGCCGATGTTCTCGATCATCAGTTGCAACAGCCGGAGCAGGCCATTGCGCGTCTCGGCGCGATCCTCGGCGACGAATTCGAGCTGAAAGGCGAAACGCTTGATGTCCGCGAGCAGGGCCTGGACGGATTTTTGCGTCGACGCCCCGCGCGCGGCCGCCGCCAGCGATCTGGCCTGCGCGGCGGCCTCCGGCTCGTCGTCGAGCAGCGCGGCGAGGAGGGTTTCCAGCGTGAAAACAAAGGTTTCGCGCAGCGCGCGCAGCAGTTCGCCGGAGCGGCCCGGCGGCGTGGAAACGTCGGCCGGGGCGGAAGAGTCGCCGGGCGCGGCGGCCGGCTCGCCGCTCGCCGCGACCTCGATTTCGTCGGCGTCCTCCGCGTTCATCGACCAGGAACGGACCAGGCTTTGCAGGCGGCCGAACAGGATTTCGTCGTTCCTGCCGCTGGCCGACAGCACGTGGTCGAGCGATTCGCGCTTTTTCGCCTGCGTGAGTCCGCTCTGCTTGGTTTCCCACTGCTGGAGGAAATCGGCGATCAGCTCTCCCCAGGCCGCGCCGGATTCGCCGCTGTGCTCCCGGATGAAATCGGCCAGCGATTTGCGGCAGCCTTCCCAGTCCCGGCCCTCGATCGCCCGGCCGATCTGGCGCGCCAGCCCCTGCTGGGCCGGGTTCTCCTTGGGCAGCAGATGGAGCAGCGATTTCAGCTCATGTTCGACGAACGAATCCGCCGGATTTTCCGCGACGCCGGCGATCTCGTTATAGATCGCGCGATAGTTGTCCGGCGAAGGCGCCATGCGCCGCGCCATCATCTGCTTGAGCGTCTCCCGCGCGATTTCCGCGGGATTGGTCAGTGTCGCCATGACGGTACGTGGTTACTCCGTAATAAGCCCCAAGCCCGCGAAAACGCCGGATCGCGGCCCCGTTCGACTATAATGCGCCCCTCGACCCAAGGTTCGGCCCCCGTAGCATGAAGGTCGTGCAGTTGATTTGTAATCATCAGGCGTTGGTTCGATTCCGACCGGGGGCACCAAGGCGAAATTCTCAAGAAATGGTAAAAAGCCTCGAATCCTAGTAACAAAGAGCGTTTCAGCCATTTTTGACGCCTGCGGAATTTGCAATTTTTCCCATTTTGTCGCAAGTTTTCGCAATTCGTTACGACAAATTTACGACATGGCGAGCATCCGAAAGCGCGGGAAGACATGGCTGGTTGAAGTCCGAATGCGAGGAAATTACGTTTCCGGCTCCTTTGCGACGAAATCCGAGGCGCGGGAATGGGGCGCGGCCAAGGAAGCGGGGATTATAGCCACGAAACATGACCAGCTGCCAAAAAGCCCCTGGGTGGCGCTGGGTTATGAAGCCGGCCAACCCGCGCGGACAAAGCAACAACAGGTGGCCGTGGCCCTTTTGCTGTCGATCGAAACGGCGATGCGGCCGGGAGAAATCCTGGGCCTCGCGCCGGAGGACATCGACCTTGAGAAGCGTTTCGTGGTGTTGCCGGAGACGAAAAACGGCGATCGCCGGGAAGTGCCGCTCTCCCGGCGCGTGGTTGAACTGCTGGAAAGCGTGATGGACGGCGAAGCCGTCTTTACCGTGCGTTCCGCGTCGGCGGACGTTCTTTTCCGGCGCGCGCGCAAGGCCGCCGGCATCGATGACGTGCATTTTCACGATGCGCGGAGCGAGGCGCTGACGCGCCTCTCAAAAAAGCTCGACGTCCTGCCGCTGGCCCGAATGGTCGGCCACCGCGATCCGAAAAGTTTGATGTTCTATTACAACGAAACGGCCTCGGCGCTCGCCAAACGGCTCGACTGACCGTTTCGCCGCCGCCCGCGCCGCTCGCGATGCGATTCAGCCCAGTCGATGACTTCGCCGGAAACCCAGCGCTTGCAGCCGTCCTCGATCTTGATCGGCTCCGGGAAATCCGGCTTGCACAGCACGGAACGGTAGGCCGACGCTTTGCTGATGCCGAAATACTCGGCCACGGCGTCGGCGTTCCAGAGCCGTTTCTCCTTCGGCATCGCAAGCGCGGCGGAGAGACGCTCGAATCCGCGTTCAATGGCGGCCTCGATCCGGTTGTTCATTTCATGCCTCCTTTCCCTTGACGCCGGCCTGTCCTTCGGCGAGGGCCAGCCAGTCGCCCCTGGGGGTAGAATCACGCGGCGTCCCAATTCCTTGAAGAGCTTTCTCTGGATGGCCGGCGTTTCGTTGTTCGGCTCTTCCCAGCGTTTCGACATCACGGACGATTTGAGACAGGACGATCCTCAAGGCGTCTTGCAGTCCGCCCCGGATGAAGCCGCCAAATCCGGGCATGGGTTTTTCTTCATCGTCGGCTTCCTCGTGGTTGCTGGCGATGTCTTCGTCGTCGATCAACAGATCGGCCAATACTCGTGCCGCATGGGAGCCGGCAACGAGGTGGGCGACCACGGGACTGAAATGGCTTTCAGGCCATTTCATGCCGCGGTAGGGATTGACGATGGGGTCGCGTGTTTCGGGTTCGGGCGCTTGCGCGCCGTGGGATTTTTTAGTCATGGCGATACTCCTTGACGAGGTCTGTAACCTCGCCTGCCCGCTGTCAAACGGGTGGGCGAGACCGTGCGGGTTGACAGACCGGGTCAAGGAACCGGCGAGCCTCGCGGCTCCCCGCACGGCCCGCCCGAAAACAGGAGCGCCATGCCGTGGACGTAAAAAAACCGCGCGGCGGCGGTTCGTCCGCCTTGACATCGGGCTGTCAAACCCGATCCCCGTTTTTCGCGGGGACGGAGGAATGATAGCCCGTTGGCGGCGGATGTCAAGGAAGGCTTGCTTTTTCGTCATATTGTTAATACAATATGTGGCGTGTACATTGAATTCGACCCCGCCAAGAACGCCGCGAACATCCGCGATCGCGGCTTGCCGTTCGAGTTGGCCAAGGCGTTTGAATTCGAGACGGCAACCTATCGCGAAGACACCCGGAGGGATTACGGCGAAAAGCGCATCCGTTCCATCGGGTATCTCGCGCGAAGGTTGCATGTGCTGGTTTTCGTCGAAACCCTCGAAGGTATCCGCGTCATCAGCTTTCGCAAGGCCAACAAGCGTGAGGTGAAACAGTATGAGCAAGAAACCTGATCCTGAATTGATCGACGAAGATAACCCGGAATGGACGGAGGAGGATTTCAGGAACGCCATGCGTTTTCCAGACCTTCCGGCCAGTCTCCAGGCCAAGCTTCGCCGGGGGCGCGGCCCCCAGAAAGCGCCGCGCAAGGTGCCCACGACCCTTCGGCTTTCCCCGGAAGTGGTACAACATTTCCGAGCCACGGGGCGCGGTTGGCAAAGCCGCATCGACGCGGCGCTGAAGGAATGGGTGGCGCGCGGCGCATGAGGCGCGAGGCCCGCCGGGCCGCCTCCGAAGGCGATGCGATGCGCGCGTGGGCCAACGGGTGTATTCATCGTAAAACTGACTCCGGTTTGAAACCCCGCCCTTTAGGGCGGTGCGAAGGCTGGAACCCCGGCCTGGAAGGCCGGGGTTTCGACCGTAGCTATTTGGGAGGGGTGCAAACCCCTTCCAAGTTCGTTCACAGCGACAGGCATGAATGCCTGTCGCTAATTAGTTGCTGTCATCTCCAGATGGCCATCGAGTTGGCCAGAAAATAGCCGAGTTCCCGCGTCTGCTCGACGGTGAGCCACCATCCGTCGGCATCCGGAAAACGAATGAACAGGCGTTTGTCATTGCCGATTGAATAATTCATTCCGGAAGGCGTGGCGCGCGCGGGGTCGAGAGGCGCCACGGGCGCCACATCCGGCGTCGCGGATTCGGGAGGACGCAACGCCTGGGCGATGGCGGCGCTTCCCGTGCCGGCGCGGGATTCGACCGTATCCCCCTCGGCCTCGATTTCCTCGGCGAGCCGTTGAACATCCGGCGCGCGGGGCGTTCTGGGCACTCTCGGTTTTTCCGGCGCGTGGTCGCGCCGCGGCCGAATCAGAGATTTCCAGTCGTCCCACGAAACCCGCTTGCCGTCGAGATTCGCCGCTTCCGAGAGCCGGTATTCGTTCATCGTGACCATCCGGTCAAGGCGGTTGTGCGCTTGCACCTTGCATGAAACGAGATAACCGCTTTCCAGCGGCGCGTTGAGTATCCGCGGCAGGGCGCTGAGCGACACCCCGGCCGCCCGCGCGATTTCCGGCGTCCGCGCGCCGGAATGCCTGGCGATGTAGTCCAGGGCGAGATCGATCCTTCTCATGATCCTTTTTCCTCGAATAAATCCATTGTCATCGATCTGTCCGCCCTGGCCGTTGGCCTGCTCGTCGCCGGCCGGAAGACGAACGAAAAAATCCGCGAGGAAATCAAGCGAAGGAAGGAAGAAAACGCATGAACAACACGATCGGCATCAAGAGCAACTTTCCAGAAATCGCCAAAAAGCACAAAACCGTTTCCAAAGACATCGGCCGCACGGCCACGGCGCGCGCTTTGAACAAGACGGTCACGCAGGGCAGAACCGAAATGGCGCGCGCGATCAGCCGCGAATTCCGCGTCAGCGCGACGACGGCGAGGGAACGATTGCGGGTGAGCCGCGCATCGATCACGCGGGGCAACCTGAGGCTCGAAGCCACGCTGCTTGCGACAAGCCGCGCCAAGGGGCGATCGATGAACCTGATCGCTTTCGTCGCCGCCGGCGCGAAAATGACGCGCAAGGGCCGGTCGCGGATCAAGTTCAGGATCAAGCGC
>JAIRPF010000013.1 GCA_031257115.1 Accumulibacter sp.
AGGGGTTTGCACCCCTCCCAAGTAGCCACGGTCGAAACCCCGGCCTTCCAGGCCGGGGTTCCAGCCTTCGCACCGCCCTAAAGGGCGGGGTTTCAAACCGGAGTCAGTTTTACGATGACCCGCAAACAAAGGCTTATGCGTGAAGAGCGCCTGCTGGTGCCGCCCTCTCCGCCGCCGCGCAATCCTTTCGCCAATGCGGCGAAGATGCGGCGCGGCGTGACGGTGCATGAGAAAACCCTCGGCGCCCGTCGCCGCGAGCTACGCATGAAACTGGCGCGCGCGATGAGAGGCGATTTTTCCGCGCTCGATGAATGATCCGGAGCGGCTGGAGCGTTTCCGATTCAAGTGATGGCCGTTCCATTTTTTCGCCGCTCCCGTTTTTGCTGGAATGACGGTAATTTGTGGGCGCTTGATTCAGAAACGCTCCAACCACGAGCGCGGAGCCACGGAGAAAATGGCTGGCCGATGCCGCGCCCGCGCGCGGTGGCGTCCAGAGCAATCCGATTCCATTTCCAAATCGTTTATGCCGCGAACGGGCCGAAGCCAGTGCCGTGGCACGGCAAGGCGAAATCGACAAAGGCAAGGACGATTTGGAAATGGAATGAATGATCGAAACCATCGGTTTGACATCAAGCTATTGATACGGGAGAACCGCGGGCGGCTGCGGCAAGCGGGAAGTGATGTTCATCGCCGGTTGGATGGGGCGGACGAAACGCCGCCCACGGCGCGCTTGCGCGGTTCGGTGTCATCCATTGGACGGCCGCGTGGGCGCGCTTTGCCGGCCCACGGGACTTTCCTTACTCCGTTTTGGATTGTCCGTAATACGCGCCCGGCCCGTGTTTGCGGAAGAAGTGCCGATCCAGCAGGTGCCGGGGCATCGGCGGCAGGGTTGGATCGATTTGCAGGCTGAACAGGGCCAGGCGCGCGACGAGTTCGAGCACGGCGGCGTTGTGCACGGCGGCGTGGGCGTCGACGCCCCAGGCGAAGGGGCCGTGGTTGGCGACCAGCGCGGCGGGCATTTCGTCCGGGTCGATGCCGCCTTCGCGGAAACGCTCGACGACGGACAGCCCGGTCAGCGCCTCGTAGCGTTCGCCGGTCTGTGTTTCGTCCAGGACGCGCGTGCACGGAATTTCGCCGTGAAAGTAATCGGCGTGCGTCGTTCCCAGGGCCGGAATGCCCCGGCACGCCTGCGCCCATACGGTGGCCCAGGTCGAATGCGTGTGCACGATGCCGCCGATCGACGGGAAATGGCGGTATAGCTCGACGTGCGTCGGCAAGTCCGACGACGGGCGCAAGGCGCCCTCGATGACCCTGCCTTCGGCGTCGACGACGACCATGTCGCCGGCTTTCATCGTCTCGTAGGGCACGCCGCTCGGCTTGATGACGATCGCTCCCGTGGCCCGGTCCCGGCCGCTGACGTTGCCCCAGGTAAAATCCACCAGACCCCGGCGCGGCAGCTCCAGATTGGCCGCCAGCACGCTCTCTTTCAGGTTTTCCAGCATTTCAGGCGTAGCCTCCCTGTTTCAGGCGTTCTTCGACCCATTGCCGGGCGCGGGCGATTTCCTTCAGCGGATCGGCGGTTTTCTCGGTCCACATCTCGATCAGGAAAGGGCCGGCGTAGCGCAGGTCGCGCAGCACCCGGAAACAATGCGCGAAATCCACCGTTCCCTCGCCGAAGGGAACGTCGCGGAAAGCGCCCGGAAAACCCGGCCCGACCGGCCGCGTTTCCTTGACGTGGATTCCCACGATGTGGTCGATGCCGCGCTTGAGTTCCCGCTCGACGTCGTTGCCCCAGGCCGTCAGGTTGCCGAGGTCGGGATAGACTTGCAGCCACGGCGACGGCAGCCGCTCCTTGAGTTCGAGATAGCGGGAAATGGAATTGATGAACGGCGTATCCATGATTTCCAGCGCCAGCGTCACCTGGCGGCGGGCCGCTTCCTCCACCGCGCGCTCCATTGCGGCGCAATACCACTCGCGCGTCGCGCGCGTCGAAGGCTCGTAATACACGTCGTATCCGGCCAACTGGATCACCCGTATGCCGACATCGCTGGCAAAGCGGATCGCCTTGACCATGAATTCCCAGGCTTTTTCGCGGATCGCCGGGTCGGCGCTGCCGAGCGGAATCTTGCGGTGCCCGGACAGGCACATCGTCGGAACCGGCATGTCGCGTTCGCGCGAGGCGCGGACGAACTCCAGCCGCTCCTTCATCGGCCAGTCGAGGCGCGCCATGCGCTCCGGCGTCTCGTCGACGGAAATTTCCAGGAAATCGTACCCGGCCGCCCGCGCCGCGTCGAAGCGTTCGGCCCAGCCCATGTCCTTCGGCAGCGCCTTCTCGTAAATTCCCACTGGATTCTTCATGCCGGTAAAGTTTAGAGAGGGAACGATCAAATGTAAAGGCGATAACGCACAAAGTGATGTAATGAGACATCCCATAGAGTAATTTTTGATCCTTGCGGCGCGCGGGGGAAAAGCCGGGCGGCGCGCGATAAAACGATATATCTCACTGTTTTATAGAGATAATTACAAATTTTTCGGGTGCTTGCCAAGTCGGGTGGTTTGACTATAGAATGAAGCCGAATCGATCATTATGATCGACTCATTTCTTTGGGGAGCGATTCGAAGAATGGCGGCCATGCGGGAGAAGGACGGATGAGCGCCGGAGTCGAGCTGGTCGACGTGACCAAGCGCTTCGGCGGCAACACGATCGTCGAGGGCATTAACCTCGCGGCCGCGGCGGGTGAATTCATCGTGCTGGTCGGCGCGTCCGGCTGCGGAAAATCGACGACGCTGCGCATGATCGCCGGACTCGAAGCGGTCAGCGGCGGACGTATACTGATCGGCGGGCGCGACGTGACGGCGGCTCGCCCCGACCAGCGTGACATCGCCATGGTGTTCCAGAATTACGCGCTGTATCCGCACATGTCGGTCGCCGAAAACATGAGCTTCGCGCTGACCCTGACGAGCGCGCCGAAGGACGAAATCAGGCGGCGCGTCGGCGAGGCGGCGCGCATCCTGGGCATCGAGGATCTGCTCGACAGAAAGCCCAGGGCGCTTTCGGGCGGCCAGCGGCAGCGCGTGGCGATGGGCCGCGCGATCGTGCGCGAGCCGTCCGTGTTCCTGTTCGACGAGCCGCTCTCCAACCTCGACGCCAAGCTGCGCGCCCAGATGCGCGTGGAACTGGCGCTCCTGCACCGGCGGCTGGGGAAAACCACCCTCTACGTCACGCACGACCAGGTGGAGGCCATGACCCTGGCCGACCGCATCGTGATCCTCGAACGCGGCGTCATCCAGCAGATCGGCGCGCCGGCGGAAGTCTTCAACCGGCCGCGCAATCTGTTCGTCGCCGGCTTCATCGGCTCTCCGGTGATGAATCTGTTCGAGGGGAGGCTCGTTTCGCCCGACACGGTCGAATTGCCCGGCGCGCAAGTGCGCGTCCGCCTGTCCGCAACCATTTCCGCTCCCGCCGGAAAGGCGGTGATTCTCGGCATTCGCCCGCAGGGCCTGCTCCTCGGCGCGGACGCGGGACCCCGGCTGCGGATGCGGGTCAAGGTGGCGGAATTCCTGGGCACGGAAACGGTGCTCAACGGTACGCTGGCCGGCTCCGGCGAAACGCTGACCGCGTCGCTCAACGGGGATCACGGCGCGCTCGCCGACCGCGAGGTCGAGCTGGCGGTCGACCCGGTCCATACCCACGTTTTCGACGCGGAAACGAAACTCAACCTGATTCAACCCGAAAAGGAGAGAAGCGATGAAACGACGTGATTTGTTGAAGGCCGGCGGCGTTGCCGGGATTCTCGCGGCGGCGCAATTTCCGCTGATAAGGGGCGCGCTCGCGCAGGACCGCTACGCCAAGTATCGGGGCCAGACCGTGGTGATGAGCGTGCCGGCGCATTCGCACTACGACGCGATGACCAAGATATTGCCCGATTTCACGGCGGAGACGGGCATCAAGGTCGAACTCGACAAGATCGCCATGAACCGCATGAAGGACAAGCAGCTCCTGGAAATGGCCAAGCCGCAGGGCGACTATGACCTGGCCTGCTACATCGTCATGTGGAAGACCGAATACGTCAAGAAGGATCTGATCGTGCCGCTGGAGCCGTTCTTCCAGAATCCGGCGCTCGCCGATCCGAACTACGACATGGGCGACATCATCAAGGGCTACCTGGAAGTCCAGGGCCTCGTCGGCGGCCCGAAGACCTATCTGCCCGGCCCCGGCGCCAGGCTCTACGGCCTGCCCTACGGCTCGGAGACGTCGATCCTCGCCTATCGCAAGGACATTTTCGAGAAACACGGCTTCAAGCCCCCGCAAACCTACGGCGAGCTTCAGAAGCTGCTCGCGCCGCTCAGGGAAAAATCGGGCATCGGCGCGCTGTCCTCGCGCGGTCAGGCGGGGCATCAATGCGTCCACGCCTGGCTGCTGCACCTGAATCCTCTCGGCGGGCAGGTCTTCGACGAAAACTGGAACCCGGTGTTCAACAGCCCGGAAGGCGTCGCCGCGCTGAAGATACTCAAGGAAATCGTCGATACCGGCCCGGTGGGCGTCGCCGGCTACGCCCAGGGCGACATGATCAACGCCTTCCTGCAAGGGCAGTCGGCGATGTACCTTGACGCGATCCTCATCATGGGACTCGTCAACGATCCCGCGAAGTCGAAGATCGTCGGTCAGGTCGGTTACGCCCTGCACCCGAAGGGCGTGCGTTACGCCTCGCAGTCGGGCGGGTTGGGGCTGGCCATTCCGAAGAACGCCAAAAACAAGGACGCCGCGTTCCTGCTGCTGCAATGGCTGACTTCGAAGGCGGCCGACATCAAGGTCACGCAGGCCGGCGGCAACGCCAGCCGGATGTCGACGCTGAACAACCCGGCCATCCTCAAGCAGTTCCCGGACTTCGAAATCCTCAAGGAACAGTTGAAGTACGTCGAACCGGACTGGCGCCCGATCATCGCCGAATGGGACGAGATCAACATCCAGGCGCTCGGCGTCGGCGTTTCCGAGGCGCTGACCGGCAAGAAATCGCCGGAAGAAGGATTGAACAGCGTCATGCCGAAAGTCACCGACATCATGAAGCGCGGCGGCTATCTGAAAGGCTGAGACCGCCCAGGGGCGAGGCGTGAGCCTCGCCCTTCCGGGAACGATCGCATGAGGGAGTGTTTCGTGCCTTTCACAGGGGCGACAGGGACTTTGGAGACGACAGGGACAGCCGCTTGTGTCCCCGGAGCGTTTTTGAATCGAATGCCCGAAAACTCCCGTCATTTCCGCTTTCGCGGGAATGACGGGAAAAGGGAATGGCCATGACTCCCGCGCCTCATTCCAGCGCCCGCACGGCCTGGTTCTTCATTTTACCGGCGGCGATCATCATGCTCGCCGCCGGCCTGTACCCGGTCATCTCCGCCATCCGGCTCGGCTTCTACGACTGGAGCATGGGCACGCCCTGGGCGCAGGCCCGCTGGACCGGCTGGACCTCGTTCCAGATCGTGTTCGGCGATCCGGCCGTGTGGCGAAGCCTGTGGACGACGCTCAAGTTCGCGGCGGTCAGCGTCTCGGCGGAAATGTTCCTCGGCGTGGCGCTGGCGCTGGCGCTCGAAGGCAACATCCGGGGCATGGCCTTCTTCCGCACCCTGTTCATCCTGCCGATGATGGTCGCGCCGATCGCCGTCGGCCTGACCTGGCGCTACCTCTTCGACGCCCAGTTCGGCCCGATCAACGCGTTGCTCGCCGTTTTCGGCGTCGCCGCGAAAGGCTGGCTGGCCGACGAAACGCTGGCCTTCGCGGCGATCATCGTTTCCGACATCTGGCAATGGACGCCCTTCGTCTTCATCATGGTCATCGCCGGCCTCGCCAGTATCGATTCCTCCGTGCTCGAAGCGGCGCGCATCGACGGCGCGCGCTGGTGGACGCTCACCCGGCGCGTCAAGCTGCCGATGATCGCGCACGTCCTGGCCATCACCCTGGTGATGCGCCTGATCGACGCCTTCCGCGTGCTCGAAGTGATCTACGTGCTGACCTTCGGCGGTCCGGGCGACTCGACCGAAGTCCTGTCGATGTACATCTACAAGACCGCCTTCATCGGCCAGAAACTCGGCGCCGCCTCGGCGATTTCGGTCTTGCTGCTGGCCGTGGTGATGTTCCTGACCTGGCTGGCCCTGCGCATGTCCAACCCGCTGGCCGACGGCGAGAACGGCCAATGAACGGCGGACGGCTCCTGCTCGCCGCGCGCTACCTCGCGCTGGCGGCGCTGGCCGTCCTTTGCGTCGGCCCGATCCTGGTCATGCTGCTGACCTCGTTCAAGACGCAGGCGCAGACTTTTACCACCGGGCTGTCGTTCCTTTTCGCGCCGACGCTGGAAAACTACCGCGACGTGATATTCGATTCGAGCTTCGGCCGCTATCTCATCAACTCGCTCATCGTCGGCGTCGTCGCCACGCTGCTGACCCTGCTGCTCGGCTGCATGGCCGCTTACGGCCTCGCGCGCTTCTCCTTCGCCGGACGCCGGACCGTCGCCTACACGACGCTGATGCTGCGCACCGTGCCGCTGGCGGTCGTCGCCGTGCCGGTCTACATGATCTGGAGCGACTGGCATCTGGCCAACTCGCTCGGCGGGCTGATCCTGCTCTACATCGCCGTCAACCTTCCCTTCACCATCTGGCTGCTCTACGGATTCGTCCTGCAAGTGCCCGTCGAACTCGAAGAGGCCGCCGCCATCGACGGCTGCCGGCCGTGGCGGGTCTTCCTGCGCATCGTCCTGCCGCTGATCCGCCCCGGCCTCGCCGCCGCCGCCATCTTCACTTTCCGCATCGCCTGGAACGAATTCATCCTGGCGCTGGTGCTCACCGACCGCTCGACGCGCACCCTGCCCGTCGCCGCCTCGCTCTTCGTCACCGACATCGGCGTCGAATGGGGCAAGCTGATGGCGCTCGCCTCGCTCATCGCCCTGCCGCCGCTCGCCTTCGTCTTCCTCGCGGCCCGGCAGGTCATCAGCGGACTGACCGCGGGCGCGGTAAAGGGCTAATTCCAAAAGCCGTTATATATCCATCGGCGGGGGTGGTTGCCCAGCCAAACCCTTGCCCGCCCGTGTCGAACCCCCATCGATGTTTCCCGCCGATGTTTCGGCGCATATCTGTTTTCGATTTCTGGTGTACATTTTTTCCGGATAGGCTAGATTGAAACGGGTTTGTCCACAGTTCTCCCTGGCAGGTCAGCAACTAATTAGCGACAGGCATTCATGCCTGTCGCTGTGAACGAACTTGGAAGGGGTTTGCACCCCTCCCAAGTAGCTACGGTCGAAACCCCGGCCTTCCAGGCCGGGGTTCCAG
>JAIRPF010000033.1 GCA_031257115.1 Accumulibacter sp.
CGGGGTTTCGACCGTAGCTACTTGGGAGGGGTGCAAACCCCTTCCAGGTTCGTTCACAGCGACAGGCATGAATGCCTGTCGCTAATTAGTTGCTCAAACATTCGCGCCTGAAATTCAACCGCCCGACTTCTTCCGACCTACCTTCGGCGGGCTACCTTCATCGAGAAGGGTGGTTTTCATATCGGAGCACGGGCGTCCCGCCCGCAAAGCGAACCTCAACATCTACGCCTGCCGTGTTTTTCAATCATGGCACAGCGAATTCCACAGGAGCGAATATCATCTCCCCATAGATTGTTTGCTTTTCCGCCCTTCATGATGCACGGGGTCGAAGCGAAAACACCCTGAATATCTTCGCCTTTCTCCGTCACTACTTCGTCCCACTGTTTCACGTGAAACGACGCTCATTTCGTGATTTTGGTAGTGCCCAACGGTGGAGCGTCGCCGATCGCCGCGTGCAGGACATCAATCACCTGCGGGCGCGGAAAAGTGACCCTCCAGGCCAGGCCAACCCGCCGCTTGGGCTGTGGCGCGGAGAATCGGCGCACTTGCAGCAGGTCCGGGTTTTGCGGCCAAGACTCCGCGGCCGACACCGGAACGACCGAAATCCCCGCTCCGCTCGCAACCATGTGCCTGATCGTCTCCAGGGAGCTTCCTTCGAGAGCGCCCTCCATGCCGCCCGGTCTCGAGAGTTTTGGACAGGACTCGATCACTTGGTCGCGGAAACAATTACCTTTTCCCAGCAGCAGCAGATTTTCGGCGGCTACCCGCGCGCTCGATATCGTCTTGTTCGACGCCAAGTGATGGTGGCTGGGCAGGACCACGCAGAACGGCTCGTCATACACGGGCCGAACCACGATCCCAGGCACTTCGAACGGGAGCGCGACGATGATTACGTCCAGTTCGCCGCGCCGCAATTGCTCGCCCAGATTGACCGTGAAATTCTCGCTGATGAACAGCGGCATCTGCGGCGCATGGGCGTGCAGGGCGGGAATTAGCCCGGGAAGCAGATAGGGCGCGATCGTGTAGATGACGCCCACGCGCAACGGGCCGACCAGCGGGTTCTTGCCCTGTCCGGCGATGTCCCTGAGACATTCGGCCTCGTGCAGCACCCGCTCGCTCTGCCGCACGATCATTTCCCCGACGGGCGTCGGATTGACGCTGGCATGTGCTCTTTCGAACAGAATGACGCCGAAATAGGACTCGACCTTCTTCAACGCCACCGAAAGCGTCGGTTGGCTGACATGGCATTTTTCCGCCGCGCGCCCGAAATGACGCTCGCGGGCCAAGGTCACGATATAGCGAAGTTCAGTAAGTGTCATATGAAAACGAATGAACGGCTTTCGCCCACAATGATATGAACCGGAATTCGTCCGGAAATTCCCGGCAATCCGCGAAAAATCGGAAGGGCTTGCCGGCCAGCCCTCCGGTCGGGGTTCATCGTCCGCGCCGCGAAAACGATCCGCATCGACAAAGGCGCGGACGATCTGGAAATGGAATCAGACATCGATATTGCAGGCCGCAAGCGCGTTGTTTTCAATGAAGTTGCGACGCGGTTCGACCATTTCGCCCATCAGGGTCGTGAAAATTTCATCAGCGCCGATCACATCCTGGATCTGCACCCTGAGCAGACGGCGAACTCCCGGGTCCATGGTCGTCTCCCAAAGCTGTTCCGGGTTCATTTCCCCAAGCCCTTTGTAACGCTGTTTCGAGATGCCCTTCTCCACCTCGTTCAACAGCCAGGCCATCGCTTCGCCGAAGCTCGATACGGACTGCTTTCTCTCGCCGCGAGTCACGTGGGCGCCCGGCCCGAAGAGATTCGACAGCGTCGCCGCCGTTTTGCGCAACTGCGAATAATCGCCGCTCTCGACGAAATCCTCGCCGATCACGCGAACCCGGAGATTGCCGTGGTGCATTTTTTCCAGACGCAGTTGCCAGCATTCCTCCGCCGCGTCGAAGCGGGCGAAGACGTGAATGCCCGTTCCGTCTCCGACGGCCGCCATGAATGCCCTGGCGCACGCCTCGGCCGTCATCTGGCTCGAAAGGTCGACCTCGATATTGGCGTCGACCAGCGCGCGCAACGCTTCCGGGTCGATCCTGTGCGCCAGGCGATTGATGACCGCCTCGGCGAGCAGGTACTCCCTCGCCAGCTCTTCGAGCGCGGTTCCGGAGATTTCAGGCGCGTCCTTCCGGGAAACCAGCGACGCGTCCTCAAGCGCCAAGGTCAGCAAAAACTGGTTGAGCGCCTGGTCGTCCTTGAGATAGCGCTCGGTTTTTCCATGCTTGATCTTGTAAAGGGGCGGCTGGGCGATATAAATATGCCCGCCTTCCACCAGTTCCGGCATCTGCCGGTAGAAGAATGTCAGGAGCAGGGTACGGATGTGCGCGCCGTCGACATCAGCGTCGGTCATCAGGATGATGCGGTGGTAGCGCAGCTTTTCGGGCTTGTATTCGTCCTTTCCGATCCCGGTGCCGAGCGCGGTTATGAGCGTGGCGATTTCCTGCGATGAAATCAGCTTGTCGAAGCGCGCTTTTTCGACGTTGAGTATCTTGCCCCTGAGCGGCAGGATGGCCTGGAATTTCCGGTCGCGTCCCTGCTTGGCCGAGCCACCCGCCGAATCGCCCTCGACCAGATAAAGCTCGCACAGCGCGGGATCCCTCTCCTGACAATCCGCGAGCTTTCCAGGCAGACCGACGCCATCGAGCAAGCCCTTGCGCCGGGTCATTTCCCTGGCTTTGCGGGCCGCGTCCCTGGCTCGCGCCGCTTCCACGATCTTGCCCGTGATGACCTTCGCGTCCTGCGGGCGTTCTTCCAGAAATTCGGCGAGCTTGGCCGAAACGACCTCTTCGACGGCGGGCCGCGCCTCCGAGGAAACGAGTTTCATCTTGGTCTGGGACCCGAACTTCGGATCCGGCATTTTCACCGACAGCACGCACACCAAGCCTTCGCGCATGTCATCGCCGGTGATGTCCACCTTCGCCTTCTTGGCGATTTCGTTTTCCTCGATGTACTTGTTGATGACCCGCGTCATGGCCGCGCGCAAGCCCGTCAAGTGCGTGCCACCGTCGGATTGCGGAATGTTGTTGGTGAAGCACAGCACCTGCTCGGTGTACGTGTCGTTCCACTGCATGGCGACCTCGACGCCGATGGCCCCACCGGACACCATGGACTCGCCGGCGGCATGGAAGATATTCGGATGCAGCACCGTCTTGGAACGATTGATGTACTCGACGAATCCTTTTATTCCGCCCAGGAAGGCGAAACTTTCCTCCTTGCCGCTGCGCTGGTCGACGAGGCGAATCTTGACGCCGTTGTTCAGGAACGACAGCTCGCGCAGACGCTTGGCCATGATCTCATAGTGATACTCGATCTGCCCGAAGATATCCCCGTCGGCCATGAAGTGTACTTCGGTGCCCCTTTTCTCGGTATTTCCGACCACCTTGAGCGGAGAAACCTCGACGCCGTTCTGGGTCTCGATCTGGCGGTCGACGACGTTGCCCTGGTTGAAATCGATCTGATACTTTTTCCCGTCACGCCGAATCGTCAGGCGCAACCATTTGGAAAGCGCATTGACGCAGGAAACCCCGACTCCGTGCAATCCACCCGACACCTTGTAGGCGTTGTGGTTGAACTTTCCTCCGGCATGCAGCACGCACATCACGATTTCCGCCGCCGAACGCTTGGGTTCGTGCGTGTCGTCATACTTGATACCGGTCGGAATCCCGCGCCCGTTGTCGGTCACGGAAATCGAGTCGTCCGCGTGGATCGTGATGACGATATCGTCGCAAAACCCGGCCAGGGCTTCATCGATCGCGTTATCGACGACTTCGAACACCATGTGATGCAAACCGGTGCCGTCGGACGTATCGCCGATATACATTCCCGGACGGGTGCGAACCGATTCCGGAAATTCGAGTTGCTGGATGCTGGATTCGTCGTAAGCCGGCAGGTCTTTGTCTTCAGTCATTCCTCTTCCACTGTTTATTCGCGTTTCACGTGAAACACCCATTAATCCGTCAAATCCTCATCGGCATGACGACGTATTTGAAGCGGTCATTGCCCGGCAAGGTCATCAGCGCGCTGGAGTTGGCGTCATTGAATCCCCATTCGACGAGTTCCGAGGAAGCGTTGTTGAGCACGTCGAGCAGATAGCCGACGTTGAATCCGACATCGATCGCGTCTCCGGAATAATCGATCTCGATTTCCTCCTGCGCTTCTTCGTGCTCGGCGTTCGCGGCGACGATCTTCAGGCTGCCCGGCGTCAGGATCAAACGCACGCCCCGGAATTTCTCGTTCGTCAGGATCGCGGCGCGAACCATGGACTGCAACAGCGTAATTCTGTTCAGGCTCACGATGTTGTTCAAATTCGCCGGGATTACCCGTTCGTAATCGGGAAACTTTCCGTCGATCAGCTTGGAAACCAGAGTAATGTTTCCGAACTGGAAGCGAATCTGGTTGGACGTCATTTCGATGCGCACCGGATCGTCGCTATCGGCAAGCAAGCGATTCAATTCGAGCACGGTCTTGCGCGGCAAAATGAGATCCAGCCTCGGCAAGGAAACGTTATCGTCCAGCGCGATGCTGGCGTATGCAAGCCGATGTCCGTCGGTTGCCACCGCCCGCAACTCGCTGCCATCGACCAGCAGAAGAAGCCCGTTCAGGTAATACCGGACATCCTGCGCCGCCATCGCGAACTGCGTTTGCCCCAAAAGATGGCGGAACTGTTTCTGGGTTACTTCGATTTTCCGCGGCTCGGTTTCCGACATCGCCATGCGGGGAAAGTCCTCGGCGGGCAAGGTCTGCAGGTTGAAACGGCTCTTTCCCGCCTTGATCTGCAAGCGTTTTTCCTCAAGGCTGAGCGTGACTTCCTGACCGGGCAGCTTGCTCAAAATATCCTGAAGTTTCCTGGCGCCGACCGTTACCGCGCCATCGCCGTCTCCCTCGGCGACCTCGGCTGACGTCGTAACCTGGATTTCGATATCCGTCGCGAGAAAAGTCAGCTTGTTACCCTTTTTCTCCAAAAGTACATTGGACAAAATCGGCAAGGTATGCCGCTTTTCCACGATACCCGAAACGGATTGGAGGGGAGTGAGAAGTGAATCGCACGGGGTTTTTACAAGAATCATTTTATATAAATCCTATAAAAATAATCTTCGGAACAACTCTGTGGATATTTTCAAAGTTGTATTTATTTATCAAGGTATTATGTGTCGACTTCACGATTGTAGAACATCTGTACGGCGTTGTGGACGGAATTTGACAAGTTATTCACAATGCCGGATTTGGATTTTTGTCTACGCATTGGCCACAGTTTTTCCATTGTCTTATGCACAGCCGCCAGAATCATCCTTTGAGCACCTGCAGTAACACGTGGACGTCGTGATTGAGTTCGTTGTCTTTTCCGCGCAATGCGTCGATCGTCCGCACGGCGTACAGAACCGTCGTGTGGTCGCGCCCGCCAAAGGCTTCGCCGATCGACGGATAACTTTGTGACGTCAGGTTCTTGGCCAGCCACATCGCGACCTGCCGGGGGCGTGCTATTTGCCGGGAACGTTTTTTTGAGAAAAAATCCGCCACCTTGATCTTGAAATAGTCCGCGACCGTTTTCTGGATGTTCTCGATCGTGATCTGGCGGTTTACGGCGCCGATAAGGTCCTTCAATGCTTCTTTCGCCAGTTCGAGGTCGATCTTTTTTCCGTGGAAGGAAGCGTAAGCCAGAACCTTTTTCAGCGCTCCTTCGAGTTCGCGCACATTGGAGCGGAGATGCTTGGCGATGTAGAACGCGACTTCATCGTCGAGCGCGATACCTTCGATTTCCGCCTTCTTTATCAGGATCGCGACGCGCATTTCGATTTCCGGAGGCTCGATCTGTACCGTAAGCCCGGTTTCGAAGCGTGTAATCAATCTGTTTTCGAGTCCGGAAATATCCTTCGGGTATGTATCGCAGCTGATTACGATTTGCTTTTTCGCTTCGACCAAGGCGTTGAAAACAAAGAAAAATTGTTCCTGCGTCCCGTTTTTTCCGTTGAAAAACTGGACATCATCGAGCAACAGGACGTCGAGTGACCGGTAATAGCGTTTGAAAGCGTCGAACGATTTCGTCAAGGTCGCTTTCACCACGTCGTTACGGTAATCGTCCGCGTGAACGTAACGGACGATTTTTTCCGGACTCTGTTCCACGATGTAGTTGCCGATGGCGTGGATGAGATGGGTTTTCCCGAGTCCGGCCCCGCCATAAATGAACAACGGATTGCGGTTGTCTTCCCCCGGATGGGTCGCCACCTTGAACGACGCGGCCCGCGCCAGGTCGTTGGCCTTGCCGACGATCAGGTTGCCGAAAGTGAAATTCGGAATGAGGTGAGTCTTCTCGTAAGCGGGCGTCGGACGCGCCTGGATGATGGGCGTTTCGGGATGCCCGGCAAACACTGGTCTCGGATTTTCCGGCTCGGCAACGGCCTTGCGAATTCCAACGATCAGCGAGATGCGGATGGGCGTGGAAAAATGCTGGCGGCCGAGTTCCTCGATGCGTTCGAGGTAGCGTTCCTTCACCCATTTCAGGATGAACCCGTTCGGAGCCACGAGGCGAAGTCCCTGGTCGGGAATATCCTCGCCTTCCAGGCGAAGCGGCCGAATCCAGGTGTTGAACTGCTGGGACGATAGTTCCTGTTCGAACCGGGTAAGACAAGAGTTCCAGAAACTGCTCATTGCCTGTGCTTGAACGAAGTTCGAAAGAGATGATGTGTTGATTGACACGAATGGCTTTGAATGGGTTCCGCGGCAACGTCCCACGGCTGGAATGTGGAAGGGTTACGAAAGGGTTACTAAAGGGTTACGAAAGGGTTACGAAAGGGGTTAACAGAAGGATCACGGAAGAATCATTTGCGTCCGGACGCTTTCCGGTAACGATATTGCAAGATAATACAATCCAGCCGGCGATGTTTCCAATTTCATGATTTTAACCCGCGCGGGAAAAGTTATCCACAGTATTTGAAGAAATAAAGACTTGACAGGGCAAGCGTTTCCAGTGTCTAATGCGCGGTTCAATTTGCAATGATTTCAGGGGTCTCATCATGAAACGCACCTATCAGCCGTCGACGGTTCATCGCAAGCGCACTCATGGCTTTCTCGTCCGCATGGCGACGCGCGGCGGCCGCGCGGTGATTCGCGCTCGCCGCGCCAAGGGTCGGAAGCGCCTGGCCGTTTGAGCGCCATCCTGCCTGGGCGGGAAAACCGGGAGCGACCGGCCGGATTTCCGAGACGCCGCCGGTTGACTGGAACGGATGATTTTTCATCCGTTTTTAGTTTCAGGAAAGCGATTAAGAGCGCGAATTTCCTGTTACATTACCGTCCTCGCAGCGAGCAAGACGAGAGCGCCCGACTGGGTCTGGTAATCGCCAAGCGCCATCTTCGCCGTTCGGTCGATCGCAATCTGGTCAAGCGGTTGGCGCGTGAAATCTTTCGCGGGCAATGCTTGGGGTTGCCTCCCTGCGACCTGGTCATCCGTCTGGCGGCGAAGCTGCCCTTGCCCATCGACCGGCGCGCCCTGGCCGGAGAGATTCGAAACCTGCTGGAAAAAATACGTACCGTTGGATGTAAACCATGAAATCGCTGCTTGTACTGATCCGCTGCTACAAATACGCGATCAGCCCGCTGCTGGGGCAGAACTGCCGGTTTTTCCCCAGCTGTTCGGACTATGCCGCGCAAGCGATCGAGAAACACGGGGCGCTCAAGGGCGCGCATCTGGCGCTGAAACGCATTTTCCGCTGCCATCCGTGGAATCCGGGCGGCTTTGATCCTATTCCTTGAAATCCTCCATCTATCAGAACAGACCCGCTCATGGACATTCGACGCATCATCCTGTGGTTCATTTTCATCTTTTCACTGATCATGCTTTGGGACGCATGGCAGAAATACAACAGCCCCAGGGACATGATGCCGGCCGCGGCCGTTCCGTCCCCGTCGGGCGTCCCCGCCGCACCTGAATCCGCGCCGTCGCCAACCGTGCCGACGCCCTCCTTGCCGGCGGAGACGGCTTCCACGGTAGCTTCCACGGCGGCGTCCGCGCCGGCCGCCAGCGGCGAAATCATCGAAATCAGGACGGATCTCTTCATCGCCCAGGTATCGACGCAAGGAGGCGACCTGATTGGATTGGAACTGACCAACTACAAGGCAACCGAGGATTCCTCCAGGAATTTCAGACTGCTCGATCTCAAGCATCGTTACGTGGCGCAGAGCGGGCTGATCGGCGAAAATCTGCCCAATCACAAGACGGTATTTACCGCCGCGCCGGGCGGGCGGGAGCTCGCCGACGGGCGGGACACCGTCGAACTGAGGCTCGAAGCGCCGGCCGCCGGCGCGGTCAGGGTCACCAAGACGTATACCTTCAGGCGCGGCAGCTACCTGATCGACGTTTCCCACGAAATCGACAACGGCGGCGAGAAGGGAATCGCCGCGCACGCCTACTATCAATTGCAGCGCGATACGCAGCCGCCGGAAGGCCAGAGCAGCATGGTCAGCACGTTTACGGGGCCGGCGGAATATACCGCGCAGGGCAAATTCCAGAAGATCGATTTCAAGGACATCGAAAAAGGCAACGCCAAATTCGAGAAAAAAGCCGACAACGGCTGGATGGCCATGATCCAGCATTACTTTGTTTCCGCCTGGATTCCACAGGAGGGACTGCAACGTGAGTTTTACGCGCGGAGCATCGAAGGGGGCGCCAATCCGGTCGTGGCCGCCGGGCTGATCGTTCCGGTTCCGGCTATCGCGCCGGGAGCCAGGCTGAATCACGCCGCCTCGCTCTACGCCGGCCCGCAGATCCAGTCGATCCTCGGTCGCTTGTCCAAGCCGGTGGCGGAAGGCGGCATCGGCGCGGAAGGTCTGCCGCTGGTCGTCGATTACGGCTGGCTGACCATCGTCGCCGCGCCGATTTTCTGGCTGCTCGACGTCATCAACAAGATCATCGGCAACTGGGGCTGGTCGATCGTGATCCTGACCATCATCATCAAGGCGCTGTTCTTCCCGCTCTCCGCCGCGAGCTACAAATCGATGGCCAGGATGCGCGCCCTCGCGCCGCAGTTGCAGGCGCTCAAACAGCGTTGCGGCGACGACAAGCAGAAACTCAACATGGAGATGATGAACCTGTACAAGACGGAGAAAATCAACCCGCTCGGAGGCTGCCTGCCGATCGCGATCCAGATTCCCGTTTTCATCGCCCTCTACTGGGCGCTGCTGGGCGCCGTGGAAATGCGCAACGCGCCCTGGATCCTGTGGATTCATGACCTGTCGGCACAGGACCCGTATTACATCCTGCCGGTCGTCATGATGGCCACCATGCTGATCCAGACCAAGCTCAACCCGACGCCGCCCGATCCGATCCAGGCCAAGATCACCATGATCATGCCGTTCGCCTTCGGCATCATGTTCTTCTTCTTCCCGGCGGGCCTCGTGCTCTACTGGGTGGTCAACAACGTCCTGTCCATTGCCCAGCAATGGCAGATCACGCGGATGATCGAGCGTGGCGGAAAAGCCGCCAACGATCCCAGGGCCTGACACGATCGCCGCCATCGCCACGGCCCCCGGCCGTGGCGGAATCGGCGTGGTGCGCGTTTCCGGCCGCGGCCTCCTGCCGCTGGCCGAAACCCTGACCGGCAAGACTCCCCCCCCGCGCGCGGCCATGCTGGCCGATTTCCGGGCCGGCGACGGCAGCGTCATCGACGTGGGCTTGCTGCTGTATTTTCCCGCGCCGCGCTCCTTTACCGGCGAGGACGTCGTCGAACTGCACGGGCACGGAGGAAGCGTCGTCCTGCAAGCCCTGCTGGCCCGTTGCCTCGATCTCGGCGCGCGTCTGGCCGAACCCGGCGAATTCACCCGCCGCGCCTTTCTCAACGGCAAGCTCGATCTCGCCCAGGCCGAGGCCGTCATCGACCTGATCGACGCCTCGACGGCCGCCGCCGCGAAGAGCGCCGCGCGCTCCCTGCAAGGCGGATTCTCGCGGGAAATACGCGCGTTGATCGACCGGCTCGTCGAACTGCGGGCGCTGGCGGAAGCGGCGCTCGATTTTCCCGACGAGGAAATCGACTTCCTGGAACCGGCCGACGCCCTTGCCCGGCTCGACCGCCTGCAAACGGAACTGGCCGGGATCATCGCGCGCGCGCGGCAGGGCCGCCTGTTGCAAGAAGGTTTGCGCATCGCGCTCGCCGGGCAGCCGAACGTCGGCAAATCCAGTCTGCTCAACCGCCTGGCCGGCGACGAGCTGGCGATCGTCACGCCGATGGCCGGAACCACGCGCGACGTGGTGCGCGGCATCTTGCACGTCGAAGGCGTTCCCCTGCGCGTCACCGACACCGCCGGCCTGCGCGAAGCCCGCGACGAAATCGAACGGATCGGCGTCGAACGCGCGTGGCGCGAAATCGCAGAAGCCGACGTCGTGGCGCTGCTCGTCGACGCGCGGGACGGCGTGCGCGAAGCGGACGAAGCCATCCTGGCCCGATTGCCGCCCGGCCCGGCCCGGATCACGGTGCACAACAAGATCGACCTCGCCGGACGGCCGCCCGAACGGCGCGACGGCCCGGACGGCGCGACGATCCTGCTGTCGGCCAGGACCGGGGACGGAATCGATCTCCTGAAACGCGAACTGCTGCGCATCGCCGGCTGGCATCCCGCCGAACACGTATTCGTCGCCCGCGAGCGGCACCTGCGC
>JAIRPF010000045.1 GCA_031257115.1 Accumulibacter sp.
TTCCAGGTCGCCCCGCAGGGCCTGGACCAGCGCGGCCAGAAAACCGGCGAGGAAGAAGGCGGTCCAGATGAGGTTGAGCATGGCGGCGGCGCGGACGGGAGCGGCGGGTGAGAATGGGCGAAGAGTCTAGCAAATCGGGAAGAGGAAGGATGAGACCTCCAGACGCCGCAGGCTGGGCTGGAATAACATGGGAACCTGGCAAAACACGAGGCTGGGAAGTCAGGGTTTCGCTTCGCTCACCCCACCCCATGCGAACTTTGCCGCCTCCCTTGCCGTCGTCATTCCCGCGCAAGCGGGAATCCAGTTCGTGACCTTCGGCCCGAAGGGCTGCCAATTCAAAGGATGCGGCGCTTTGCGCCGGAAAGTACGCGCTGGATTCCCGCTTTCGCGGGAATGATGGGTTTCCTGTTTGTCCGTGCCCAGGAATCCGACCGCCCAATTCCTTCCGTCACGCCTTCGGCGCGATACCTCCCTCAAGAGGGGGCTTCCTGGGTACCGCAGCGGGCGGATTACCATCCTGAAAGGCGCGATACCTCCCTCAAGAGGGAGGCTTCCTGGGGCGCTTCGCGCCAGAGCGCCGGGCCGCAGCCTCCGGCTTTTGGGGAGCACAAAAAAGACGGCTCTTCAAGAGCCGTCTTTTAAGGGTAACGCCAGGCGGATATGAACTTATCAGCCGGCGGTTCCGGGCGGGAACAGGGAGAGGAACATGCCGGCGGCGACGGCGGTGCCGATCACTCCGGCGACGTTCGGCCCCATGGCGTGCATCAGCAGCCAATTGGTGGGGTCTTCCTGCTGGCCCATCTTGTGCACGACGCGGGCGGCCATCGGAACGGCGGAGACGCCGGCCGCGCCGATCAGCGGATTGATCTTCTTCTTGAGGAAGAGGTTCATGATCCTGGCGACGATCGTGCCGCCCGCCGAGCCGCCGGCGAAGGCGATGCAGCCGAGGACGAAGATGGCGATGGTCTGCGGCTGCAGGAAGGCGTTGCCGTCGGCGGTGGCGCCGACCGAGACGCCCAGGCAGATCGTGACGATGTTGATCATGGCGTTCTGCGCGGTGTCGGAGAGGCGATCCACCACGCCGCATTCGCGGAACAGGTTGCCGAGCATCAACATGCCGATCAGCGGCGTGGCCGCCGGGATGATCAGCGACACGACCACGGTGGTGACGATCGGAAAGATGATCTTGGTCTGCTTGCCGACGGGCTTCAACTGCTCCATGCGGATCAGCCGTTCCTGCTTGGTGGAAAAGAGCTTGGCCATCGGCGGGATGATAATCGGCACCAGCGCCATGTACGAGTACGCGGCGACCGCGATCGGGCCGAGCAGGTGCGGGGCCATCTTGGTCGCCAGGTAGATCGCCGTCGGGCCGTCCGCGCCGCCGATGATGCCGATGGAAGCGGCTTCGCCGGCGGTGAAGGTGATCCCCGGAACGAGATCGTTGATCGCCAGCGCGCCCCAGAAGGTGATGTACACCCCGAGTTGCGCCGCCGCGCCCAGGAGCAGGGTCTTGGGGTTGGCGATCAGCGGGCCGAAGTCGGTCATCGCGCCGATTCCCAAAAAGATCAGCGGCGGGAAGATGCCGAGATGGTCGCCCTGATAGAGATACCAGATCAGGCCGCCGACTTCCTTCAGATGCGGCAGGCCGTCGGGTCCCACCTCGTAGACCGGCGGCGTCATGACGCCACCCAGCGGGATATTGGCCAGCAACATGCCGAAGGCGATCGGCACCAGCAGCAGCGGTTCAAAGCCTTTCTTGATGGCCAGGAACAGCAGCACACAAGAGATGAGAATCATCATCGCCTGCCGCCATCCCATGTGCAGAAAGCCCATGGTGGACATGAAGTCCGTTAATGCACCCCAAATACTCATACAGTGTCTCCTCTAGGTTTTTCGTCCTTTTTTGCGACTACAGGGAGATCAGCGGGTCGCCCGTTTGCACGGTCGCGCCCTGGGTGACGTGAATTTTCTGCACGGTGCCGCTCGCCTGCGCGGTGATCTCGTTTTCCATCTTCATGGCTTCGAGCACCAGGACGACGTCGCCGGCATTGACCGCCTGACCGACGCTCACGTTGATGCGCAGCACGGTGCCGGGCAGCGGGCTGACGATGTCGCCAGCGGCGGCGGGCGCGGCGGCAGGAGCCGGAGCGGGCGCCGGGGCCGCGGCGGGGGCCGGCGCGGGAGCGGCGGCGGGGGCCGGAGCGGCGGGCCGCGCGGCGGGAGCGGGGGCGGCGCCCGCGCCAAGTTCTTCGACTTCAACCACGAAGGTTTCGCCCTTGATCGTCACGTTGTACTTTTTCATCTTTCGAGTCCTTTCCAAAAATTGTTTACAGGTAGTGTTGCCTGGTGCTGATTTGTTCCACGACTCCGGTCTGGTTCCAGACGGGGCGCGCGACTCCCTCGCGGCTGATCGACGTGAAGACCAGTTCGCTCAACGGTTTGCCGCTGAAGGCGGAAACCGCGCCCATGATCGCCGCGACGGTCATGGCGCTGACGCCGGTCGACGACGACGTGGCGGCGGGGCGCGGGGGCGGCGGAGCGGCCGGACGTCCTCCAGCGGGCGGAGGCGTCTTGCCGCCACCCGTCATGGATTCGATGATCTTGTCGAGCCACCCGGTCAGGAACATCAGGATGACCAGCACCATGAAGACGATGCCGAGGCCGACGACGGTCGTCCGTACACCCAGGGCGATTGTGTCAGGATTCATGAATTCTCCTTTTCAGTTGGATTCGGTTCTACAGCGGCACGTTGCCGTGCTTCTTGCCCGGACGCGCTTCTTTCTTGGACAGCAGGGAGTCTAGCGCCTTGATGAGGTAGAAGCGGGTCTGCTCCGGCTCAATCACCTGTTCCACGAAGCCGCGCGCGGCGGCGCAGTAGGGATTGGCGAACTTGTCGTCGTATTCGTCGATCTTCTCCTTGCGCTTGGCCTGCGGGTCGGCGGCTTCGCCGATTTCCTTGCGGAAGACGATGTTGGCCGCGCCCTGCGCGCCCATGACGGCGATCTGCGCCGTCGGCCAGGCGATCGTCATGTCCGCGCCGAGGGACTGGGCGCACATGGCGAGGTACGCGCCGCCGTAGGCCTTGCGGGTGATGACGGAGAGCTTGGGCACGTTGGCCTCGGAGTAGGCGTAGAGCAGCTTCGCGCCGTGACGGATGATGCCGCCGTGTTCCTGGGCGACGCCGGGCAGATAGCCGGGGGTGTCGACGAAGGTGAGCAGCGGAATGCCGAAGGCGTCGCAGAAGCGGATGAAGCGGCTGGCCTTGTCGGAGGCGTTGATGTCCAGACAGCCCGCGAGGGATTTCGGCTGGTTGGCGATGACGCCGACGCTCATGCCGTTCAACCGGATGAAGCCGGTGAGGATGTTGAGCGCGTAGTAGGGCTGCACTTCGAAGAAGTCCTGTCCGTCGGCGATCGCCGTGATGACGGACTTCATGTCGTAGGCCTGGTTGGGATTGTCGGGGACGATGGTGGACAACAGGGCATCGGCTCTTTCCGCCGGGTCGCCGATGTTCCGCGCCGGGGCGCTTTCGAGGTTGTTCGAGGGCAGGAAGGAGAGCAGCCGCCGGATCTGCGCGATGCACTCGTGTTCATCCTTGGCGAAGAAGTGGGCGTTGCCGCTGGTGCGGTTGTGCGCCATCGCGCCGCCCAGGTTTTCGGCGGAGACGATCTCGCCGGTGACGGCCTTGATGACTTCCGGGCCGGTGATGAACATGTTGGACTTGTCGACCATGAAGACGAAGTCGGTCAGCGCCGGGGAGTAGACCGCGCCGCCGGCGCAGGGGCCCATGATGACGGAGAGCTGCGGGACCACGCCGGAGGCCAGGGTGTTGCGCTTGAAGATTTCGCCGTAGCCGTTCAGGGCGTCGACGCCTTCCTGGATGCGCGCGCCGCCGCTGTCGTTGATGCCGACGACCGGCGCGCCGGCCTTGACGGCGAGGTCCATGACCTTGCAGATTTTCGCGGCGTGCATTTCGCCCAGTGAACCGCCCAGGACGGTGAAATCCTGCGAAAAGACGTAGACCAGGCGGCCGTCGATGGCGCCGTAGCCGGTCACCACGCCTTCACCCGGCGCCACGGTGCCGGCCATGCCGAATTCGGTGCCGCGGTGGGTGACGAACTGGTCCAGCTCGACGAAGCTGCCCTGATCGAGCAATTCGTCTATCCGTTCGCGGGCCGTCATCTTGCCGCTTTCGTGCTGCTTGGCGATGCGCTTCTTTCCGCCGCCGAGCAGGACTTCTTCCCGCTTTCCGGCCAGCTTCTCCAGCTTCGCTTCTCTTGACATCTGACTTTCTCCTGTTTGATTACACTGTGGACCAACGAATATCGAAGCGCGACCGACGCGGCCGGAGCGCTGTTCTTGCTCTTTCCCCCGCGATGCGCTGCCTTCCCGCTTGCCTGCCGCGGGGAAAGGCGTCGAACCGTTCCCCCACTGCAAGTCATGCAGTATACTATGACGTTCAGGGGGCGTGCCAGCAATTGCGGGAATCCGCAGGCAAACACGGAAAAAGGCGTCCTATATTTCTCTTTCGTGAGGGGAAAAACGTTTCTCCCGCCCTCGGAATCAAAGCAATTCGGAAAAACGATGAAAAGTATCGGAAAACGAACCGCCGCGCTGTTTTTCGCCGCCCTTTGCGCCATCGCGCCGGCGGCCCCGGCCCAGCCGCGAATCGTCATCAAGTTCAGCCACGTCGTGGCGCCGGACACGCCCAAGGGGAAGGCCGCCGAATTTTTCGCCCGGCGCGCCGAGGATCTGACGCGGGGCGCCGTCAAGGTCGAGGTCTACGCCAATTCGATCCTGTACAAGGACAAGGACGAGATGGAAGCCTTGCAGCTCGGCGTCGTGCAGATGCTCGCTCCGTCGCTCTCCAAGCTCACTCCGCTCGGCCTGAAGGAGTTCGAGGTTTTCGACCTGCCCTACATCTTCGACACGACCGCGCTGTTGCACAAGGTCACGCAGGGGCCGATCGGCGAATCCTTGCTGGCCAAGCTCGAAGCCAAGGGAATCAAGGGGATGGCGTTCTGGGACAACGGCCTGAAATCGTTTTCGGCCAACAGTCCGCTGCTGACCCCGGCGGATTTCAACGGCCTGAAAATGCGCATCCAGCCGTCGAAGGTGCTGGAATCGCAGATGCGGGCGCTGGGCGCGCTTCCCCACGTCACGGCGTTCTCCGACGTCTCCAGGGCCTTGCAGACGGGCATCGTCGACGGAACCGAAAACCCGCATTCGAACTTCTACACGCAGCGGATGCACGAAGTCCAGAAGCACATCACGCTGACCCGGCACGGCTACCTGGGCTACGTCGTGATCTTCAACAAACGCTTCTGGGGCAACCTGCCGTCCAGGATTCGCGCCCAGCTCGAACAGGCCATGCGGGAAGCCACCGTCTACGCCAACCGGATCGCCGCGGAGGAAAACGACAATGCCCTGGCGAGAATCCGGGAGACGGGAATGACGCGAATCCACGAGCCGACGCCCGCCGAACTCGCGGAATTCAAGAAGGCATTGCTCAAGACGCACCGGGAAATGGCCGCCCGCATCGGCAAGGAAATCATCGACGCGATCTACCGGGATACCGGATTCGATCCGGACAAAATGTAACCCGGCCGCCGGGCGCGGGCGTTCCGGCCCGCCGCTCCGCCGCCGGTATAATCGACAAATGCCGCAGATACTCGCACGCCCCCCCATCCGAACTTCCGCCCAATCCCCCGCTCTTCCCCCCGCGATCCGGCGCCTTCCGGACCTGCTGATCAGCCAGATCGCCGCTGGCGAAGTGGTCGAGCGCCCGGCCTCGGTGCTCAAGGAATTGCTCGAAAACGCGCTCGACGCCGGCGGCGCGGCGATCCATGTCCAGCTCGAAGAAGGCGGCGTCAAGCTCATCCGCGTCACCGACGACGGCGGCGGCATCGCGCGCGACGAGCTGGCGCTGGCGCTCACGCGCCACGCCACGTCGAAAATCGCCTCGCTCTCCGACCTCGAACGGGTCTCGACGCTCGGTTTTCGCGGCGAGGCGCTGGCCTCGATCGCCTCGGTCGCCCGCCTCACGCTGACCAGCCGCCAGGCCGGATCGGCCCACGCCTGGCGTCTCTCGGCCGGGACGGAATCGCCGCCCGAACCGGCCGCGCTGCCTGCCGGCACGGTCGTCGAAATGCGCGACCTGTATTACAACACCCCGGCGCGGCGCAAATTCCTCAAGTCCGGGGCCACCGAATTCGCGCACTGCGCCGAGGCCGTCAGGCGCATCGCGCTGGCGCATCCGGGCGTCGCCTTCACCCTCGCGCACAACGGCCGCGTCAGCCTGCACCTGCCCCGTGGCGACGCCGCCGCCCGCGCCGGCGCGATCCTCGGCGACGACTTCCTGGCCGAATCGCGCGCCATCGACACCGGCCCCGGCCCCCTGCGCCTTTTCGGCCACTGCGCCGCCCCCGCCCACTCCCGGCCGCGCGGCGACGCCCAGTACGCCTACGTCAACGGCCGCTTCGTGCGCGACAAGCTGCTCGCCCACGCCTTGCGCGAAGCCTATCAGGACATGCTGCACGGCAGCCGCTACCCGGCGTATTGCCTGTTCCTCGAAATCGACCCGGCGGGCGTCGACGTCAACGTCCATCCGGCCAAGACCGAGGTGCGCTTCCGCGACGGCCACGCCGTGCACCAGTTCGTTTTCCACGCCGTGCAAAAGGCGCTCTCCGGCCCGCTGGCCGCCGCCGCGTCCGCGGCCCCGATCCGGGGATCGCCCGCCGTCGCCCCGGACGGCGAACCCGCGCAAGTCCCCTCCGGCCCGTGGCGGTCATGGCCGCCGCCGCGCCAATCCGGACCATCCGGCCGGTTCGGCCAATTCAGCCAATCCACGCTGCGCGTCGCGGAACCGGCGGCCTATTACACCTTCAGCCGCGCGGCCTTCGCCGACTCCGATCCGCCGCCAGACGACGATGCCGCGCCGCCGCTCGGCTACGCCCTGGCGCAGCTGCACGGCGTCTACATCCTGGCGCAGAACGCGCGCGGCCTGGTGCTCGTCGACATGCACGCCGCGCACGAGCGCATCCTGTACGAAAAACTCAAGAAGGCGCTCGACGAACGGCGCATCGCCACCCAGGCGCTGCTCATCCCCGCCGTCTTCACGGCCGACGCGCTCGACATCGCCGCCGCCGGGGAATACGCCGACGCGCTCAACGACCTCGGCTTCGACGTCGCGCCGCTTGGCCCGGCGCAACTCGCCGTGCGCGGCGTCCCCGCCCTGCTGCAAGCCGCCGACCCGGCGGCCCTGGCGCGCGGCCTGCTCGCCGAACTGCGCGAGCACGGCGCCAGTCATCTGCCCGCCGCCCGGCGCAACGAACTGCTCGCCACGATGGCTTGCCACGGCGCCGTGCGCGCCCACCGCCAACTCTCGATCCCGGAAATGAACGCCCTGCTGCGCCAGATGGAAGAAACCGACCGCGCCGACCAATGCAACCACGGCCGCCCGACGTGGACCCATCTCTCGATGCAGGAACTCGATGCGCTGTTCCTGCGGGGACGGTGAAAACGAGAAGCGGAAGCATCAAAAAGAGAAAAGCCTTGACCACGGCGAGCACGGCGGTTGCGGCGAAAAGCGAAGAAAATCCTCGTCATTCTCGCGCAAGCGGAAATCCGGGAACGTACCTTCCCGGCGCGAAGCGTCGCAAGCCAAGTCTCCCCTGAGGGGGCTCGTTCTACGTATTCCGCGCGTTTCCCGTTTCCGGTCAGCAGCCCGATGTTTCCACGGTATAGACCGGCTGCGCGTCAGATCGCCTTACATCGTAAAGTACCTTGCAGAACATGGGGTTTTTCGCGCCCTTATGGAGAATCGCGTAGCCATTGGATTCGATGCCATCGGAGATATCCAGCAGGGAAACCAGAACGTCCAGGTTGTACGCATGGCCGCCGTACAGGAGATACGACTTGCCGTTGATGGTAACGTTGCTGACGCCGTTCACCACCTTGCCCTGTATCGCGGCCTTGGCATAGAGCATCGCGTTGGCCGAGCGCATTTTGCCTTCGAGGTCTTTCATGACGGCGGCGCGGGCACCGCTGGAGAGGTCGACGAACCTCGGCAGCGCCGTCGCCGCGAGAACGCCCAGGATCACGATCACCATCACCAGTTCAATCAGGGTGAATCCCGCTGATTTCGTCGTATTTCGTCGAACTCCGCCGCGTATTTCATCGTGTTTCATATCAAGATTCCTTTCATCGCAAGGTGATTGAAAAAGCAAGGTCAGGAAACGAACCGGCGACGCTTCACGTCGCCAGTTCGCCGCCCCCTGTCCTTCCTTAACGGCGATGATAACCGATTCTTGAGAAATGAATTGTAAAATATTATTAAATCGCTATTTGATTGGAATACCGTGGGAGTATCGACAGGCTGAAATCCATTTGGTTCAATTCGCCCCAGAGCCACGCAGGCTCAAGAGACGCGGCGCTTCGCGCCGGGTGTGCGTACTGGATTCCCGCTTTCGCGGGAATGACGGATTTTCCGTTTGTTCGTGCCTGGAAATTCGACCGCCGGA
>JAIRPF010000076.1 GCA_031257115.1 Accumulibacter sp.
GCTCGCCGTCTCCTTCGCCAGTTCCCTCATCCCAACCCCTCTCCAAAAGGGAGAGGGTTTTTTGGCGGCGCGGCGCGCCGGAGTGTACGTACTGGATTCCCGTGTTCGCGGGAATGACGAGGTGTTGGAACCGGCAAGAACAACGGCGAGCGGAATTCTCGCTCATCAAGGAAATGACTGGGAAGAGAACGGTCGTCGCCTGAATCGAAGACACTCTGAATCTAGCCGCCTGATTCCTTCCTCGACCGCCCTCACTCTTTCCGACTTGCGGCGCATGGCGCCGGAGGCTACCTTCCTCAGGAGAGGGGCTTGGCTTGCGGCGCACGGCGCCGGAAAGAGACATCCTGGATTCCCGCTTGCGCGGGAATGACGGGGAGTTTCTTTCGCTTTTCGGCGTGACCGACGTGGTCGGCGTGATTGGTGTAATCGGCGTGGCTGACGATTTCCGCCTTCCGCCAAACCCGTCAGCCGGCTTTGATCTCGCGCGCGATGAAATGCTTTATCGCGTCGGCGTCGGCGTTCATGACTTCGACGCGCTGTGGCAGTCTTTCGATGCCGGCCATCGCGGCGGGGCGTTCGGGGGGGTGGCCGAGCGCCTCGGCGATCGTTTCCTCGAACTTGGCTGGCTGCGCCGTTTCGAGCGCCAGCATCGGCGTCTCCGGCGCGCGCCGATCCAGGGCCGCCTTGAGGCCGTCGGCGGTGTGGGGGTCGATCGTCACGCCATATTCTTTCCAGGCCCGGCGGATCGTCGCCAGGCGGTCGGCGTGGGTGCTCTTGCCGGAGACGAAACCGAATTCCGGCAGGGCGGAAAAATACGGCGACGCCGACAGGTCGAAGCCGCCGCCGGCGTCGATCCGGCTCCATGATTCGCGGATCGCCGCCGGGTCGCGGCCGGTCAGGTCGAAGACGAAACGCTCGAAATTGGACGCCTTGGAGATGTCCATCGACGGGCTGCTCGTCGTCCAGGTGTCCGCCGCGCCGCGCGGGCGGTAGACGCCGGTGCGGAAGAATTCGTCGAGCACGTCGTTTTCGTTGGTCGCCAGCACCAGTTTTCCGATCGGCAGGCCCATCATGCGCGCCACGTGCCCGGCGAAGATGTTGCCGAAGTTGCCCGATGGCACGGCGAAGTCCACGCGCTCGCCGTTCGAGCGCGTCGCGGCGAAGTAGCCCTTGAAGTAATAGACCGTCTGCGCGGCGACGCGCGCCCAGTTGATCGAGTTCACCGCGCCGAGCCGGTGGCGCGCCTTGAAATCGCGGTCGTTGAAGATCGCCTTGACGGCGTCCTGCGCGTCGTCGAACACGCCGCGCACGGCGATGTTGAAAATGTTGGCCTCTTGCAGCGAATACATTTGCGCGCGCTGGAACGCGCTCATGCGGCCGTGCGGCGAGAGCATGAACACGCGGACGCCGCGCTTGCCGCGCATGGCGTATTCGGCGGCCGATCCGGTGTCGCCGGAGGTCGCGCCGAGGATGTTGATTTCCTCGCCCCGCTTCGCCAGCGCGTATTCGAACAGGTTGCCGAGCAGTTGCATGGCCATGTCCTTGAACGCCAGCGTCGGCCCGTTCGACAGTTCGAGCAGCCCCAGGCCCGGCTCCAGCCAGCGCACCGGCGCGATTTCCGCCGCCCGCGCCGGATCGCGCCCGTTGCAATAGACCTCGGCGGTGTAGGTCTTGTCGACCAGCGCCTTCAGGTCGCTTTCGGGAATGTCGCCGATGAACCGGGCGAGCACGGCCAGGGCCAGGTCGGCATACGGCAGGTCGCGCCACCGGTCCAGATCGGCGCGCGTCACGCGCGGATAGGTTTCCGGCAGATACAGCCCGCCGTCGGGCGCCAGTCCGTCGAGCAGGATTTCGGTAAAGGTCTTTTTGGGCGACGCGGCGTCGCCGCGAGTCGAGATGTAGCGCATTGGATTCGATGGACGCGAGGGGAAAACGGTTGACGGCGAAAAGCGGAAATTCTAACCACGAAGGACACGGAGTACACGGAGAGAAGCGAAAATTTCCAGAAAGGTTTTCGCCGTCCGCGACAAGCAGCAACTCATTAGCGGCAGGCATTCATGCCTGCCGCTGTGAACGAACCGGGAAGGGGTTCGCGCCCCTCCCAGGTGGCCACGGTCGAAACCCCGGCCTTCAGGCCGGGGTTCCCGCCTTCGCGCCGCCTTGAAGGTGGAGTTTCAAACCGGAGTCGGTTTTATGAAAAAGGGCGGCGCGAATCACGCCGCCCTCCGCGCCACCCTCCGAATTTCCGGCGGAAACCGCGACGGCGGCCTACTTCCAGAGATTCGCCATGTTTTGCAACGACATCCAGCCGGCCCAAGCCGCGATGATGACGGCGAGGATGCCGAAGACCAGGAGCCAGGTGGGATGTTCATAGTCGTCGCCGACGATCTTCTTGTTCTTCGCGCCGAGCAGCATCGCGCCCAGCGTCAGCGGCAGGATCAGCCCGTTCAGCGAGCCGACGAAGACCAGAACTTTCGCCGGGTTGCCGATGGTCACCTGAACCAGCGTGGAGATGATGATGAAGGCCATGATGACCTTCGAGTTGTTCCGGTCGATCGTCTTCGACATCGAGCGCAGGAAGGAAACGCTGGTGTAGGCGCAGCCGATGATCGAGGTGATCGCCGCCGACCAGAGCACGACGCCGAAGAACTTGTATCCCAGAGGTCCGGCTGCCTCCTGGAATACCGTCGCCGCCGGGTTTTTCGGGTCCAGCTTGGTACCCAGGGTCACCACCACGCCCAGCGCCGCCAGGAAGAGGATGATGCGCATGACGCCGGTGATCACGACCCCGGTCACCGCCGAGCGGTTGACGTCGGGCAGATTTTCCTTGCCGACGATGCCGGCGTCGAGCAGGCGGTGCCCGCCGGCGAAGGTGATGTAGCCGCCGACCGTGCCGCCGACGATGGTAATCATCGGGAACATCAAACTCCCCACGTTGTCGGGAACGAAGGTTTTCACGACGGCTTCTCCGACCGGCGGGTTGGAGGCGAACATGGCGTAGATGGTCAGCAGGATCATCAGGCCGCCGAGCGCCTGGGCGACCCGGTCCATCACCCGGCCGGCGTCCTTGGAGGCGAAGATGACGATGGCGATGGCCGCCGAGATGACCGCGCCCACTTTGAAGTTGACGCCGAACAGCACGTTGAGGCCCAGGCCCGCGCCGCCGACGTTGCCGATGTTGAACGCCAGGCCGCCCATCACGATGAGGACGGCGATGAAGTGGCCCAGCCCCGGAAAGACCCTGTTGGCCACGTCTTGCCCGCGCATCTTGCTCACCGCGATGACGCGCCAGACGTTCATCTGCGCGCCGATGTCGATGATGATCGACGCCAGGACCGCGAAACCGAAGCTCGCCAGGAATTTTTCCGTCAGGAAAGCCGTCTGCGTCAGGAACCCTGGTCCGATCGCCGAGGTCGCCATGATGAAGGCGGCTCCGAGCAGCACCGACCAATTCGTTTTCTTGCCACTGCCGATTACAGGTCCAGCCATGTCTCTACCCTCCAATGAAAGTCAAGTCCGTTGATGAAACATATTGCGAGGCCATCGCCTCTTCCCGCACCGGCGGGGCGTTCGCCCCCCCCGGCGCACTCCAAAGAACCGCCCTAGCGGTCGAAAACCTCGCGCAGGGCCGCGCTATCCCGCACACCGCTGTGCAACAGAAGCGTCAGCAATATCTTGGCCTTTTGCGGATTGAGATCGCCCGCCATGACGGCGCCGGCGTCGAACGTCGTCTTCCCTCCTCCCTCGAAACCGTAAACCGGCATCGTCCGCCCGTTGGGCACGCGCGTGGCGATGACCACCGGCACGCCCTTGCCCAGCGCGTACCTGACCGCCTCGAACATGGAGATGTTCATGTTGCCCATGCCCACCGCCTGGACGACGATGCCTTGCGCGCCGTTGTCCACCGCGTGGCGGATGAACATTCCGTCGGCCCCCGCGTACATCGGGAAAATGTGCACCGTGGGCCAGTCGCCGCCCTTGATCGGAAAGTGCATCCGGCGCAGCGGAGCGCGCGAGAAAACGACCTTGTCGTCCCAGACCTCGCCCAGCCAGCCGAAATTTCCGCCCTGGAACGTCTCGACGTTGCCCGTGTGCGTCTTGGTCGCGCTACGCGCCGCGTTGATCTGGTTGTTCATGGCGACCATGACGCCCTTGCCGCGCGCGTCCGGACAGACGGCGATGCGGATCGCGTTCAGGAGATTGCGCGGGCCGTCGAAATCCGGCGACGAGGCGTTGCGCTGCGCGCCGATCAGGATGACCGGCTTTTCGGAATCGACCGTCAGATCCAGCCACCAGGCCGTTTCCTCCAGCGTGTCCGTGCCCTGCGCGACGACCACGCCGGCCACCTCGGGCCGGCCCAGCGCGTCCGTCACGGCGCCGGTCAGCCTCGCCCACCATTCGTTGGTGATGTAGTTCGCCGACATCTTGGCGAAATTGTTGACTTCGACGCGGGCGTACCGATCGGCGTCGGGAACGCTCTGCATCAGGTCATCTCCGGTGATCGCCGGAACGACCCCCCGCGTGACCGGATCGATCTTCATCGCGATGGTGCCGCCCGTCGCGATGAACTGGACGACGGGTTTTTCCCGCGAGCACGTGCAATTTTCCGAAGGCATGGGCCACTCCGAATCAAAGGTCTTCCGACCGCAAATCCCACAGCAGATCGAACGTCGTCACCTTGTCCGCCGCGATCGAGAGTTTCTGCGCGGCGCGGCTCGCCAGGGCGGCGGCCACGGGTTCGGTCGTCGCCTCGACGATCAGGAAGGGTTCGATGAAATTGTTGGCGCCCTTGGTCGGCAGCGGCGTCGACAGCTCCGGATCGGGGAACAATATCCGCGCGGCGAGAAATCCGGTTTCCTCGCCGAGCAGCGCGCCGATCTCGTTGGCCGCGCGGCTCGCCGTCGGCAGGTCGCCGAGCTGGATCAGCGCCAGCGCCGCGCCGGTTCCCTTGCCGATCACCGGAGTCACGATGGTGACGCGCCGCGTGTTGCCGAACATCCGCCCGAAATTGGTCATCGACCACTGCGTCTGGTTCCCGAAAGCCTTGCGGTACGGCTCGCTCAGGAACACCCCGACGTCGCGCGTCCGGTACAGCGCCAGATAGCGGCACTTGTCGTCGCCGACCGCCCGGTAGCGGCGGGACCAGATGAATCCCGGAATTCTCGCGCGCTCTTCCATGTGCTCGCGGTCATACCAGCGGTTGAAATCCTCCTCATGCACCGCTTCCACGTTCGTCCAGATGAAAAGCTCTCCCTGCGCTTCCCGCGTTTGCAGAATATCGACCATGCGTTTCTCTCCTTGGGTTTGTTTCACTTCGGTTGAAATATCCCGGCGCCGACACACCCTGACGAGTGAGCGGCCCGTCGCTTTGAATCTCCCTTATAAGAATGCTGCTACAGCGAATCCCGCGAACCGTCACCGTCCGCGCGGGAAACCTCGACTATGCAAACGCCGTGCCACGCCGGCTCCCGCGATCGCCTCCAGGCACGGCATTCATTGTTTTCATATAAATCAACAAATTACACAAACTTGCCTTCCCCCGTGGCCGCACCGTTTTCGTGCGGGGCGAAACGGCGCGGGCTGTTTTGGTGCGTCGTTCAGGCGGTTTCGCTCAATTCCGGAATCGTCGCCAGCTGGTAGCCGGCCCGGGCCAGGCCGTCGCGCAGGGCTTGCGCCGTGGCCACCGCCTCGGCGTTGTCGCCATGCACGCAGATGCTCTGCGGCTTGACCGGGATGCGCTTGCCGTTGACCGACACCAGCGCCTGTTCCTCGACCATGCGCATGACGTGCGCGAGACTCGCCTCGGCGCCGTGGATCATCGCGTCGGGCCGGCCGCGCGGCACCAGGTTGCCGTCGTCCAGATAGGCGCGGTCGGCGAAGATTTCCTCGACGACCGGCAGGCCCCGCTCCCGCGCGACCGCCACCGAATGCGAGGCCGCCGCCGCCAGCAGGATCAGCTTCGGGTCGACCCGCTGCACGGCCCGCACGATCACGTCCGCCACCTTGCGGTCGGCGCCCGCGATGTTGTAGAGCGCGCCGTGCGCCTTGACGTGCGTGAGGCGCGCGCCCTGCGCCTGGCAGCAGGCCTGGAGCGCGCCGATCTGGTAGATCAGCATGGCTTCGAGTTCGTCCGCCGGAACGTCCATCCGCCGCCGGCCGAAGCCTTGCAGGTCCGGGTAACCCGGATGCGCGCCGATGCTCACTCCGTTGTCGCGGGCCAGCGCCACGGTCTTGAGCATGACCGCCGGATCGCCGGCATGATAGCCGCAGGCCACGTTGGCCGAATTGACGATGCCCAGCATCGCCGCGTCGCTCCCTATCTTCCACGCGCCGAAACTCTCGCCCAGATCCGAATTGAGATTCAATTTTTGCGTCATTTTTCTCTCCTTGGAATACCGTGAAAAGTGAAAAATGAAACGTGAGAAAACCCGATGGTGTTTCGTCGCTTTTCACGCGGCGCGAAGCGCCGGAAACTTTTCACTTGTCACTTTTCACGTTTCATTTTTCACGACAACCATTCATTCCCCCTGCCGCCACGCATCCTCGAACAGCGGCCAGCCGGCCCGCCAATCCTTGTTGATTTCCATGCCCGGCGGGCCGTACACCATGCCGTAAGCCCACCATTTCCAGCGCGTCTCCAGCGCCCGCAGGGCCTGCCGCGCCTGCGGCCCGTCGACGGCCTGGAAGCGGATCGCCTGCCCCGGCCTGAGTTGCGCGAGGCGCGGCAGGTCGGCGGAAATGACCGTGGCGATCTTCGGATAGCCGCCCGCCGTCTGGCAATCGGCCAGCAGGATGATCGGCTGCCCGTTGCCGGGCACCTGGATCGCGCCCGGCACCGTGCCGTCCGAAACGATGTCGGCCGAGGCCGGCGTCAGGTGCGCGAGCGCCGCGCCCTCGAAACGCGCGCCCATGCGGTCGCTTTCCTTCGTGGCCCGGTATTCGCCGCCCAGCAGGGCGGCGATCGCCTCCGGCTTGAAATGATCGTCCTGCGGTCCGAGCATGACGCGGAACGGGCCTTCCTCGTGCCGCCAGGGATCGGCGGAATACTCGTGGCTTCCCCGGTGCGGCAGCGCCGCGCATGGAATCCTCAGGCCGGCCGCGACGGGTTCCCCGATCTCGGCGCGGCGGTAGACCGAGCGGCTGCCGAGTTGCAGCGGTGTGGCGAAACCGCCCGAAACCGCCACGTAGGCGGCACCGCCGGCGACGAAACCGACGCGCAGCTCGTCGCCCGGATCGAGGGAAACGCTCCGCCATGCCTCGATTTCGCGCTCCTCGCCGCCGGCGCGGAGCAGCGTGGCGGACACGTCCCCGGCCAGCGCGGCGCGCACGCGCCCCTGGCGGACGGTCAGCGCCGGCCCGGCGCCGCGCACCTCGACGCAGGCGCATTCGGGCGGATTGCCGGCCAGCGCGTTGGCGCAGCGCGCGAGAATCGGATCGACGCAGCCGGAGACGGCGATGCCCATGTGCCGGTAGCCGAACCGGCCGAGATCCTGGAGGCTGTTGCCCAGTCCGGGATCGCTCACTTCGATCAGGCCGTTCATGACGGATTCTCCCCGGCGAGCAGGCTCTCGCGCGGAAGGCGTCCGGCCTGGGCAGCGGCCTCCAGCGCCGTGAATTCCTCGCGCCCGACGGCGCGCCAGTTCACCCGGTCGCCCGAAGCGAGCAGCGACGGCGCTTCGTCGCGGGCCGAGAACAGCGGCACCGGCGTCCGTCCGAGCAGACGCCAGCCGCCGGGGCTTTCCCACGGATAGACCGCGCACATCGAGCCGGCAACGGCCAGCGAACGCGCCGGCACGGCCTTGCGCGGCGATTTGAGGCGCGGCATTTCGAGCGCCTCCGGCAGCCCGCCCATGTAGGGAAAGCCCGGCATGAAGGCGATCATATACACCTGAAAAACCGTGCCGAGCAGCAAGTCGATCACCGCCTCGCGCGTCAGCCCCTTGGTTTGCGCCACGTCGTCGAGATCGGGCGCGAATTCGGCGTCGAAGCAGACCGGCAGCCGCCAGAGCCGCCCTTCGCGGCGCACCGCGCCGGTCGTCCGCGCCAGCGCCAGCAGGGCTTCGCCGAGGCGTTCGCCGTCGCACACGCGCGGATCGTAGCAAACGGTCAGCGAACGGAAAGTAGGCATCAGGTCGACGACGCCGTCGAACGGTTCCTTTTCGCGCGCCCGCTCCACCGCTTCGAGCAAGCCAAGCACCCGGCCGTGCAGGGCCGGGTCGATGCGCGCGCCGAATTCGACGGTCCAGGCCGCGTCGCCGAACGGAAGAAGACGGGGCGCGCCCAGGGGATCGGCCGTTTCCATGCGCGCCCGATCAGCCCAGCGACAGGTCGCTGTTGAGGATGTCCGTGATCAGCATGTAGCCCGGCGCGTGCGTGATGCAGAATTCGGGCGACACCGACATCACCACGGATTGCGGAGTCACGCCGCACGCCCAGAACACGGGGATTTCGCCGGGAAGGATGTCGACCGCCTCGCCGAAATCCGGCTTCATGACGTCGGCGATGCCGATCAGCGAGGGGTCGCCCAGGTGCACCGGCGCGCCGTGGACCCGAGGCACGCGCGAGGTGATCTGCACGGCGCGGATCGCGTTGGCCGGCGTCATCGGCCGCATCGACACGACCATCGGCCCGTGGAACGGCCCAGCCGGAACCGTCTCGATATTGGTCCGGTACATCGCCACGTTCCTGCCGAGCGTCACGTGACGCAGTTCGATGCCGGCGTCGATCAGCGCGTGTTCGAACGAGAACGAGCAGCCGAGCAGGAAGCTCACCAGGTCGTCGCGCCAGAATCTGCCGATGTCGGTCACTTCCTCGACCAGTTGCCCGTTCCGCCAGATGCGGTAGAGCGGCACGTCGCTGCGGATGTCGATATCCTGGCCGAGCGTCGGCAGGAACGGGTCGCCGGTTTCCGAGACGGCCAGCAGCGGGCAGGGTTTCGGGTTGCGCTGGCAGAAACGCAGGAAATCGGCCGCCAGCTTTTCCGGCAGGATCGCCAGGTTGCATTGCGCGACCTTGGGCGCCAAGCCGCTGGTGTGCCGCACCCACTCGCCACGGCGGATCGCCAGGCGCGCTTCGAGCGCGCTGGGAAAAGCCTGCGGGTGCGAAACGCCCGAGGCGGAACAGCATGTGGAATCCATCGATGACCTCCCAGAGAAAACGAACGGCATTTTAGGGAGGATTGAAACACGCCATAAAAACACGAGGCAAATGCTATATTCTGTTGGGACATCATCGATTTTTTCGATGACGTGGCCGTATCTCCACCCGATCACGCGAAACAACGCGCAGCAACTCATTAGCGACAGGCATTCATGCCTGCCGCTGTGAACGAACCTGGAAGGGGTTCGCACCCATCCCAGGTAGCCACGGTCGAAACCCCGGCCTTCCAGGCCGGGGATTTCAGCCTTCGCACCGCCCTGAAGGGCGGGGTTTCAAACCGGAGTCCGTTTTACGATGAATCTGAAATTCGTCGAAGCCTTCATCTGGGTCGCCCGCCTGAGAAGCATCACGCGCGCCGCGGAAAAACTGCACCTGACGCAATCGGCCGTCTCGAACCGGATCGCCGCGCTGGAAGAAGAACTGGGCGCCGATCTCATCGACCGGCGCAGCCCGCGTTTCCGCCTGAGCGGCGCTGGCGCCCGGTTCATGGACTACGCCGAAAAGCTCCTGCTCGTCCAGCGCGAGATGCGCGACGAATTCGGCGCGCCGGAGCGGCAGCCCTTCACCCTGCGCATCGGCGCCATTGAGAGCGTCCTCCACACCTGGCTGATTCCGACGGTCGACGCCCTCAAGCGATCGTCGCCGCGCATCAATTTCGAGCTGACGATCGAAACCACGCTCAATCTCGTCGAACAGATCCGGCGGGGGGCGCTGGATCTCGTTTTTTCGGCGCAGCCGGCGCGGGAGGAAGGACTTATCGACGAAACGCTGGCGGCGTTCGACATGGTTTTCGTCGGAGCGAGGACGATGGAGCCGGCCCCGCTCGACCTCGAAACGCTGCTGCGCCACGACATCCTGACCTTCCAGCGCGGCTCCCAGCCACACGCCAGCCTGGTCGGCGCCCTGCGCGCGGCGAGCGTCGACGGCAAGCACGTCCATGCCGTGTCGTCGATCTCCGCGCTCGCGCTCCTCGCCGAGAGCGGTTTCGGCCTCGCCACCCTGCCCCGCCCGGTCGCCGAGCAGCTCGAACGAAGCGGACGGATCAGGATACTGGAAACGGCCCTGCCGCTCGTCCCGCTGCCCCTGTACGCCAGCTACTGGAACGACGCCACCGACCCCGCGCCCAGGCAGGCGATCCGGGAAGCGGTGGCCGCGGCCCGCGCCCACGGCGCGGAATACAGCCGACAGGCGAGCGCCGTCCGCTTCCCGCCGGGCGCGCCGGAGTTCAGCGCGCCCGGTACAAAAGGCTCGGATGCACTTCTTGCAGGATCTTCTGCATCCCCAGGCGCGTCCTGAGGTTGAGGATCACCGGCGAGCGCGTATTGGCGGCGATTCGCCCGCCCTCCGCCGCGTCGCGGTAGACGACCACGGCAACCGCCACGTCCCTCGCCTCTTTCATTCCGATCAGCGCGCAATCCTCATCCGAGAGTTCGATCTCGTAGGCGACATCGAGCGCGTCGGGCGTGACGACGGGAAACATGACGGCGGCGTTGTCGACCGCCTGCAGCCAGAACACGGTTCCACCGCCCTCCTCGTGAAACAGCTTGAACCGTGTGCATTCCTCGAATCCCGCCATTCCGCGCGGAAACGTAAATAGCGTGTCGCCGTCCACCTGGACGCTTCTCAAGCCAAGACGATCGATGTCGATTTTCATATTTCATCCCCAGAGTTGAAAGTGTGCCGTCAGGAACCTGTCCGGAGATTCGACCCGGAGACATTCGGCCCTGTCCTACCGTTATACATCAAAACCTGGATTTTCTCACCCGATCGCGTAGCGCCCGCCCTTTTTTATTTGGAACCGGAGCGACAACGGGAAAGAACCTGGAAGCAACTCATTAGCGGCAGGCATTCATGCCTGCCGCTGCGAACGAACCTGGAAGGGGTTGGCGCACCCCTCCCAAGTGGCCACGGTCGAAACCCCGGCCTTCCTGCCCGGGGATTTCAGCCTTCGCACCGCCCTAAAAGGGCGGGGGTTCAAACCGGAGTCAGTTCTATGATGAAGCGGCCCGGCGCGCCTCGCGCCGCACCCCCCGCGACAAAACTGCAAAGTATTGCAAATTCAAAGAGTTGCGGCCCTTCGGGCCGGAAGTCACGCACTGGATTCCCGCGTTCGCGGGAATGACGGAAGTTTATGGGTGGCTGGTTCAGAAAGTTTATGGGTGGCTGGTTCAAAAACGCGCAGCCGCGCGGGCCACCTATCTTGTCTGGAAACGCAAGCGCCCGGTTTCCTTCCCGCCCCCCGACTCCCTCCGTCACGCCTTCGGCGCGACACCTTCCTCAGGGGGGAGGTTTTGAATGGGGCACGGGCGTCACGCCCGCAAAGAAAGCGGACGGGACGCACGCGCTCCATTTTTGACGAACGAACTGGATTCCCGTGTTCGCGGGAATGACGATATTTTTGGGGAAGGTGGCCTGCGCGGCAGTTCCGACTCGCGCGAAGCGCGCTGGATAAGCCTCCCTCCTGAGGGAGGTGGCCCGCCGAAGGCGGGCCGGAAGGAATCGGGCGGTCGAACCATCAAACACGGGCAGACAGGAAAAATCGTCATCCCTCTGACAAGCCGGAATCCGGCTCGCCGTTGCCCTCGCCGATTTCATCCCCCATCGTAATACCCGCGAACGCGGGAATCCAGCGCGTACCCTCCGGCG
>JAIRPF010000132.1 GCA_031257115.1 Accumulibacter sp.
TCATGACGAAATCCGGCGTGATCGGCGCTTGTCCGACGCGACCGCGCACGCCGTCGGTGCCAAAATATTTTCGGGTCATAACCGTTCCTGTTCCTCGCAGACCGGCCAGTGTACTGAAATCTCGCGCGCCGGATCGAAAACGATCGCTCCGGCGCGCAGCGCCGCAAGAATCCGCCTTCCTCAAGAGCACGGCGTCGCGCCGAAGACATGACGGGGGGAGGAAGCGGCGGGGATCGTCAAGCGCGGATGAACCAGACACACAAACGGAAACCGCCAGTTCCTCGACAAGCGGGAATCCGGTTCGCCGTCGCCCTCGCCGCCCCCCGCCTCGTCATTCCCGCTTTCGCGGGAATGACGGAGGTTTATGGGTAGCCGGTTCAAAAATGCGATGCCGCGCTGGCCACCCATTCCTACCTGGAAACTCAAGCGCCCGGCTTCCTTCCCCAATCGCCTGACTCCTTCCGACCCGCCTTCGGCGGGCCACCTCCCTCAAGAGGGAGGCCTTGAATGGAGCACGGGCGTCCCGCCCGCAAAGAAGAACGAACGAAGCGGGCGGGACGCCCGCGCTCCAATGGGGTTGGCGGCTGTTGGGGATTCCAGTTAGGGTGAAGGCCGCGCCGCGCGAAAAACATCCCTCTTAAGGGAGGTGGCCCACGGCTCCGCCGTGGGCCGGAAGGGGTCGGGCGGTTGGATTTCCGAAAGCGTGTGGGAAACGATACGGGCAGAAAAAAACGCGCCGCCACGGGCGGAATCAAAGGGTCGGAGACATTTATTTTGCAGACCGAATAAATGACTCCACACCCTGAGCGATTTCGCAAACAGACTCAAACCTCTTCCACGATCCTTTCCGCCATCCGCCGCGCGGCGGCGTCGGCGGCGAGCGCGTCGTCCAGGGAATCGAGGCGCGGGGTTGGCAGGCGTTCCATGACGCTTTCGATGACTCGCGCGATGTCGGTGAATCCGATGCGCCGCTCCAGGAAACGCTGCACGGCCACTTCGTTGGCGGCGTTCAGTGCCGCGGGCGCGCCGCCGCCCGCTTCCAGCGCCCGGTAGGCAAGGCCGAGGCAAGGGAAGCGGTCGAAATCCGGCCGTTCGAAGTGCAGCGCGGCGATTTCGAACAGGTCGAGCGGCCCGACGCCCGAGGCGATCCGTTCCGGATACGCGAGCGCCTGGGCGATCGGCGCGCGCATGTCGGGTTGGCCCAGTTCGGCCAGGACGGATCCGTCGACGTACTGGACGAGCGAATGAACCACGCTCTGCGGATGAACGACGACCTGGATGTTTTCCGCCGGCACGCCGAACAGCCAATGCGCCTCGATCACCTCCAGGCCCTTGTTCATCATCGTCGCCGAGTCGACCGAGATTTTCCGGCCCATGCGCCATTTCGGATGAGCGCAGGCTTCTTCCGGCGTGACGCTCGCCAGCGCCTCGCGCGGCGTCGTCCTGAACGGCCCGCCCGAGGCGGTCAGCAGGATGCCGCGCACGCCGCTCCGGGCGGGATCGCCGGAATAACCGGCGGGCAGGGACTGGAAGATCGCGTTGTGCTCGCTGTCGACCGGCAGGAGCCGCGCGCCCCCTTCGCGCACGGCGCGCATGAAAAGCGGCCCGGCCATGACCAGGGCTTCCTTGTTGGCGAGCAGGATCGTCTTTCCGGCGCGCGCCGCCGCCAGCGCCGGCTCCAGACCGGCGGCGCCGACGATGGCCGCCATCACCACGTCGGTTTCGGGGTCGCGCGCCGCGTCGCGCAGGGCTTGCGCGCCGCCGAGCGCCTCGGTCGGGCAGGATGCTTCCCGCAGCAAGCGCCGCAGTTCCTTCGCCGCGCCCTCGTCCGCCATCACCGCGTAGCGCGGGGAGTGCCGCAGGCACAGCCGGGCGAGGCCCTCGGCGTCGCGGTTGGCCGTGAGCGCGAACGCCGAATAGCGGTCCGGATGGCGGGCGATGACGTCGAGCGTGCTCGCGCCGATCGAGCCGGTCGCGCCGAGGAGGGTGATCCGCCGATGGGGCAAGGCAATGCCGGATTCGGTCATTTCAGATGAGAGTCATCAAGCCAAAGAACGGCAGTGTCGAGGTCAGGCTGTCGATCCGGTCGAGAATGCCGCCGTGTCCGGGCAGCAGATTGCCGCTGTCCTTGACGCCCGCCTGCCGTTTGAGCAGTGATTCGAACAGGTCCCCGATGATGCTCAAGGCGGTCAGGGCGATCAGCGCAAGTTGAAAAACGAGCGTCGCCGTGAAATTCTCGAATAAACCCTCGAATGCCCCCCCGCTTTCCGGTTTCAGCACCGTCAGCATCATGCCGTTGCCGTAGGCCATGACTCCAACCGCCGCGCCGAACGCTCCCGCCCATGTCTTTCCGGGGCTGATGTTGGGCGCGAGTTTTTTGCCTCCGAACGCCCGTCCGGAAAAATAGGCGGCGATGTCGGCAACCCAGACGATTGCCAGTATCCCCAGCACCATCATCGGGTCGATGTTTCGCAGGGCCGCAAGCGTGGACGCGGGGGGTACCAGCGCAACGACGCCGGTCAACGCAACGATCCAGGAACGCAATGCCCATTTGCGCCACAGCCAGAACGGCACGACCACTACCCAGAACGCGGCGGCAAGGCAAACCAATGTCCTGTCAAGCATAAAGACCCAGCCCACGGCGTTGCTTCGCCCCAACGAGTCCGCGCAAGCGAAACAGATCCCCCCCAGCGCCACGGCGTAGGCGGACCTCGTTTTCTCGTTCCAGCCCGCCAGTCCGCCCCACTCCCAGGCCGCCACCACGCAAAGCAGCGCACAGAACGCCGTCCATCCCTCGCGCGAGAGAAAAAACAGCGCCCACAGCAAACCGGCAAGCAGAAAAATCGCGGTGATGATCCGCGTCCTAAGCATTTGCTTCCGCCGGAAAATCTTCGCCGCCGGCCGCGCCGTCTTCGCCGGTCAGCAGTTGCTCGCTGGTCCGCCCGAAGCGGCGTTCCCGCTTCTGGTAGGAGGCGATCGCCTGGTCGAACGCCGCGGAATCGAACTCCGGCCAATAGGTACCGGTAAAGTGGAACTCGGTATAGGCCAGCTGCCAGAGCAGGAAATTGCTGATCCGCTCCTCGCCGCCGGTGCGGATGAAAAGATCGGGTTCGGGCGCGTAGCTCATGGACAGGTACGGCGCGAGATCGTCTTCCGTCCACCGGCCCTGTTTTTCCGGATGCTCGACGGCCATCCGGTTGATCGCCTGGACGATGTCCCAGCGCCCGCCGTAGTTGGCGGCGATGGTCAGCGTCAATTTGTCGTTGGCCGCCGTTTTCCGCTCGGCGGCATGGATCAGCGCCTGCAATTCGGCGTCGAACCGGGACAGGTCGCCGACGATCCGCAGGCGCACCCCGTTGGCTTCCAGTCTGGAGACTTCCTGCATCAGCGCCCTGGCGAAAAGCTGCATCAGCAGCGAAACCTCGTCCGCCGGCCGGCGCCAGTTTTCGGAACTGAAGGCGAAAAGCGTAAGGTAGCCGATTCCCCGCGCAAGGCAGTGGCGAACCGCCCCGCGTACCGTCTCGACGCCCCGGCTGTGCCCGGCGATGCGGGGGAGGAGGCGCTTCTTGGCCCAGCGCCCGTTGCCATCCATGATGATGGCGACGTGCCGCGGAACGCTGCCGAAATCCGGAATCGTCTTGGTCGAACTTTCGAAGGAAGATGCCATCCGCCGGATTCTCCGCCTCAAAAAGAACCGTCCGTCACTGCCACGATGGCGGGAATCCCGTTCGTTCCTTTCGGCCCGAAGGGCTGCAAATCCAAAGCCCGCGCCGCCTCGCGGCGAAACGCGCGCTTCTGGATTTCCGCTTGCGCGGGAATGACGGCGGAGGTGGACATATCCGAAATTTCGCTGCCGGGGCCAATGGAATCAAATGGCCATCAGATCGGTTTCCTTCTGCGCGAACTGCTTGTCGACCTCGGCGACGTATTTGTCGGTCAGCTTCTGGACGTCGTCCTGCGCCTTGTGTTCCTCGTCCTCGGAACACTCCTTTTTCTTGAGCATGTCCTTGAGCGTCGCGTTGGCGTCGCGCCGCAGGTTGCGCATGGCCACGCGGGCGTTCTCGCATTCGTGCTTGACCACCTTGATCAGGTCGCGGCGGCGTTCCTCCGTCAACATCGGCATCGGCACGCGGATCAGCTCGCCCTGCACGGCCGGATTCAGCCCCAGGTCGGAAGTGCGGATCGCCTTCTCAACCTTCGCCACCATGCTTTTTTCCCACACCTGCACGCCCAGGGTGCGCGGATCGAGGACGGTGACGTTGCCCACGCCGTTCACCGATACCATCGATCCGTAATAGTCGACCTGCACGTGATCGAGCAGGCCGGTGTGCGCCCGGCCCGTGCGAATCTTCGCCAGATCGACGCGCAACGCCTCCAGCGACTTCTGCATTTTGTGTTCCGCATTCTTCTTCACGTCGGCAATCGTCATCGCATTTCTCCTCAGCAATAGACCAGCGTCCCCTCGCTCCCACCGAGAACGACCCTTTTCAGCGCGCCCGGCTTGAGGATCGAAAACACCTTGATCGGCAGTTTCCGGTCGCGGCAAAGCGCGAAAGCCGTAGTATCCATGATGGCGAGATTTCTTGAAATAGCCTCGTCGAAACTTATCGCGTCGTAGCGCGTGGCCAGCGGGTCTTTTTTCGGATCGGCCGTATAGATGCCGTCGACCTTGGTCGCCTTGAGCACGATCTCGGCGCCGATTTCCGCGCCGCGCAGGGCGGCCGCCGTATCGGTCGTGAAGAACGGGTTGCCGGTGCCGCCCGCGAAAATGACGGTGCGCCCCTGTTCCAGGTAGCGGATGGCGCGGCCCCGGATGTAAGGCTCCACGACCTGTTCGATGACGAGCGCCGACTGCACCCGCGCGGTGAGGCCGGCCACGCGCATCGCGTCCTGCAACGCCAGGCCGTTCATCACCGTCGCCAACATGCCCATGTAGTCGGCCTGGGCGCGGTCCATGCCGTTCGCGGCGGGCGCGACGCCGCGAAAGATGTTGCCACCGCCGATGACCACGCCGACCTGCACGCCCAGTTCGACGATGCCCTTGACCTCATCGACGATTTCGGAGAGCGTCTGGCGGTTGATGCCGTAGGAATCGGCCCCCATCAGCGCCTCGCCCGACAGTTTGAGCAGGATGCGCTTGTACCTTGGAACGGCGGCGGTTTCGGTCATGGAAGCGATCCTTCCCTACTTTTTCGCCGCCGCCGCTTGCGCGGCGACCTCGGCGGCAAAATCGTTCGACCGTTTTTCCAGGCCCTCGCCGACCACGTACAGCACGAACGCGGCGACGGAAGCGCCCTTGGCCTTGAGCAGTTGCTCGATCGTCTGCTTGCCGTCTTCCGCCTTGACGAAAACCTGCGCCAGCAGGGTCACGTCCTTCAGGTATTTCTGCACCGTGCCCTCGGCGATCTTCGCCAGCATGGCTTCCGGCTTGCCGTCGGCGCGCGCCTTTTCGATCGCGATGCGGCGTTCGGTTTCCAGCGATTCGGCCGAAACGCCCTCGGCGGTCAGCGCCTTCGGCTTGGAGGCGGCGATGTGCATCGCCAGATCCTTGCCCAGTTGATCGTCGCCGCCGATCAGGTCGACCAGCACACCGATCTTCGCGCCGCCGTGGACGTAGGAAAACAGCCGCCCCTTGGCTTCCAGGCGCGCGAAACGGCGGATGGTCATGTTTTCGCCGATCTTGCCGATGAGCGCGGCGCGGACCGACTCGACGGTTCCGCCGTCCAGCGGCAGCGCCGACAGCGCGGTGACGTCCGCCGGATTTTCGTCGACCACCAGGTCGGCGCAGCTTTTCACCAGCGCCTTGAACTCGTCGTTCTTGGCCACGAAATCGGTTTCGCAGTTGACCTCGACGATCGCGCCCCGTTGGCCGCCTTCCACGACGCCGACGGCGACGAGGCCCTCCGCGGTGATCCGCGCCGCGGCCTTGGTGGCCTTGTTGCCCAGCTTGATGCGCAGGATTTCCTCGGCCTTGCCCATCTCTCCATCGGCTTCCGTCAGCGCCCTCTTGCACTCCATCATCGGCGCGTCGGTTTTCGCGCGCAGTTCTGCCACCATGCTTGCGGTAATTGCCGCCATTTTTCTCTCCAGTAAGAAAACAGTTGAACCACGGAGAGCGCGAAGAAAATCACGAACGACCCACCGCGACGAACACAACGGAAAACGAAAAACAGGCTCTTGTTTTCGTCGTGTCCGCCGTGCTCGTCGCGGTCAAAAAGATTTTCTCCGTGTTCTCCGTGGCTGAAATCCAATTATTCGGATTCTTCGATGAACTCGTCATCCGACGTCGCGGCGATGATGTCCTCGACGAACTGGCTGCGCCCTTCGAGGATCGAATCGGCGACGCCGCGCGCATACAGCCGGATCGCGCTCGACGAATCGTCGTTGCCCGGAATGACGTAATCGATGCCGTCCGGCGAGTGGTTGGTGTCGACCACGGCGATCACCGGGATGCCCAGCTTGCCGGCCTCGGAAATGGCGATCTTGTGATAGCCGACGTCGATGACGAACAGCGCGTCGGGCAGCGTGTTCATTTCCTTGATTCCGCCGATCGATTTTTCCAGCTTGGCCAGCTCGCGCTGCAACATCAGCGCCTCCTTCTTTCCGAGCTTTTCGAGGGAGCCGTCCCCCACCGTGGCTTCCATTTCCTTCAGGCGCTTGATCGACTGCTTGATGGTCTTGAAGTTGGTCAACATGCCGCCCAGCCAGCGCTGTTCGACATACGGCGATCCGGCGCGCGCCGCTTCCTCGGCGATGATTTCGCGGGACTGGCGCTTGGTGCCGACGAACAGGATGACGCCCTTGTTGGCCGAGAGCTTGCGCACGAAAGCCATGGCCTCGTTGTACTTGACCAGTGTCTTTTCGAGGTTGACGATGTGGATCTTGCTGCGGGCGCCGAAAATGTACGGCGCCATCTTCGGGTTCCAGAAACGTGTCTGGTGGCCGAAATGGACGCCGGCCTCCAGCATTTGACGCATCGTTACGGACATACGTTTTCCTTTCAGGGTTGAACCACCACTCGCCCAGCTGCAAGCCCATCCCGCGCGGGATGGACACCCTTGAACAGGCGAGTGTGCGTATTCGCGGGCAGCCGCCAGGCCACCCGCCCGATGTTCGCCGCGAGGACGAACCGCCGCTCCGCCGGCCACGGGGCCGGCAAAGCTCGTGGATTCTACCACCGGGACGCGGGCAGTTCCAGTCATTCCGTCACCGAAAAACCGGCGCGCGCGGCGATCGCGCGGCGGCGAAAATATGGCGACCCCGGACGGCCCCGGCGTTCCGTCCGCGAATGGGTCGAATGGGTTTGTATCGGGAAAACATTGGGCTATTATTGCTATATCATGCTCGCTGGATTTGTCGGATAACATTTCAAAATTTCAAGGAAATCATGGCAGACAACGATATACTTTCCTTCGCGGCCGACGACGATCCGGCGTTCCAGTCCACCTCGCGCCGCCGGCCTTGCCAAAAGCCCTGGAAGGTGATGATCGTCGACGATGAACCGGAAGTGCACACCATCACCCGGCTGGCGCTGTCCGGCCTCGAATACGAGGGGCGTCCGCTGGAATTCGTGAGCGCCTTCAGCGGCAAGGAAGCCAAGGCGCTCATCGAGGAAAACATGGACACCGCGATCGTGTTCCTCGACGTGGTCATGGAAGCCGAGGATGCCGGGCTGGACGTGGCGCACCACATCCGCGATAACGCCAACAACCGCCTGACCCGCATCATCCTGCGCACGGGGCATCCCGGACAGGTGCCGGAGCGCCGGGTCATCGTCGAATATGACATCAACGATTACAAGACCAAGACCGAACTCACGGCGCAGAAGCTGTTTACGGCCGTCGTATCGGGCCTGCGCGCCTATGCCGATCTGGTCATCATCGAACGGAACCGGCGCGGGCTGGAGCAGATCGTCCGGGCCTCGGCCTCGTTCCTCAAGGCCCAGTCGATGCGGCAATTCGTCCAGGGCGCGCTCACCCAGTTGGTGGCCCTGATGAGACTGGGCGAAAACGCCTTCTGCTGCGACTCCGGCTGTTTCGTCACCGAGGATCGGCGCAATTATCCGCCGCGCATCGTCGCGGGGATCGGCGAGTACGACGGGTACGCCGGGCAGCCGGCCGAAAAGGTGCTCCCGGCGGAAATTCTCGCCAGCGTCCGCGCCGCCATCGGCCGGCGCGGCAGCGTTTTCACCGCCGAGCGCATCGTGCTGTTCTTCGCGAGTTCCGGCGGACGCGGCAACATCATCTACCTGGAAGGCGGCGCGCACGAATTGAACGCGTTCGACAAGGAACTGCTCAGCGTTTTCTGCGCCAACGTCGCCGCCGCCTTCGACAACATCAACATGATCGAGGAACTCGAACGCACGCGGCGGGAAATCGTCCGGCGCGTCGGCGCGGTGGCGGAAACGCGCTCCGAGGAAACCGGCAACCACGTGCATCGCGTGGCCGAATATTGCTATCTGCTGGGGCAGATGCTGGGCATGGGCGAGGCGGACTCGCAGATGCTCAAGGAAGCCGCGCCGATGCACGACATCGGCAAGGTGGGCATTCCCGACGCCATCCTCAACAAGCCGGGAAAGCTGACGCCGGAGGAATTCGAGGTCATGAAGCGGCACGCGGAAATCGGATACAAGCTGCTTTCCGGCTCCAGGGGCCGTCTGCTGGACGTTTCGGCCACCATCGCCCACGAGCACCACGAGCGTTATGCCGGCGGCGGCTATCCGCGCAACCTGAAGGGCGAGGACATCAGCCTTTTCGGCCGCATCGTCGCCGTCGCCGACGTATTCGACGCCCTTTCCAGCCCGCGCTGCTACAAGCCCGCCTGGGATCTCGACAAGACGTTCGCCTACCTGGAAGAACAGCGCGGCAGGCAGTTCGATCCGCAATTGATCGATCTTTTCCTGGCGAACCGGGACGAAGTGCTGCGAATCCGCGAAAGCCTCAAGGATTGACGCGGGCGGCGGCGTTTTCCGGACCGGCGAAACGGACGCGACGGACGAGACGGACGAAAAGGGCAAAACGGGCAAAACGGACATGTCAGACATCGAGGTCAGGTTCGGCAAGAGTTTTCATCCCGACGCGCGGGCGGCCGTCGCGGAACTGGCGGCGCAGTCCGGAGACATCGAACCCAACGCGCTGATTTTCTTCTGCGCCCCCCGGTACGACCTCGCCGCGCTGGGCGAGGCGATCGGGAACACGTTCGACTGCCCGGCCATCGGCTGCACGACCGCCGGCGAAATCCTGGGCGGCGCGGGCTATATCGAGGATTCCATCGTTTGCGCCGCCATCGCTTCCGACAAACTGACGATGCGGCCGATCCTCATTCCCGATCTGCGGGCCTTCGTCGATGGCGCGGACGTCGAGGATTTGAAGCGGCTCGACGCGGCGGATCCCCGGCACAGTTTCGTCCTGTTTCTCATCGACGGCCTTTCCATGCTGGAGGAACCCACCCTCGCCCGCGTCAACCAGGCGCTGAAGGACATTCCCCTGGTCGGCGCGTCGGCGGGCGACGGGGTCGATTTCCGGCACACCTGGGTCTACCACGGCGGCGCGTTCCACGAGAACGTCGCCGTCCTGGCGCTTTTCGAGACGACGCTGCCGTTCATGCCGCTCCACATCCGGCACTTCGATCCGACCGACGAACGGCTGGTCATCACCGACGCCGACGTGGCGACCCGCACGGTCACGGAAATCAACGGCCTGCCCGCGGTCGAGGAATACGCCCGCATCACCGGCATCGCCACCGACAATCTGACGCCGCAGGCGTTCGCCATCCATCCGCTCATGCTCAGGATCGGCGACGACTATTACGTGCGCTCGATCCAGAAAGCCAATCCCGACGGCAGCCTGACCTTTTTCTGCGCCATCGACATCGGACTCGTGCTCACGATGGCGAAACACTCGGTGTCGCTGGCCGAAAACCTGCGGGCGGGGCTGGAGAAAACCCGGAACATCATTCCCCGCCCCGCCCTGATCTTCGGCAGCGACGGCGTCCTGCGCCGTTTCGAAATGAAGCAGTACGGCGATCTAGACGAGGTCGGGGCCGTGCTGGCGCGCTACCCGTTCGTCGGCTTTTCGAGCTACGGCGAACAGATTGGCGGCCTGCACGTCAACCACACGCTCACCGCGCTGGCGCTGGGAGACGGAACGCCATGAACGGGCCGGAAAACGCCGCGCAAGCCATCCGGGCGCCGGCGGACGAACAGGCGCGCATCGCCGGACTCGAACGCAAGATCGTCGCGCTGGAAAAAACCAAACAGGCGCTGATGGGCCGGGTGGAGCGTTCAACGGCCTCGGCCGGCAATTCCTATTTCCTGTTCGAGCACAACCTGACCTTGCAGCGCCAGGTGGCGAAGCAGACCTGCGAATTGCAGCAAAGCAACCAGCAGTTGCTCGAAGCCCTGACCGACCTGAAAAACGCCACCGACCAGATCGTCGAGAGCGAAAAATTCGCGGCCCTGGGGTCGCTCGTGGCGGGCATCGCCCACGAGGTCAACACGCCCCTGGGGATCGGCGTCACCGCCGCCTCGTATCTGGAAGAAACCGTCGTCGCCCTGGCGAAGGCATTCGAAGCCGGAACGATGAGAAAATCCGATCTCGCCGCGTTCATCGCCACCGCCCGGGAAACCGCGCGGATCATCCTCGCCAACCTGAACCGGGCGGCGTCCCTGGTCCAGAGCTTCAAGAGGATCGCCGTGGATCAGACGGACGAAGTCCGGCAGACGATCGCGCTGGCGGCCTACCTCAAGGACATCATCGTTTCCCTGACCCCCCGGCTCAAGAAAACGCGAATCCGCGTCACCATCGACTGCCCGGAAAACCTGCGGGTCATCACCATGCCGGGCGGCCTGAGCCAGATTCTGACCAATTTCGTCACCAATTCGCTCCTGCACGGTTTCGAGCCGGACGCGGAAGGCGGGATCGTGATCACCGCCAGGGCGAGGGAAGATGCCGTCGTGCTGGTTTATACCGACGACGGCCAGGGTATTCCCCCGGATCACCTCCATCGGGTGTTCGAACCGTTTTTCACCACCAAGCGCGGACAGAACGGCAGCGGCTTGGGGCTGAGCCTCGTCTACAATATCGTTACCCGCAACCTGAAAGGGCAAATCGAAGTCGCCAGCGCGCCGGGAAAAGGAACGAGCTTCACGATCACCCTGCCGGACAGCGTGGCATGAACCGGAAAAAGCCCAAGGAACCCACCTTCCAGACAAAGGTCGACGCATGATGCCAAACACTCCACCGGGAAAACCCACGCCGCGCGCGGCTCGCCAGAACGAATCGTCCTCGATCAGCGCCCAAGTCTACCGCCAGTTGCACAGCGCCATCATCCGGGGAGAAATCAGCCCCGGAGAGCAGCTTTCCGAATCGGAGATCGCCCGCCAGTATTCGACCAGCCGCCAGCCCGTCCGCGAAGCCTTCATCAAGCTGGCCGACGAGCGTCTCGTCAGCATCCAGCCGCAGCGCGGCACCTTCGTCGTCAAAATCTCCATCGCCGACGTCCTGGACGCCCGCTTCGTCCGCGAAACCATCGAGGTCGCCGTCGCCCAGGAAGCCGCGACGTCCACGCCGCTCACCGCCGTCAAGGAACTGCGCGACCTCATCGAAAGGCAGCGCGCGCTCGAACCTGGCCACAACGACGAATTTCTCGCCCTCGACGAAGAATTCCACCGCACGCTCGCGCTATCGGTAGGCCGCGCCCACGCCTGGCGGGTCATCGAAAGCATCAAGGCGCAAATGGACCGGATCCGCTACCTCAGCCTGGACGACGCGACGCCGATCCATCTGCTCATCGAACAGCACCGGCGCATCCTCGACGGAATCGAAGCAGGCGACCCCCTCGCCGCCGCCGCCGCCATGCGCAGCCACCTGCGGGAAATCACGGTATCGCTACCGGACATCGCCGACCGCTTCCCGGAACTGTTCACGGCGGATTGAAAGCCGCCGCAAGGCGGCGCCCGATACCCGCACCCGCGAAAGCCCCGGCGCGAAGTCTCGAATGCCGGGGTTCGCTTTGCTCCCCCCAACCCATGCGTACCCCGATGGGTTTGACGGCTGTCGAGGATTCCGCGTCGGGTGAAGGTCGCGCCGCGCGAAAAGCCTCCCTCTTGAGGGAGATGCCGCGCCGAAGGCGTGACGGAAGGAGTCAGGCGGTTGAATCATCAACCGCGGATGAACAGCAACACGTCATTCCCCCGGCAAGCGGGAATCCGGTTCGCCGTTGTCTCCGCCGCTTCCATCGCCGCCGTCATTCTTGAGGAAAGTGGCTCGCGCTTCAGTCCCGGCTCGCGCGAAGCGCCCCGGATAAATCTCTTCCGGAAGCGAGGCACCGGATGGCGGTTTTCGATCTTGTTCGATTTGTCCGCCGGCCTTTTTGAGCGTGGCGATACCCCTTCGAAGAAAAATTCCTTCCGCCACGTCAGGAGAAAACATACGTAATCCGACGTATGGGAGAAAAAGCCGTGGCGTTTCATACTTTCCACGGTTCCTATCATCCGTGGGAGTAGAAATGCACCTGACACCAAGAGAGATGGAAAAGCTGATGCTCCATGCCGCCGGCGAGCTTGCCAGGAAGCGGCGGGACAAGGGGCTGAAGCTCAATTACGTCGAGTCCATCGCCCTGATCGCTTCCGAGGTCATGGAGTTGGCCAGGGAAGGAAAGACCGTCAAGGAATTGATGCGCCTCGGCGCGACGCTGCTGAACGAGTCCGATGTCATGGATGGCGTGGCCGACATGGTGCATGAGGTGCAGGTCGAGGCCACTTTCGATGACGGCACCAAGCTCGTCACCATTCATCAACCGATTCGCCCGTCATCGGAGATATTTTCATGAAACCCGGCGAAATCCTCTGCAAGCGCGATTTCATTGACCTCAACGCGGGTCTGGAAAGCAAGACCCTCACGGCGGTCAACCAGGGAAGCCGGCCGATCCAGGTCGGTTCGCATTTTCATTTTTTCGAGGCCAATCGCTTTCTCAGGTTCGACCGCGAGGCCGCCTATGGTTTTCGTCCCGACATCGCTTCCGGCGCGGCCATTCGCTTTGAACCCGGCGAACGAAAGGAAGTCCGGCTGGTGCGTATCGGCGGCAGGCGCGTCGTCCGCGGGCTGAACAATTTGACCGATGACCAGGTCAGTGACGCCACGTTGGGACGATCCCTGTCGAAGGCGAAACTCGCCGGCTTCGCGGCGGAAGGAGAAACGAAATGACTGTCCGCGTCAAAAGCAGGGATTACGTCTCGATGTACGGCCCGACCGTCGGGGACAAGGTTCGCCTGGGAGATACCGATCTGTTCATCGAAGTCGAAAAGGATTACACGACCTACGGCGACGAAATGAAGTTCGGCGGCGGCAAAACCATTCGTGACGGCATGGGGCAGAACGCGACGATGACCAACCGGAACGGCGCGCTGGACATGGTGATCACCAATGCCCTGATCCTCGATCATTGGGGCATCGTCAAGGCGGACATCGGCATCCGGGACGGCAGGATCGCCGGCATCGGCAAGTCCGGCAATCCCGACGTGATGGATGGCGTGCATCCCGATCTGGTCGTCGGCAACGGCACCGAGGTGCTGTCCGGCGAAGGGATGATCGTGACCGCCGGAGGCATCGACACGCACGTGCATTACATCTGCCCGCAGCAGATAGAAACGTCGCTGTATTCCGGCGTCACGACGATGATCGGCGGCGGCGTCGGGCCGGCGGTCGGAACCTTTGCCACGACGTGCACGCCGGGCCGGTTCAATCTCCACAAAATGCTTGAGTCCGTGGAGGCTTTTCCGATGAATTTCGGCTTCCTCGGCAAGGGAAACTGTTCCTCGCGCGAACCGCTCATCGAGCAGATCGAGGCCGGCGCGATGGGGATGAAACTGCACGAGGACTGGGGAACGACGCCGTCGGCGATCGACACCTGCCTCGGCGTGGCCGATGCCCATGACATCCAGGTCTGCATCCACACCGACACCCTGAACGAGGCCGGTTATTTCGAGAGCACCATGAACGCCATCGCCGGCAGGTCGATCCACACCTATCACACGGAAGGCGCCGGCGGCGGACACGCGCCGGACATCATCAAGGCGGCCGGCTTCGCCAATGTCATGCCCTCCTCGACCAGTCCGACGATGCCTTTCACCAAGAACGTCATCGACGAGCATCTGGACATGATAATGGTCTGTCATCATCTCGATCCCAACCTGCCGGAGGACGTGGCGTTCGCCGCATCGCGCATCCGTTTCGGCACGCTGGCCGCCGAGGACGTCCTGCACGACATGGGCGCCATTTCCATTCTCAATTCCGATTCCCAGGCGATGGGACGCCCCGCCGAGGTCATCATCCGCGCCTGGCAGACGGCCGACAAGATGAAAAAGCAGCGGGGACAGCTTCCCGAGGCCGGAGAAGCGGACAACGACAATTACCGGGCGAAACGCTACGTGGCGAAATACACCATCAACCCGGCCATCGCCCACGGCATTTCGGATTACGTCGGCTCGATCGAGGCGGGGAAATTCGCCGATCTGGTCATGTGGGAACCGGCGCTGTTCGGCGTCAAGCCCGACACCATCGTAAAGGGCGGCGTCATCGCCGCCGCGAAAATGGGCGATCCGAACGCTTCGATCCCGACGCCGCAGCCCGTGCTCATGCGCGCCATGTTCGGCGCTTACGGCCTGGCGGCTCCCCGGACGTGCATTACCTTCGTATCGAGGGCCGCCGCGGAAAAAGGCATCAAGGAACGGCTCGGCCTGGAGCGGATGGTTCTTCCCGTCAGGAACTGCCGCGCCGTCGGCAAAAAGGACATGATCCTGAACGACAAGACGCCCAGGGTCGACGTCGATCCGCGCACTTACCAGGTCAGCGTCGACGGCAAGCCGATCACGTGCGAACCCGCGCAATCGCTGCCGCTCTCGCAAAGGTATTTTTTGTTCTGAGGGGAAACGCGCCCGCCGGCGAAGCCGCCCCGACCGGGGCCGCCGGCGGGCGTATTTTCTGCCGTTTCGTTTGCCTCGCCGGATTCGCGGCGCGATTCACGCCCGGCCCGGCGCGGCGGGGAAAGCCCCGGTCAATCCCGGCCGGGTTCCGCGACCCGTTCTCGTTCGTCGCCGCTCCCCCAATCGTTCCACGGACGCGCTTCGACGTGCAGCGCGCTGGTGACGCCGGGGCGCGTCCGCTGCGCGACTTCGATGTCGAAGGCCAGGCCGGAACCGTCGGCCAGCATGTAGACCGGCGCTTCCCTGTTCGGCTTGCCGGGCGTTTTTTCCTGGTAACCGTACTTGATCCGCCAGCCCAGCGGCGCGCCGGCGTCGGGGAAAGCCTCGATCAGGATTTGCTGGCGCAGGATGCAGCCGCCTTCGTAGTGGCGCTTCATGAACGGCGCGCCGTCGATTTCGTAATCGGGAACGAGAATTTTCAGGTCGAAGGCGAAACTGACCGATCCCGACGCCTCGACGCTCTTGCCCGGATCGAGGAAAACAGAAAACAGATGGGGGCTGCGGCTCCGGTCGGGCAGGCGTTTCGTCCCCGGCTCGCCGGGAAAAAGCTCGTCGTAGGCGCGGAAGATCGCCGAATGCTCGCGCGCCTCGCGCCGGGTGATCTGCCATTGGCAGCCGCGAATGCCGACCGCCGTCTCGAACTGGTACGAAGCGCGGATCGCCCTGCCGTCCTTCAGCGCCGCAGCGACTTCCACGGGCAGGGAAATGTCGTCGATGTGCAGAATGCCGTCGACGCGCAGCGTGCCGAACAGGAAGCGGACGAGATTCTGGTAGCCCTCCTCCGAGTTGACGATGCCATAGTGGCCGGAATGGCCGCGATGCACGAAGGCGCGCGGCGAGGTCACGTCGGTTCCGTCCTCGCGCGGCCCGTGCGTCGCCGCGTTGGCGATGCGCACCAGCCCGTCGCTGCCCTCGCCGACCGCCCACGTCGACATGCCTTTCAAGGCGGTGTAGTCCCGCGCGTCGGTGCCGATCAGGTTGAAGACGCGCTCCGGCGGAAAACCGCGCACGATCGAAACGTCATCCGCCGCCGGCAGCGCGAGATATCCGGCCATGCGCTCGCGGTTGAAATTATTGATGTTGCCGAAAGTCAGCCAGCCGGGAACATTGCGCACGACGCGCAAATCGATGCCGTTGTGCGGCGTGGCGTAGGTAAACAGCTTGTCGACCGCGCGGCGCGCCTCCCCGGAACCCAGGGCCGGATTTTGCAGAAAGGCGCGGCAGACCAGCCCGCCCATCGAATGCGCCACCAGATGGACGCGGAAATCGGCCGGCGCGACGGCGTTTTCCGGATTGGCGCAAATCTTGTCGCGCAGGCGCAGGATCAGCCGGCCCAGCCCGCGCGCGAAGTGTTCGATCGGCGGCGTGTCGCCGCTACCGAAATTCCTGCTGGCTTCGTCGTAATAGCGATAGATGACGATGCTGCGGTAACGTATGTGACGATCGGGCCGGTCGACATCCACCCGGTCCTCGCCGTCCTCGAAGACATCGGAATAGCCGTGATCGTGCATCAGGCGAACGAGCGGCGATTCGAAAAAGAAGCGCCTGATCTCGCCGGTCCATGCCATGCGCGCCTTCGTCGAACCCATGTTGAAACCCATGTAGGGATCGGCGACGGCCTCCTCGATCTTGCCCTGGGTCGCGGCGAAACCGCGCACGTAGATGATCGGGTGATACGGATGGCGCGGATTGGCGATTCTCCTGAACGAGATGAAAATGAATCCGTGGCGATGCTCTTGGGCAGGGATGGAACGCCGGTCAACGGGCCAAAAGGAATCCCGCCCCGATGGCGGCCGGAACGGCCGCTCCACCCGCGTCGAACGGCTGGCGTCCTCCATTCCTCCTGCTCATCACCAGCTTGGAGGCATAATTTATCGTGAAATGCGCTGGATTTGCGATGGCGGCGGTATATGCGAGAGAAAGGCCAATCCCCGGCGCGAAGCGCCGCAAGCAAAGCATTCCTCAAAAGGGATGCTTTGTCCGGTTGTTTCAAATGCGATTACCCCGCGGAGCCAACGGAAACATTTGGCCGGAACGAATTCTGGCGATATATTTCACAATTTTACGGCGGAGGCTTGCGCTTCTAAAAAAAGCAGGTATAATTCTCCGTCTTTCGCGCCCGACGTTCCGGTCTGGCGATTTTGCCCATAAAGGGTTCCAAGACTGACCGCGCGAGCGGGACAAGTTGGAGACTTAAATGATTCAGATGCAAACGGTTCTGGACGTGGCCGATAACACGGGGGCGCGTTCGGTGATGTGTATCAAGGTGCTTGGCGGCTCCAAGCGCCGTTATGCCAGCGTGGGCGACATCATCAAGGTCAGCATCAAGGACGCGGCCCCGCGCGGGCGCGTCAAGAAAGGCGACATCTATAGCGCCGTCGTCGTGAGGACGGCCAAGGGGGTGCGGCGTCCCGACGGGTCGCTGGTCCGGTTCGACAACAATGCGGCCGTGCTCCTGAACAACAAGCTGGAGCCGATCGGAACACGCATTTTCGGGCCGGTGACACGTGAATTGCGCAGCGAACGTTTCATGAAGATCGTTTCGCTCGCGCCGGAAGTTCTCTGAAGAGGCGGTCATGGAAAGAATTCGCAAGGGCGATGAGGTGGTCGTCATCGCTGGCAAGGACAAGGGCAAGCGCGGGGCGGTGGTTCGCCGCGTCGGGGCCGAGCATGTTGTGGTCGAGGGCATCAACCGCGTGAAAAAGCACGTCAAGCCGAATCCGGTGAAGGGCGTGGTCGGCGGCGTCATCGACAAGGACATGCCGCTCCACATATCCAACGTTTCCCTGTACAACCCGGCGACCAAGAAAGCCGATCGGGTGGGCTTCAAGTTGCTTGAAAACGGCAAGAAAGTGCGCGTATTTAAGTCGAATGGCGAAGTGGTTGGGGCGTAAGGAACGGATATGGCACGTTTGCAGGATTACTACAAAGAGACCGTGGCGCCGGGGTTGGCCGGGAAATTCGGGTACAAGTCGGTCATGGAAATTCCGCGGATCACCAAGATCACCCTGAACATGGGGGTCGGCGAGGCCGTGGCGGACAAGAAGGTTTTGGAAAACGCCGTGGCCGACATGACCAAGATCGCCGGCCAGAAGCCGGTGATCACCAAGTCGCGCAAGTCGATCGCCGGTTTCAAGATTCGCACCGGCTATCCGATCGGGTGCATGGTCACTTTGCGCGGGCCGAGGATGTTCGAGTTCCTGGATCGGCTGGTGACGGTCGCCCTGCCCCGTGTGCGGGACTTCCGCGGCATTTCCGGGAAAGGATTCGACGGCCGGGGCAATTACAACATGGGCGTCAAGGAGCAGATCATTTTCCCAGAGATCGAGTATGACAAGATCGACGCGTTGCGTGGCATGAACATCAGCGTGACCACCACCGCCAAGACTGACGAAGAGGCGCGCGCGCTGCTCGCCGCCTTCAAATTCCCGTTCAAGAATTGAGGTTCAGATGGCGAAACTTGCATTGATCAACCGTGAAGAAAAACGGCGCAAGACGGTCGAAAAATACGCGGCGAAGCGCGCCGGACTCGTGGCGATTATCAACGATGCCAACCTCTCCGAGGACGAGCGTTTCGAGGCCCGGAAGAAGCTCCAGTCCCTGCCGAGAAATGCCAGCCCCGTGCGGCTGCGCAATCGTTGCCAGCTGACCGGGCGTCCGCGCGGCGTTTTCCGCAAGTTCGGCCTGGGCCGCAGCAAATTGCGCGATTTCGTCATGCGCGGCGAAGTTCCCGGCATGACCAAAGCCAGCTGGTAAGCAGGAGAATACGAGATGAGTATGAGCGATCCGATCAGCGATATGCTGACCCGCATCCGCAACGCGCAGTTGGCCAACAAGGCGATGGTGACCATGCCGTCTTCCAAGGTCAAGGTGGCCATCGTCAAGGTGTTGAAGGATGAAGGATTCGTCGAGGATTTCGCCGTGCGCGAGAACGCCGGCAAGCCGACCTTGGAAATCGGTCTGAAATACTATGCCGGACGCCCGGTCATCGAAAGGATCGACCGGATTTCCTCGCCGGGTTTGCGCATCTATCGTGGCGCGAACGAAATTCCACGAGTGATGAATGGCCTTGGAGTGGCGATCGTGTCCACTCCGAAGGGTGTCATGACCGATCGCAGCGCGCGCGCCAGCAACATGGGCGGTGAAGTGCTCTGCATCGTCGCATAAGGGGAAGACATGTCCCGCGTAGCAAAAAATCCGATCGTGCTGCCACAGGGCGTCGACGTCGCCCTCGGCAGCGATATCACCGTCAAGGGGCCGCTGGGTTCCATCAAGTTCAGGAGCAATCCCTCGGTGCGCGTCGAGCAGGAAGGAACGTCGCTGCTGTGCAGGCCCGTCGAAGGGGCGGTCAATGCCGACGCTCTGTCGGGCACGGTGCGCGCCATTCTGGCCAACATGGTGACCGGAGTCAGCAAGGGTTTCGAGCGCAAGCTGACCCTGGTCGGGGTGGGTTATCGCGCCCAGGCGCAGGGAGAAACGCTCAACCTGACGCTGGGCTTTTCCCATCCGGTGGCGCACAGGATGCCGGCGGGAATCAAATGCGAAACGCCCACCCAGACGGAAATTCTGATCAAGGGCGTGGACAAGCAGATGGTCGGGCAGGTGGCCGCCGAAATCCGCGCCTATCGTCCGCCGGAGCCTTACAAGGGCAAGGGCGTGCGTTATTCCGACGAAGTGGTCGTCATCAAGGAAACGAAGAAGAAATAGGGGTGCATGAATGATTGACAAGAAACAGGCGCGGTTGCGCAGAGCCCGCAAAACCCGGGCCAAGATTGCCGAACTGAAGTCCGTGCGCTTGTCGGTGCATCGCACCAACTGCCACATCTACGCCCAGGTCTTTTCGTCCTGCGGCTCGAAGGTGCTGGTCGCGGCATCGTCTCTCGAAAAGGATGTCCGCAAGGATCTGCCCAACGGCGGGAACACCGGCGCCGCGAAAGTGGTCGGCAAGCTCATCGCAGAACGCGCGCTCAAGGCCGGAATCGAACAGGTGGCGTTCGACCGCGGCGGCTTCCAGTACCACGGGCGCATCAAGGCGCTGGCGGAAGCGGCGCGCGAAGCCGGATTGAAGTTCTGACCGCCCCGGAAAAAGGATTGGAGTAAGAGTCATGGCAAAACCGCAAGGCAAGAAGAATCAGCAAGCCGAGAAGCCCGACGACGGTTTCCGCGAAAAGATGGTTTCCATCAACCGCGTGACCAAGGTCGTCAAGGGCGGGCGCATCTTGGGGTTCGCGGCGCTGACCGTCGTCGGCGACGGCGACGGGCGCATCGGCATGGGCAAGGGCAAATCGCGCGAAGTGCCCGTCGCCGTGCAGAAGGCGATGGAAGAGGCGCGCCGCAGGATGCTCAAGATCAGCCTGAAGGACGGAACCCTGTTCCATACGGTCATCGGGCGTCACGGCGCGTCGAGCGTAATCATGCAGCCGGCGCCGGAAGGCACGGGAATCATCGCCGGCGGCGCCATGCGCGCCGTGTTCGACGTCATGGGCGTGACCAACGTCGTGGCCAAGGCGCACGGTTCGACGAATCCGTACAACATCGTGCGCGCCACCATCAACGGACTCAAGGCCATGAATACGCCGGCGGAAATCGCGGCCAAGCGTGGCAAGACGATCGAGGAAATTCTGGGGTAAGCCATGACCGACAGGAAAATCAAGGTGACGCTCGTCAAGAGCCTGATCGGAACGAAACGCTCGCATCGCGCGACGGTTCGCGGATTGGGACTGCGGCGTCTGAACAGCTCGGCGGAGTTGCAGGACACGCCGGCCGTGCGTGGAATGATCGACAAGGTGGCTTACCTTGTGAAGTGCGAGGGGTAGCAGGATGAAACTCAACACGATTCAGCCCGCCGAAGGGGCAAAGAAAGCGCGGCGCCGCGTGGGGCGCGGTATCGGTTCCGGCCTGGGCAAGACCGCCGGGCGTGGCCACAAGGGCCAGGGATCGCGCGCCGGAGGCTTTCACAAGGTGGGCTTCGAAGGCGGGCAAATGCCCTTGCAGCGCCGCTTGCCGAAACGCGGTTTCGTTTCGCTGTCCAAGGCGCGCAATGTCGAAGTGCGTTTATCCGAAATCAATGATTTGTCGGTTGAAGAGATCGATTTGCTGACGCTGGTCCAGGCCGGGCTGGCGCCATCGCGCGCCTTGTCGGCCAAGGTGGTGCTTTCCGGGCAGATCAGCCGCAAGGTCGTGCTCAGGGGCGTTGGAGCGACCAAGGGCGCGAAGGCGGCGATCGAAGCCGCCGGCGGCAGTGTTGGCGATTGATCAGAGAGTGATGGTGACGTCTCTTGGCGACTAATTCCGGACAGGTTGGCAAAGGTGGGAAATACGGCGATCTGAAGCGCCGGCTGATATTCCTGATCGGCGCGCTGATCGTATACCGTATTGGTTCACATATTCCGGTGCCCGGCATTGATCCGGTGGCGCTGGCGGAGTTCTTCAATCGTAACCAGGGCGGCATCCTGGGCATGTTCAACATGTTCTCCGGCGGCGCCCTGCGGCGCTTCACCATTTTCGCGCTGGGCATCATGCCGTACATCTCGTCTTCGATCATCATGCAGTTGATGACGCACGCCAGTCCGCAGCTGGAGGCGCTGAAAAAGGAGGGCGAGGCCGGGCGGCGCAAGATCACGCAGTACACGCGGTACGGCACCGTCGTGTTGGCGGTCTTCCAGGGAATCGGCATCGCCATCGGCGTGGAATCCCAAGGGCTGGTGCCCGAACCGGGCGTCCTTTTCCGCTTCGTCACGGTGACGACCCTGTTGACGGGCACGATGTTCCTGATGTGGCTGGGCGAGCAGATTACCGAGCGCGGTCTGGGCAACGGCATTTCGATCATCATCTTCGCGGGGATCGTCGCCGGGCTGCCCAACGCGATCGGCGGCCTGCTGGAACTGGTGCGCACCGGCGCGATGCACCCCCTGTCGGCGATCTTCATCACCTTCCTGGTGGTGGCCGTCACCGCCGCCGTCGTTTTCGTCGAGCGCGGGCAACGCAAGATTCTGCTCAATTACGCCAAGCGGCAGGTCGGCAACAAGATTTATGGCGGTCAGAGTTCGTATCTGCCGCTCAAGCTGAACATGTCGGGCGTGATTCCGCCGATTTTCGCCTCGTCGATCATTCTGTTCCCCGCCACGATCGCGGGATGGTTCGGCGCGAGCGATTCGATGCGCTGGCTCAGGGATCTCGCGGCGGTGCTCTCGCCCGGCCAGCCCATTTACGTGATGCTGTACGCGGCGGCGATCGTCTTTTTCTGTTTCTTCTATACCGCGCTGGTGTTCAATTCGAAGGAAACGGCGGACAACCTGAAAAAGGGCGGCGGTTTCGTGCCGGGGATTCGTCCGGGCGAGCAGACGGCGCGCTACATCGATAAAATACTCATGCGCTTGACCCTTGTCGGCGCGGCCTATATCACCGTGGTGTGCCTGGTGCCGGAATTCCTGATTCTCAAATGGAACGTCCCGTTCTATTTCGGCGGCACGTCGCTGTTGATCATCGTCGTCGTGACCATGGATTTCATGACCCAGGTGCAGGCCTATCTGATGTCCCACCAATACGAGGGATTGCTGAAGAAGGCGAACTTCAAGGGGCCCGGGTTCCCGGCGAAATAGGATGGCAAAGGAAGATTTGATTGAAATGCAGGGCGAGGTCATCGAAAACTTGCCCAATGCGACGTTCAAGGTGAAACTGGAAAATGGTCATATCGTGCATGGATTCATTTCCGGGAAGATGCGGATGCACTACATCCGGATTTTGCCGGGAGACAAGGTGACGGTGCAGCTCACGCCGTATGACCTCTCCCGGGCGCGCATCGTTTTCCGCGCCAAATGAAGAGTCTCTACGCAGTGGAAGGAAATCGACAAAAGGCTGGCTGCGCCCGCTGTCGAAAATTTAGGAGTGAAACATGAAAGTGCTGGCATCCGTCAAACGCATCTGCCGCAATTGCAAGATCATTCGGCGCCACGGCATCGTGCGCGTGATCTGTTCGGATCCGCGTCACAAGCAGCGGCAGGGTTGATCCCGGTTTTCAGCGAGAATCCGGTGATTACTGTTCATTTACGTTTCGCATTATTGGGGTGAATCGATGGCCCGCATCGCAGGGGTAAACATACCTAACCACCAGCACGCCGAAATCGCGCTGACCGCGATTTACGGTATTGGCCGCAGCCGCGCGCAAAAGATTTGCGAAGCGGCCGGCGTCGTGCGCACGACGAAAATAAAGGATTTGACGGAAGCCGAAATGGATCGCCTGCGCGATCACGTCGGCAAATTCACCGTCGAAGGCGACCTTCGCCGTGAAGTCACCATGAGCATCAAGCGCCTGATGGACCTTGGGTGCTATCGCGGCTTGCGCCATCGCAAGGGATTGCCGGTGCGCGGGCAGCGCACGCGCACGAACGCCCGCACCCGCAAGGGGCCGCGCAAGGCCATCGCCGCCAAGAAACAATGAGGACTGACTGACCATGGCCAAGACCGCAACGAAAGTTCGCAAGAAAGTCAAGAAAAACGTGGCTGAGGGCGTCGCCCACATCCACGCTTCATTCAACAACACCATCATCACGATCACCGACCGCCAGGGCAATGCCTTGTCGTGGGCGACGTCCGGCGGCGCCGGCTTCAAGGGATCGCGCAAAAGCACGCCGTTCGCCGCGCAGGTCGCCGCGGAGGCCGCCGGCAAGGCGGCCCAGGACTGCGGCGTCAAGAACGTCGAAGTGCGCATCAAGGGGCCAGGCCCCGGCCGTGAATCGTCGGTTCGCGCGCTGAATGCCCTCGGGATGAAAGTCACCTCGATCACCGATGTGACCCCGATTCCTCACAACGGCTGCCGTCCGCCGAAAAAGCGCCGGATTTAAGGAGATAGACAAGTGGCTCGCAATCTCGATCCGAAATGTCGCCAGTGCCGCCGGGAAGGCGAAAAACTGTTTCTCAAGGGAGAAAAATGTTTCTCCGACAAGTGTGCTATCGAACGGCGCTCGTATGCGCCGGGGCAGCATGGGCAGAAGTCCGGCCAGCGCCTGTCCGATTACGGTGTGCATCTGCGCGAGAAGCAGAAAATCCGCCGCATCTACGGCGTGCTCGAAGGGCAGTTCCGCAAGGTTTACAAGGAAGCCGAGCGCCGCAAGGGCGTCACCGGCGAAAACCTCCTGCAACTGCTCGAATCGCGCCTGGATACCGTGGCCTACCGCATGGGGTTCGCGGCCTCGCGTTCCGAATCGCGCCAAGTGGTGCGCCACAACGGCGTCCTGGTCAATGGCCGGCGGGTCAACATTCCGTCCTATCAGGTCAGGCCCGGCGACGTGATCGAACTCGCCGAGAAAACCAGGAACCACCTGCGCGTCAAGGCCGCGCTGGAAGCCGCCGAATCGCGCGGTTTTCCGGAATGGGTGGAAGTCAACGTCAAGGAAGCCAAGGGTACTTACAAGGCTCGTCCGGAGCGCAGCGAACTGCCGACCTCGATCAACGAAAGCCTCGTGATCGAACTTTACTCGAAGTAATCGCGGCGCTCGCTTGACTGAAACCAGGCAAAGGACAAGACATGTATAGCAGTGGACTATTGAAACCGCGCATCATCGACGTTCAGAGTTTGTCGCCGGTACACGCCAGGGTGGTCATGGAACCCTTCGAGCGCGGTTTCGGGCACACGCTGGGGAACGCCTTGCGGCGCATCCTGCTTTCTTCGATGGCGGGATTCGCCGCCACCGAGGTGAGCATCGACGGCGTTCTGCATGAATACTCGACGATCGACGGCGTTCAGGAAGACGTCGTCGACATTCTGCTGAACCTCAAGGGCGTCGTTTTCAAGCTGCACAACCGCGAGGAAGCGGTTCTCCAGTTGAGCAAGGAAGGCGAAGGCGTGGTCCGCGCGGGCGACATCGTCGTTTCCCATGACGTCGAGATCATCAATCCCGAACACGTGATCGCGCACCTGACGAGCGGCGGCAAGCTCTCGCTCGAACTCAAGGTCGAACGCAACCGCGGCTACATTCCGGGCAATCTGCGTCAGCTCGCGGACGCCGGGAAGAGCATCGGCAAACTGGTGCTCGACGCTTCCTTCAGCCCGGTTCGCCGTGTCAGTTATTCCGTCGAAAGCGCGCGCGTCGAACAGCGCACCGACCTCGACAAGCTGATCATGGAAATCGAGACCAACGGCGTCGTCGAGCCTGAAGAGGCGATCCGCAACGCGGCCCGCATCCTGATGGAACAGCTTTCGGTGTTCGCCGAACTGGAAGGCACCAACACGCCAATCGAGCACCAGAAATCGATTCCGGTCGACCCCTTGCTGCTGCGTCCCGTGGATGACTTGGAATTGACGGTGCGTTCCGCCAACTGCCTCAAGGCGGAAAACATTTATTACATCGGCGATTTGATCCAGCGGACGGAAAACGAGCTGCTCAAGACGCCGAACCTGGGGCGCAAGTCGCTTAACGAAATCAAGGAAGTGTTGGCCGCGCGCGGCTTGACACTGGGCATGAAACTCGAAAACTGGCCGCCGGCCGGATTCGATAAGTAAAGCTCGGAAAAAAAGGAAGGAAAAAGATATGCGTCACCGTTTGGGGCTTCGAAAACTGAACCGGACCAGTTCGCACCGTCTGGCCATGCTGCGCAACATGACCGTTTCGCTATTGCGTCACGAGACGATCAGGACCACCTTGCCGAAAGCCAAGGAACTGCGCCGGGTTGCCGAACCGATCATCACCCTCGGCAAAAAGCCGAGCTTGGCCAATCGCCGCCTGGCTTTCAACCGCCTGCGCGACCGCGAAATGGTCGTCAAACTCTTCGAACAGCTCGGGCCGCGCTATGCTTCGAGAAACGGGGGATACCTGCGCATCCTGAAATGCGGATTCCGCGACGGCGACAACGCGCCGATGGCGTTCGTCGAACTGCTCGATCAACCCGAAGTGGCGGAAGTCCCCGCCGAAGGGGAAAAGGTGGCCTGACGGATCGATCCGCCGGGTTCCATGAAAAACCAGGCCCCGGCCTGGTTTTTTCGTTTCGACGGCCGTGGCGGAAGATATTTTTAACCACGGAGAACACTTTTCAACCACGGCGAGCGCGACGAAAGGCGAGAGCGAAAATCATTAACCACGGCGAGCACGACGGGCACGGCGAAGAACAAAAAGCGAAAAGCCTTGATTGCGGCGAGCACGGCGAAAAGCAAAAAGCGAAAGAGAATCCCCGCCATTTCCGTGAAACCCCGTCATTCCCGCGAAAGCGGGAATCCAGCGCGTACATTCCGGCGCAAAGCGCCGCAAGAATGCGCCTCCCTCGTGAGGGAGGTGACTCGCGGCAAAGCCGCGAGCCGGAAGGAGTCAGCCGATCAGTCAGACGCTTGAATTCCCTGGCGCGACAATTAACCAACGAACCGGATTCCGGCGATCGAAAGAATGGCGGTTTCCTGTTTGCCAGCGTTTGATGATTCAACCGCCCGACTCCCTCCGTCACGCCTTCGGCGCGACACCTCTCTCAAGAAGGAGGCTCATTCCTGCGGCACTCCGCGCCGGAGTTTGCCCGCCGTGATGGTAAACTTCCCCTTTTCTCCGGAGATCAGCCATGCGACATCCCAGCGACGTTCTCTTTCCCGGCGGGAAACCTTTCCCCATCCTGCCCGCGGTCGACCATTACGCGGGTTCCGAAAAGCTGATGAGAAAGGCGCTCCAGCTACAGAACGAGCTGGGGCCGATCTTCGACATCACCTGCGATTGCGAGGACGGCGCTCATGCGGGCGCGGAGCGCGAGCACGCCGAAATGGCGGCCGGCATCATCATGAGCGGCGACAACCGGCACGGCCGTGTCGCCGTGCGGGTGCACGATTTCACCCACGCGCACTGGCGGCAGGACATCGACATCGTCGTCTCGATCGCCGGTGCCCGCCTGCCGTTCATCACCCTGCCCAAGGCGCGCGGTGCCGGGGACGTTCGCGCGCAGATCGCCTACCTGCGCGAGACCGAGGCGCGAGTCGGCCTCGCGCGCGAAATTCCCGCGCACGTGCTGATCGAAACCCTGGGCGCGCTGCACGAGGCGTGGGAGATCGCCGCCACGCCGGGCGTCGAATCGCTCGATTTCGGCCTGATGGACTTCGTTTCCGGGCATCACGGCGCGATTCCCGGATCGGCGATGAAGAGTCCGGGCCAGTTCGACCACCCGCTGGTGGCCCGCGCCAAGTGCGAAATTGCCACGGCGGCCCTCGGCAACGGCGTGGTGCCGACGCACAACGTCACCACGGAACTCAAGGACATCGAAATCATCCGTAACGACGCCCTGCGCGCCCGCCACGAGTTCGGCTTCCTGCGCATGTGGAGCATCCACCCCAACCAGATCGCGCCGATCGTCGAAGCCATGCGCCCCGATTTCTCCGAGGTCGAAACCGCCGTCGCCATCGTCACCGCCGCGCAGGACAAGAACTGGGCGCCGATCGCCCATGAAGGCTTGCTGCACGACCGGGCGTCCTACCGCTATTACTGGGAACTCCTCGCCCGCGCGCGCGCCACCGGCATGGCGCTGCCGCCCGAAACGGTCAGGCGCTTTTTCTGACGGCATGGACCTCGAAACGCTGACGCGGGCGCTGGGGAAATTCCGCGACGAGCGCGATTGGGCGCGGTTTCACACGCTGCGCAACCTGATCGTCTCGCTCAACCTCGAAGCCGCCGAACTCCTGGAGCTGACGCAGTGGAAAAGCGACGCGGAAATCGCCGCCTCGCTGGAAGACGGCGGGCGGATGGAAGCACTCCGGGACGAGTGCGCCGACGTTCTGCTCTATCTCCTGCTGATCGCCGAAAAAGGCGGCTTCGACCTGTTGCGCGCGGCCACGGAAAAGCTGGAAAAAAATGCCTCGAAATACCCCGTGGAAAAATGTTTCGGCTCCAGCCGCAAATACACGGAACTCGACGGCTGCCATCATGGAAATGAGCGCGGCGCGGCTGTGTAACGGGAGATGACGGGCGCTCACGCCGGGCACGAACCATCTTCCTCAAGAAAAAGGCTTTATTTCAGCGCGTTGCGCGCGAAGATGCGGGGCGATGGCGCTTCTTTCGCGGTTTTCGGCGAAATGCTTGCTTGCGCGCCATATATAGAATGGGCGAAAAACGCTCCAGGCCGAAAACGCCCGGCTTTCTGGGTTCCTGCCGCGATTGCGCGTTCGTGCCGCCGTCAGCGGAAGCGCTGCAGAATCCCGTCCAGTTGGTCGAGGTCGCCGAATTCGATCTGTATTCTGCCCGCGCCTTTTTTGCCGGCGCGGATCAGGACGCGGGCGCCGAGGGCGTCGGAGAGTTCTTCTTGCAGGCGCAGCACGTCGCGGTCGGGCGGCTTGGGCTTGGCTTCGGTTTCCATTGGGAGTTTCAGCGCGTTGCTCAGCGCGCTGCGCGCGAGCCGCTCGACTTCGCGCACCGACAGCCTTTTTTGCGCCACGCGCTGGGATATCTGGATTTGCAGGTCGCCCGGCAGCGGCAGCAGGGCGCGCGCGTGCCCCATGTCGATCTTGCCGGCCATCAGCAGTTCCTGCACAGGCGGAACGAGTTGCAGCAGGCGCAGCAGGTTCGACGCGGCCGGCCGGGAGCTGCCGACCGCGTCGGCCACCTGCTGGTGCGTCATCGAGAACTCGTCGATCAGGCGTTGCAGGCCGTGCGCCACTTCCAGCGGATTGAGGTCCTCGCGCTGGATGTTTTCGATGAGCGCCATGGCCAGCGCCGATTCGTCGGGAATTTCGCGGATCAGCGCCGGCACTTCGCTCATCCCGGCCAGTTGCGCCGCGCGCCAGCGGCGTTCGCCGGCGATGATCTCGAAACATTCCTCGCCCGCGCCGCCGCCGACCGGGCGCACCAGGATCGGCTGCATCAGCCCCTGGGCGCGGATCGACGCGGCCAGTTCTTCCAGCGATTCCCGGTCCATGCGCGTGCGCGGCTGGTATTTGCCGGGCCGCAAACTGGTTATCGGCAGGCCGCGCTGTTGCTCGCGGCCGGAGGCTTCGTTGCCGGCAAGCAGCGCGTCGAGGCCGCGTCCAAGTCCTTTCGGTTGTTTCATGCTCGATCTCCTTGTTCGACAGGATGGCGCGCCGCGCCGCCGCGTTCCAGGACTTCCCGCGCCAGCGCGGCGTAGGCCAGCGCGCCCCTGGACTGGCGGTCGAAGGCGGCCACCGGCTTGCCGTAGGAGGGCGCTTCCGCGAGACGGACGTTGCGCGGGATGATGGTACGATAGACTTTGTCACCGAAATGACCGACGAGTTCGCCGGATACCTGCTGCGTCAGCGTC
>JAIRPF010000147.1 GCA_031257115.1 Accumulibacter sp.
ACGCCCGCGAATTCCCGTCATTCCCGCGAAAGCGGGAATCCAGTTCGTTGTCTCCGGCCCGAAGGGCCGCGAATATCGGATGGAGCGCGGGCGTCTCGCCCGCATCGTTCGCCTTTTTGTGGGCGGGACGCCCGCGCTCCGGTTGAAATGCGGCGCTTCGCGTCGGAGTCTACGCGCTGGATTCCCGCGTTCGCGGGAATGACGGGGAGGGGGGAAACACTGTCATCGCCTGAACCGGAAACGCTCCAATGAACCGAAACGTTCCAATGAACCGAAACGTTCCAATGAACCGAAATGTTCCAATGAACCGAAATGTTCCAATGAACCGAAATGTTCCAATGAACCGAAATGTTCCAATGAACCGAAACGCTTCAATGAATCGGAAATGAAACCCATTCCACCCACCGCGCCGCCGCCGGATCGTTTCCGGCGCGGATTTCTTGCCTGGCCGGTCGTGCTGGGCTTGAGCCTTTTCGCCTGCCCGCTCCGCGCCCTGCCACCCATTCCGCCGGAGGACGACGCGGCGGAGGAAGCGCCGCCGCGTCTCGACGCGCGGCAGAGTCAGGCGGTGCGGGCGTGGATCGTCCGCATTGCCGAGGCGCAGATTCGCGCGCCTTCGCCGCGCTGGACGCAGCGTGATTGCGCGGGTCTGGTGCGCTTTGCCGTCGCCGAGGCGCTGGCCGAGCACGACGCGCGCTGGCGGCGGAGCATGGGCCTGCATCATCGCCTGCCGCCCGATCTGGTTCCGGCGGCGGCGCGGGAGCGTTTGCGGAATCGCTGGCGGCGTCCGGACGGCAGCCGCGGCGCGTATGCCGACGCGATCAGCCTGGCGCAGGAAAACAGCCGGCCCAGGGGGCGCGACGTGCATTTGCTCCAGCCCGCCGACCTGCTGTTTTTCGATCAGGGCGACGACCAGCACCTGATGCTGTGGACGGGGCGGCGCGTGGTATACCACAATGGCGCGCCGCCCACGCCACAGGACGACGGCCTGCGCGCGGCGACGCTTGCCGCGCTCCTCGCCTGGCGCGATACGCGCTGGCGTCCCGAACCCGGAAATCCCAATTTCGCCGGGGTTTTTTCACTGGTTTTCCTGAGCTGACGATCATGACGATCCTGATTCCTTTCCGCGCTGAAAATGACACTTTGTCGACTTCGCTCCGCCGCGCCGTGGCGCTGTCCCTGGCCCGCCTTCGCGCCTCGTTGCCACCGCGAAACGGGATGGCGGAAAAGACGGAAGTGACGGAAACGACGCGCCCGCGCGCCGCGTTTTTCGCCACCTCTCCCGCCGCTTTCCTTTCCCGCCTGCTCCCGTGGCTCGCGTTCGCGCTGCTGTGCGCCCCGGCGGCGCGCGGCGAACCCAACGACGCCAGCGATTACCGCCCGGCGCGCGGCGCGCCGTTCTTCGTGCTCACGGACACGCAATTCGGTTCGTCCGACGAGGCCCTGCTGCGCGTCGAAATCCCGGCGAACGAGGGCGGGCTGGAAGCGGCGCGGGAATACGGCGGTGTCGAGATCCGGCTCTATCGCGTGCCGCGGCCGCTGGATTTTTTGAAGGCGCAAAAGAATCTGCATCGCGTCGACGTCGCCGCCCGTCCGCGCGACGAAGGCGTGGCGAATCTCCTTTCCTATCTGTGGAGCAATTTCTGGAACAAGACGCGGCGGGCGTGGCGCGAACTCTTTTCCGGCGAGGCGCGGCAGGCGGCGACGCAGGCGGCGCCCGCGCTGAAAACCCGTTTCACCCGGCCGCGCTATCAGCCCGCCACGAATTTCCGCCCGCTGGAAGGCTTCGATCTCGTCCAGGGTTTCCGTTATCCGCTCGCGGCGGCCAAGCCCATCGCGCCGCCCGAAGTCAAGCTGGAGGGTTCCAGCAGCGAGTGGCTGCCGAAGAACGGGGGCAATTTTTACGTGCCGCTCGGACAACTGGAGCCGGGGCTGTATCTGGCCGAGGCGATCCTCGGCACGCATCGCGCGGTGACGCTGGTGTTCGTGGCCGACACGGTCGCCGTCACCAAGATGGCGTCCGGCGCGCTCACCGTCTGGACGGCGCACCGGACGAGCGGTCAGGCCGTGGCGGGCGCGAAACTCTCCTGGACGGACGGGCGCGGCGCGCTCGCTTCCGCGACGACCGATGAGCGGGGGCTTGCGACGCTGAAACACGCGAGTCCCGAACGCACTTATCTTCTGGGCGAGGATGCGTCGGGCGGCGTTTTCGTTTCGGAAAACTTCTATTACGACAGCGAAATCCACGACACCAAGCTCTACGCGGTCAGCGACCGTCCGCTCTATCGCCCCGGCGACCGGGTGAATCTGAAATTCCTCGCCCGCGCCTACGCCTCCGCCGCCGAATCCGCGCCCGCGAAAGCCGGCGAGATCGAGGCGCGGGTCTTCGACCCCAACGGCGCGCCGGTGCTTTCCGTCAAACTCCCGCTTTCTCCCGACACGGGCGCGGACACGGGCTTCCGCCTGCCGGAGGATGCCGTGGCGGGCGGCTACGAAATTCGCGTCCGCCACGGCGACAAGCGTTACGGCGCGGCCTTCCGCGTCGCCGAATACGTGAAGCCGCATTTCGAGATCACGCTCATTCCCGACCGCGAGCACTTCAAGACCGGCGAACCCGTCTCCGGCAGAATCCGCCTCGCCTACCCGGACGGCAAGCCGGTGAAGAACGCCGCCGTGGAACTCACGCTGCGCGCGCAAACGCTGACGATGGTACAGGGTGAATTGCGCTACGGCGGACTGTTTCCGGTGCGCCTGAGCACGGCAAGCCTCACGTCGGACATCAACGGCGAAGCGGCGTTTTCGCTGCCGCCCGCCAGGGAACCCTCGCGCCTGATCCTCTCGATGCTGGCGACCGACGGCGCGGCCTACCGCGTGCGCGGCGCGCGCGAATTGCTGGTCGAGCGCGCCAGCGCGAGCTGGCGGCTCACGAGCGCGACGCGCTTTTCGCTGCCGGGCGCGCCCGTCGGCTTCCGACTGGAGGCGGAAAATCCGGAAGCTCCGCCCGCCCTGCCGACGACCTGGAAAATCGTGCGGCTCGAAGACCGGACGCAGACGCGCGGCTCCCTCGACGCCAGCGTTTTCGACGGCGCGACGCGCACCTGGACGCCCAGGCTGGAGCGGCCCGGCTCCTATTCCCTGATGCTGCGCGACGCCGACGGCAACCTCGCCGGCGCGACGGCGCACTGGGTCGGCGGCGGCGACGGCAAGGACGGCGTGCAGGCGATTCCCGGCACGCTCGAACTGGTGGCGGACAAGGAACGCTACCGGCCGGGCGAGGTCGCGGAAGTGCTGATGAGTTTCTCCGAACCCGTGGACGAAGCCCTGCTCACGCTGGAGCGCGACGCGGTGGACGCCGCCGCGCTGCTCTCCGAGGCCGGCCGCCGGCCGGATGCCGGGCCGGGCTGGGTGAGCGCCGAACGGCTCGCGCCCAACCAGTGGCGCGCGCGCGTGCCGGTGCGGGAGGATTACGCGCCGAACATGACTTTTTCCGTGGCCTACGTCAAGAACGGCGACTACGTGTTCCAGAACGCCGGCCTGGTCGTGGAAAATCCGCGGATCACCGTGGCCGTCACGCCGGACAAGGCCGTGTACGCGCCGGGCGAAACGGTCACGATCGATCTCGCCGCCACCCTCCAGGGCCAGCCGGCGCGGGCGCTGCTGACCGTTTCCGTGGTCGACGAGATGATTTACGCCCTGCAACCGGAAATCGCGCCGGACATCGTGGAATTCTTCCAGCACGTGCGGCGCAACAACGTGCGCACCGGCGCGAGCCTCAATTTCATCGCCTACGACGAGGCCGCCGACTACGCCGCCGACGCGGCGCGGCAGCCGCCGGCGCGGCACCGGTACAACGAGCGCGGCGTCAAGGTGCAGGAGCGCGCGCGCCGCGACGACACCGACACCGCCGCCTGGCAGCCTTCCCTGATGACGGACGCCGCCGGGCGCGCGCGCTTTTCCTTCAGGATGCCGGACGCGCTCTCGCGCTGGCGCGTCACCGTCCGCGCCGTCGCCCTGGACGCGCCCGGCGGCAAGGGCGTCTACGGGCAGCGCGTGAGCTATCTCCGCTCCGACAAGGATTTTTACGCCAAATGGACTTCGCCCGCGTGGATGCGCGAGGGCGACGCGCCGGTGGCGCGGCTCGCCGTGTTCAACAACACGGACGGCCCGCGCGAGGTGGAAATCGCCTTCACGCTCATGGGGCGCGGCGCGGCGCAAAAAACGACGCTGCAAAAAGGCGTCAACTACCTGCCCTTCGCCCTGCCGCCCTTTTCCGGGACGCAAACGGCGCGTCTGGAAATCAAGGAAGGCGGCCGGATCGTCGACGCGCTGGAAACGCCGCTCACCGCCGATCCGCCGGGCTGGCGCGGCATGGCGGAACAGATCGTGTCCCTGTCGGCGGCGGAAACCGCGCTGGCCCTGCCCGCCGACGCCCGCGCCCCGCGCCTTGCTTTCGCCGCCGCCGGCGGCGAGCATTTCCTGCGCATCGCCGATTCCCTGGTCGAATACCCCTGGGGTTGCGTCGAACAGACCTCCAGCCGCCTGATTCCGCTCGCGCTCGCCGCGCCGCTCCTCGCCCCGGAAGGCGGTGCGCGGGGGCCGGACGGCCGGCTCTGGCAGATGCTCTACGGCCAGCGGCTCCGGCTCGCCGCGCTGGCCGGCCCCAACGCCGTGTTCGGCTGGTGGGGCGCGGGCGCTTCGGAGAGCGCCTTCCTCTCGGCCTACGCTTATTACGCCGACTGGCTCGCCGCGCGCGCCCTGGGGCTGTCGCTGCCCGCCGGGCATTGGGAGCGCGTGCTGGACATCTACCGCGAGCACGCGGGCAAGGACCCCTTGCTGCATCGCGTTCTGGCCCTGTGGTTCATCCGGCAGATCGGCCTGCCGGTGCGCACGCAACTGCAAGGCGCGCTCGCCGACCTGTCGAAAAGCGGTTCCGGCGGAGAGGCCGCCGGGGAAGCCGCCGAGCGGACGGAAAGCCCCCTCATGGCCGCTCCGGAAAGTCCGCTCGGCCTCGCTTATGCGCGGGTGCTGGCCGCGCATCTGGCGAAAGAAGCGGGCCTGTCCCCCGGCGCGGCTTTCGCGGCGGAACTGGCCGCCGCCGAAAGCCGGCTGGAAAAGAGTCCGCAGCCTTCCGCGCAAGCCCTGCTGCTGCTCGCGGGCAAGAAAAGCGTGGCGGTGTCCGGCGTTCTCGACGCCGTTTCCGAAGCCACGCCGACGATCGACCGCGCCCTGACGCTGGTGTGGACGCGGCGCGCCCTGTCCGGCGCGGACGGCGCGTCCGCCGGGCCGTCGGCCGGCCTCGAACCGGCGGGCGAATGGCGGGCCACGCCGGCCATCGACGCGCTTTTCGGGCGCAAGGAATGGCGCTGGACGGGCGCGACGCCGCCCCGGTCGCTGCGCCTGGAGAACGCTCCAGCGCGGGGAACCGTCGCCATCCTGCGCTACGAGGCCGGCGAGGACGCGCCGCGAACCACCCTGCCCGTCACGCTCGAACGGCGGCTGTTCCGGCTGGAACGGCGAGATTTCAAGGACGGCAAGGCCAGCTACCGGGCCGCGCCGGTCAAGGACGGCGAAGCCTTGTCCACGCAGGAACTGTATCTGGACGAGTTGCGCCTGGAATCTTCCAGGGGCGAGCATCGTTACGGCCTGCTGGAAATTCCCTTGCCGCCGGGCGCGAGCGTCGAGCCGGGCACCTGGGGCGTGCGCCTGCTGGAAGACGCGCCGGAGGACGAATCCGCCGGTCAGGACGGCTCGCCGCTGGAAAGAAGCCGCGCCGAGGAAAAGCGCGGCCGCTACGGCGTGCCGGTCGAATCCCTGACGCCCGATGGCGTCACCGTCCGCCATCTGCTGCGTTTCGCGCAAACCGGCCGCTTCACCCTGCCGCCGGCGCGCTATTACCCCATGTACCAGCCGGCGCGAAAAGCCTACGCCGAGGGCGGCGACACGGAGTGGGAGGTGAAATGAGCCTGAAAAAAACGGACAGGGCGTTTTTGAACATAACGCCGATAAATCCAGGTTTTTTCCGTGCAGGCTGGAATCGATGGCGTACACATTTCCGTCATTCCAACGAAGGCGGGAATTCAGTGTCCGCGCATCCCCGTCATTCACGCGGACGCGGGAATCCAGCGCGTACCTTCCGGTGCGCGGCGCCGCATCCTTTGAATTCGCAGCCCTTTGGGCTGGAGGCATGGAACTGGATTCCCGCTTTCGCGGGAATGACGATCCTGGTTTTTGCCGTGTTTACCGCGCCCACCACGCTTGCCACGCCCACCACGCCTGCCATGCTCGCCACGCTTGTCGTGCTCGCCACGCTTGTCGTGGTTAGTGCGTTTTTGAATCAGATACCTGCAAATTCCCGTCATCCACCCAAAAACCCCCGTCATTCCCGCGAACGCGGGAATCCAGCGCGTACCTTCCGGCGCGTAGCGCCGCATCCTCTAAATTCGCAGCCCTTCGGACTGGAAACAAGGAACTGGATCCCCACGTTCGCCGAAATGACGACATCGATGCCCCGCGTCCGGACACGACGAAAAAACAAAGGAGATTCTCCCGGCGGCGGCTCGCTCGCCGAGCGATTCCGGTCGCGCCGTCGCGGTTTGAATCGATCACGGTGAAAAGCGAGGAAGGCCCCATCATGCCCGACGTTTCCGTTGCGCCGCTCATCGACGCGCGCCGGGCGCGGCGCGGTTTCGCCCGCGCGGCGGCGGGGTACGACGCCGTGGCGGTGTTGCAGCGCGAGATCGCGGCGCGCATGTTGGAACGGCTCGACTACATCAGGATACAGCCGGACGTTCTCGTCGATCTCGGCTGCGGCACCGGCGCCAGCCTGGCCGCGCTCGGCGAACGCTACCCACGGGCGCGGATCGTCGGCCTCGATGCTTGCGAGGCGATGCTGCGCGTCGGCGAACGCCGGCGTTCGCGGTTGCGCTGGCAATTGCCCTTCCTGCACGGGCCGAGGCGCGCCTCGCTCGCGGTCGCGGACGCGCGGGCGCTGCCGCTGCCGGCGGGCGCGGCGGGTTTCGTCTGGTCCAATCTGATGTTGCACTGGCTGGCCGATCCCCTGGCGGGCCTGCGCGAAATGCACCGCGCGCTGAAAACCGGCGGCCTTCTGATGTTTTCCGCCTTCGGCCCGGATACCCTGAAGGAATTGCGCGCCTGTTTTTCCGACGGCCACGAACATACCCTGCGTTTCGTCGACATGCACGATTACGGCGACATGCTCGTCGAATGCGGATTCGCCGATCCGGTGATGGACGCCGAACGGCTGACCCTGACGTACCCGACGGCCGCCGCGTTTTTCGACGAATTGCGCCAAAGTGGCTCGATCAACGCGACGGCCGGACGCCGGCGCGGCCTGATGGGCCGCTGGGCGTGGCAGGCCGTGTGCGAAGCGTATGAACGGCAGCGCGTCGATGGGCGCCTGCCGGCGAGTTTTGAAGTGATCTACGGCCACGCCTGGAAAGCCGAACCGCGAACGATCGCTGACGGCCGCGCGGTGATCCGCTTCGCTCCGAAATGACGCCGCCCTCTGTCCCCTCTGCCGCGCTTACCCATTCCCTGTGACTTGTCCCGCTGTGACTTACCCCCTTATAACCCGAACGATTGACAATTTCTCCGCGAACGGTTAAAAACACCTCCTCGACAGAGCGCAAAGTCATGCGAAATTTCGTTTCCGCCACACTCCCCGCCCACGCCGCCGATTTCGGCGAG
>JAIRPF010000151.1 GCA_031257115.1 Accumulibacter sp.
ACGCCCGCGAAGGTGATGGCGTGGGCCGCGTTGGTGACTTCCAGCTTCACGAGGCTCCCCGCCGTGCCGCCGCGCACGGTGGTGTCGAGCGAGCCGATGTTCGCGTCGCCGCTGTAGCCGAATTTGACGGTCTCGAAATTCTGGGCGCCGAAATTGTTCGCCGTGGTGCCGCTGGCGGCGATCACCACGTCGCTCGTTTTGACGAGTGTGTTGCCGGTGAAGTAATCGCTGGTGCCGTAGCTTATCCCACCGAAGATATGGGTCGCCGCCGCGAGCGTCACGTTCCCGCCAAGCGTCACGGTGTTGTTGGTCGCGTCGCCGGACGCGTCGCCGCCGTAAATGTTGCCGCCGACGCTGCCGCCGGTGATTTCGACGCGGTTGCCGTTGGCGGCGCCGCCGCTGCTGGAATGGCCGCCGTAGATACCACCGCTCACCGTGCCGGTATAGTTGGCGTCGAGCGTCACCGTATTGCCGTTGGCGGCGCCGCCGCCGGAGGAATAGCCGCCGTAAATCTCCATGATATCCGCGCTGCCGCCCGTGATGTTGACGGTGTTGCCATCCCCCGTGGTCAGGCCGCCGGCGTCGCCGCTGCCGGCGGAAATGCCGCCGAAAACCAGATCGAATCCCGTGCCGCCCGCGATCGTCACGCTGTTGCCGAGGGCGGCGCCGCCGATGGAACTGCCGCCTTCGACCAATTCGAAGGTGTTGTCGTTGCCGGCCGCGACGCTCACCTGGTTGTCTCTCGCCGTTCCGTCCGCCTGTCCGCCGGTGATGTCGAAGTATCTCGTGCTGGTGCCTTGCACGATTCCGGCCCCCACGGTCACGGCATTGCTCGAGGCGTTGCCCGAAGTGCCATCGACGTATCCACCGTAAAAGTGGTATCCATAAGTGTCGAACGACGTGCCTGTGTTGACGGTGAGCGTGTTGTTGTTGGCGTCGCCGCTGGGACCCGTCGCGTAGCCGCCGTAGATGTTGATGCCGATGCTGCCGCCGCTGCCGTCGAACGAAGGGCCGGTCGAGCCATCGCCGAGGTTGAGGACGTTGCCGCTGGCCGCGGTGGCATCGGAAGGCGTGGCCGTCGTGCCGCTGTTGCCGTAGAGGTCGGCGTCATACGGATTGCCGCCGTTGGCGGAGCCATCGAGGGTCGTGCCCGTCGCCAGCGCCACGGCGGGAAACGCCGCGAAGGCGGCGATCAGCGCGAGGCAAACCCGGGTTTTGCGGGGGGGGGGGGGTAAAGACATGACCGTGAGAACGCATGATGAGAGCCTTTCAAAAAAAGAAGAAAACACAAACATTTCCATGAAACCACGGCTATCCATTTTATCCATGTGGAACGGCGAATCCAATGGCGAGGCAGAAAAAAATTTCCAGCGCGAACCAAAAATCTTGTTTCGGAAATCCGCAAGCACTGGAAATCCGCCCGCCTCGGAAACCCCGCCCCACGCGAACCGCCCGCCCCTCTCTCCGTCATTCCCGCGAACGCGGGAATCCCGGGCGTACTCTCCGGCGCGAAGCGCCGCAGTCGTTGAATTTGATGGGCAGCCCTTCGGGCTGGAGGCAAAGAACTGGATTCCCGCGTTCGCGGGAATGACAGGGGGATGGAAGCGGCGGAGGCAACGGTGGACTGGATATCGGCTTGCGCTGGAATGACGGTTCCCAGCAACTAATTAGCGACAGGCATTCATGCCTGTCGCTAATTAGTTGCTCCGGGCATTTCCACGGGCATATAAGCTTATTCATTTTTAATCAAACGGATCCGTCGCTTGTTCAGTATGATTTTGGAAACCATTCATCGGGCAAGCAATGGAACTCGATTATCCGAACATGATCGCCAGCATCCCGCTCTTCGCGCGGGCGGCCTGGACGACGCTCTGGATCGCGGCGAGCGGGATTCTGCTGGCGGGCGCGGTTGGCCTGGCGGGCGCGTTTTGTCTCTACCTCGAATTGCCGTATCTCGCCCGTCCGATCAAGGCGTATATCGAGATTTCGCGCAACACGCCGCTGCTCGTGCAACTGTTTTTGCTCCATTTCGGACTGAAGGTGGACGCGCTGCCTTGCGCGGTCATGGCACTGGCATTCCTGGGCGGAGGCTACATGGCCGAGGCGTTCCGCGCGGGGCTGGAGGCGGTCGAGCGTTCGCAGGTCGAGAGCGCGCTGAGTCTGGGCTTGAGCCATTACGAGACGGTGCGCCACGTGGTCTTGCCGCAGGCGCTGATTTCCGCCGTGCCGGCGATCGGCGCGAACGTGATCTTTCTGCTCAAGGAAACCAGCGTGGTCAGCGTGGTGGCGGTGACGGACATCGTGGCGGTGGCGAAGGACCTGATTTCGCTTTATTACGAGACCGCCGAGGCGCTGGTCATGCTGGTCATCGCGTATCTCATCCTGCTGACGCCGGTCTGCCTCGCGGTGTGGCGGCTGGAACGGAAAGTGAAATATGCCGTTTTCGGGCGCTGAAATCCTGTTCGATCCGGCGAACCTGGCGCGGCTCGGCGAGGGGTTGATCGTCACCGTGCGGATCGCGGCGATCTCGATCGTTTTCGCTTTCCTTTTCGGCATGGTGATCGGCGTGATTGCCCTGAGCCGCAGCGGGTTCGTGCAAATCCCCTATCAGCTCTTCCTCCAGGCGATCCGCATCGTGCCGCAGATCGTCTGGCTTTTTCTCTTCTTCTTTGGCTTTGCCAGATTGCTGGGCTGGAACTGGAGCGGCGAGACGACGGGGATCGTGGTTTTTTCGATCTGGGGCGCGGCGGAGATGGCCGATCTCGTCCGCGCCTCGATCAGCTCGCTGCCGGCCCACCAGACGCAGAGCGCGCTGGCGCTGGGCCTTGCCCGTTCGCAAATCTATCTCCATGTGCTGATCCCGCAGGCCGTCCGCCGCCTGATTCCGGCGTCGATCAATCTGGCCACGCGGATCATCAAGACCACGCCGCTCCTGGTGCTGATCACGATCGTCGAGGTGCTCAAGGTCGGCCAGCAGTTGATCGAGGCGAAAATCCTGACCAATCCGGCGGCCGCGTTCTGGATCTACGGCCTGATCTTCGTCATCTATTTCCTGATCTGCTTTCCGATCGCCGTCCTGTCGCGCAGGCTCGAAGCGAAATGGAGCGCGCAATGAGCGAAATCCTCGCCGTCAGGAACCTGCGCAAGAGTTTCGGCCCGCACGTCGTTCTCGACGGCATCGACTTTTCCGTCGACGAGGGCAAGGTATTGACGATCATCGGCGCGAGCGGCTGCGGGAAAAGCACGCTGCTGCGCACGATCAACGGGCTGGAAGCGTTCGACGGCGGCGAGATCGTTTTCGACGGCGAGCGTCTGGGGCCAGGCACGGACTGGCGGCGGGTGCGGTCGCACATCGGCATGGTTTTCCAGAGTTATGACCTGTTCAATCATCTCAAGGTGATCGACAACATCACCCTTGCCCCGATCAAGGTTCAAAACAAGAGAAAGGAGGAAGCGGAAGAAATAGCGATGAATCTGTTGCGGCGCATCAGGCTCGATGACAAACGAAACGCCTATCCGCGCGAATTGAGCGGCGGGCAGAAACAGCGCGTGGCGATCGCGCGGGCGCTGGCGATGCAGCCGCGAATCATGCTGTTCGACGAGATCACCGCCTCGCTCGATCCGGAAATGAGCCAGGAAGTGCTCGAGGCGCTTCTCGAATTGGCCGCGACGAAAATGACGATGATCGTGGTGACGCACGAAATGGGGTTCGCGAAAGCGATCGGCGACGATCTGCTTTTCATGGACGATGGCAAGGTGGTGGAACGCGGCGCGCCGCGCGATTTTTTCGCGGCGCCGCGAACCCAGAGAGCGCGGCGGTTTTTGAGCCGCTTTGAATATCAGATATAAGGAGCGTGAAATGAGAAAGTTGTCCGGATTTGCCGCCGTCATCGCGGCGATCATTGGTTTTTCTGGATTGCCGGCCCTGGCCGCCGACGCGCAGGATTCGATCGCGGCGATAAAGGCGCGCGGATTTCTGAAAATCGCGGTATTCAGCGACAAGCCGCCTTTCGGTTTCGTCGACAAGGATGGCAAGAACCAGGGATATGACGTTTACTTCGCCAAGCGTTTCGCCAGGGAATTGCTCGGCGACGAAAACAGGATCGAGTTTACCCTGACCGAGCCGGCAAACCGCGTCGATCTTCTGGAAAGCGGGCGCGTCGACATCGTGCTGGCGAATTTCACCGTGACGCCGGAACGCGCCAGGCGCGTCGACTTCGCCAAGCCCTATTTCAAGACGGCGATCGGCGTGGTGAGCAACGACAAAACGCCGGTCAAAAAGGTCGATGACTTGCAGGGCAAGAAGCTGATCGTCATACGCGGCACGACCGCCGACGTTTATTTCTCCAAGCTCAGCGGCATCGAGCTGGTCAAATACGACCAGATCAGCGATGCCTTTCAGGCCCTGCGCGACGGCCGGGGCGCGGGACTGGCGCAGGACACGACGCTGGTGCTCGCCTGGGCGAACGAAAACAAGGGCTTTTCCGTCGGCGTCGGCGACATCGGCAACGTCGATCCCATCGCGCCGGCGGTGAGAAAAGGCAATACCGAATTGCGCGACTGGATCAACGATACGCTGGTGAAACTGGGCAAGGAGAGTTTCGCGCGCCAGGCGTTCGACGCGACATTGAAGCCTTATTACGGCAACGTCGAACCGGAAAATCTCATCGTGGAAGGCGGGAATTTCTGATGACGGAGAGGTATGCGACCGGAGCCGGCGCGCGGGAAAGCGCCCGGCGGCCGGCCCGCGCCGGAAAACGGCGCCTCCCGTGGCCAAATGAGCTGGAATGAAACTTCCAGCGTGAAGGGCGAATACGGGAAAACCTTCTCTCCATTCCTTGTTTCCCAACCGGAGCAAACACCATGAACCTGACCCGTTTCCCCCGCGTCGGCCTGACCCTGTCCGCCACGCCGCTGGAATATCTGTCCAACCTGACCCAGCATCTGGGCGGCCCCAATCTCTACATCAAGCGCGACGACCATACGGGACTCGCGCTGGGCGGCAACAAGACGCGCAAGCTGGAATTCCTGATTGGCGACGCGCTGGTCAAGGGGGCGACGCACATCGTCACGCAGGGCGCCACGCAATCCAACCACGTCCGGCAAACGATCGCCGCCGCCAACAAGTTCGGCCTGAAGAGCACCGTCCTGCTCGAAGAGCGCGTCGGCGACGGGCATGACGACTACTATGCCAACGGCAATGTCCTGCTCGACCAGATTCTCGGCGCGACCATCGAGACGCGGCCGGGCGGCGTCGACATGAACAAGGAACTGGAGGCCGTCGGCGAACGCCTGCGCGCCGCCGGCGAAGTGCCCTACCTGATCCCCGGCGGCGGCTCGAATCCGATCGGTGCGCTCGGCTACGTCGTCTCGGCGCTCGAACTCATCGTCCAGGCCAACGAACAGCGCCTCGCCATCGACCACGTCGTGCACGCCACCGGCAGCACCGGGACGCAGGCCGGCTTTCTCGTCGGCATCGAGGGATCGAGCGGCCACATCCCCGTCATCGGCGTCAGCGTGCGCGCGCCGCGCGAAAAACAGGAAGAGAACGTTCGCCGCCTGGCGCGCCAGACCTGGGAATTGCTTGGGCTTCGCGGCGAATTCCCGGACGCGGCGGTCGTCGTCAATTCGGATTACGTCGGCGGCGGCTACGGCGTTCCCACCGAAGGCATGATCGAAGCCGTGCGCCTGCTGGCGCGCTTCGAGGGCATCCTGCTCGATCCCGTCTACACCGGCAAGGCTTTCGCCGGACTCGTCGACCTCATACGCAAGGGGCATTTCCGCAAGGGCGAAAACGTCGTCTTCCTGCATACCGGCGGTAGCGCCGGACTGTTCGCCTACCGTTCGATCCTCGCGCCACGGCCAGCCTTCGCGCGATGAATCCGGAAAAAAACACTCAACCACGGCGGCGCGGCGGATACGGCGCGAAACAAGAGATTCAAGCCTTGTTCCGCCCTCGCCCGCCAAGTGATCGCGCCAGCGAAAGCGCGCTCTTGTTTTTCGCCGTGACCGCCGCGCTCGAGCCAGGATGAACGCGACACCGCTCATCGGCGTGCTGGGCGGCATGGGGCCGCTCGCCACGGTCGATTTCCTGCACAAGGTCGTCGCCTCGACCCCGGCGTCCCGCGACCAGGATCACGTGCCGATGCTGGTCTGGAACGTACCGCAAATCCCGGACCGGCAGAAGGCGCTGGCCGGCGCCGGCGAATCGCCCCTGCCAGCCATGCGGCACGGCATCGAGCGCCTGAACCAGAGCGGTGCGACGCGCATCGTCATCGCCTGCAACACGGCGCACCTGTGGGCCGACGCCCTGGCCGAGGCCAGCGCCGCCCCGCTGATCCACATCGCCGACGCCGCCATTGCCGCCGTCGAGCGGCAAGGCAAACCGGGCGGCCCCATCGGCATCGTCGCCACGCGCGGCACCCTGGATTCCGGCATGTACCAGAAACGCTTGGCGGCCAAGGGACTGCTTTTCCTGACGAACACCGGCGAGGAAATCGACGCCCTATTCACGCCGGGCTGCTACGCCATCAAACAAAACCGGCTGGACGAAGGCGGCGCCCTGCTCGAATCCGCCGCCCGCCGCTTGGTCGAACGCGGCGCGCGAGCGCTGATCCTCGCCTGCACCGAAGTCCCCGTCGGCCTCGCCCACGCGCGCTCCGACCTGCTGCCGATCAGCGTCGACCCAACCCAGGCGCTCGCCGACGCGTGCATCCAGTATTGGCTGGAAACCAGACCGGCCTGACGATCCGCCCTAGTGGATGGAAAAACAGTCGAATCCCGGAGCGGACACGTTCCATCACCCTCGTCATTCCCGCGATGAAGTCAAACAAACTTTCCCGCTTATCAAGGAAATGACGATTTTTTCCTGTCTGTCCGCGCTTGATGATTCGACGGCCCGACTCCTTCCGACCCGCCTTCGACGGGCCACCTTCCTAAAGAGGGAGGCTCTGGAATGGCGCTTCGCGCGGGTTGGGGCCAGTGCGCAAGCCACTTTCCTCAAAAATGCCGTCATTCCCGCGAAGGCGGGAATCCAGGGCGTACACTCCGGCGCGCCGCGCCGCATCCCTTGAATTTGATTCGCGGCCCTTCGGGCCGGAGAGAACGGACTGGATTCCCGCTTGCGCGGGAATGACGAGGTGAGGGGCGGGGCTGGCGAAGGTGATGGTGGTGGCGGTGGTGATGGCGGTGGTGATGGCGATGGCGGTGGCGAACCGGGTTCCCGTTTGTCAAGGGAATGACGAGGGAATTGGAAGCGGCGGAGGCAACGGCGGGGTTTGCCTCCCTCTTGAAAGAGGTGTCGCGCGGCAAGGCCGCGTGACGGAGGGAGGTTGGCGGTCAGGAAGGAAGCCGGGCACTTGAGTTTCCAGACAAGATAGGTGGCCCGCGCGATAGCGCGTTTTTGAACCAGCTACCCATAAACTTCCGTCATTCCCGCTTTCGCTGGGATGACGGATTCTTTCCTTGCCTTTCGTCGCGCCCGTTGTGCGCGTTGTGGTTAGCGCCTCCCTTTCAGGTTTTTCTCCACGCCCTTCGTGGTTAAAGTTTTTGTCAACCGCCGGAGGCTTGCGCGCTGACAGACGCTTTTTCCCGTGGGATAATCGACGGGTTTTTCGCTGGGTTTCCGATTGTGTTTCGATTGTGCTGGGGAAAATGACGTGAAAATTTGTGTCTTGCCGGGTGACGGCATCGGTCCGGAGATTACCGCCCAGGCGCTGCGCGCGCTGAAGGCGCTGGATTTGAAATTCGAGGTGGAGGAAGCCCTGCTCGGCGGTTCCGCCGTGGACGCGACCGGCGGGCCGTTTCCGGAGGCCACGCAAAAGCTGGCCCTGGCGGCCGACGCCGTGCTGCTCGGCGCCGTGGGGGGGCCGAAATGGGACGCGCTTCCCCGCGAATCGCGGCCGGAACGCGGCCTGCTCGGCATCCGCAGGCTGCTCGGTCTGTTCGCCAACTTGCGTCCGGCGGTGCTTTATCCCGAACTGGCGAACGCTTCGACCCTGAAACCCGAAGTCGTTTCGGGTCTCGATATCCTGATCGTGCGCGAATTGACGGGCGACATCTATTTCGGGCAGCCGCGCGGTGTCGAAACGCGCCTCGTGGATGGCGTCGAGCAGCGCGTCGGCGTCAATACGATGATCTACAGCGAGCGGGAAATCCGCCGCATCGGAAAAGTGGCGTTCGAGGCCGCCCGGAAGCGGGGGCGCAGGCTCTGCTCGGTCGACAAGATGAATGTTCTCGAAACGACGCAGCTCTGGCGCGACGTGATGAACGAACTGGCTCCCGAATATCCCGACGTCGAACTCACGCACATGCTGGTCGACAACGCCGCGATGCAGCTCGTGCGCGCTCCCCGGCAATTCGACGTGATCGTCACCGGCAACATGTTCGGCGACATTCTGTCCGACGAGGCGTCGATGCTCACCGGGTCGATCGGCATGTTGCCGTCGGCCTCGCTCGACGAGACCGGCAAGGGGTTGTACGAGCCTTGCCACGGTTCGGCGCCGGACATCGCCGGCAGGAATCTCGCCAATCCGCTGGCGACCATCCTGTCGGTGGCGATGATGCTGCGCCACACTTTCGCGCTGGAAGAAGCGGCGAAACGCATCGAAAACGCGGTGAAGAATGTGCTGAAGCAAGGACTGCGCACGGGCGACATCTTCGAGCCGGGAACGACGCGGGTCGGCACCGTGGAAATGGGCGACGCCGTTCTCGCGGCGCTTTGAGGGCGGTTCCCGCGTTTCATTTTTCACTTTTCACTTTTCACTTAAATTTCCATTTTTGATCCGGAGATACGCGATGAAAAAGGTAGGTCTCGTAGGGTGGCGCGGCATGGTGGGGTCCGTGCTCATGCAGCGCATGGAAGAAGAGGGCGATTTCGCTTTTATCGAGCCGGTCTGTTTTTCCACTTCGTCGGCCGGCGGCAGGTCGCCGGCGCTCGGCGGCAAGGAAGGCGGCCCGCTGCTGGACGCCCTGTCCGTCGAAGCGTTGAGGAAGATGGACATCGTCGTCACCTGCCAGGGCGGCGACTACACCAAGGAAGTCTTTCCCAGGCTGCGCGCCACGGGCTGGAACGGCCATTGGATCGACGCGGCGTCGGCCCTGCGCATGGACAGGGACGCGGTCATCATCCTCGATCCCGTCAATCTGAACGTCATCAAGGACGCGCTGGCCAGGGGCGGCCGGAACTGGATCGGCGGCAACTGTACCGTGTCGCTGATGCTGATGGGCCTCGGCGGACTGTTTACGCGCGATCTCGTCGAATGGGCGTCGGTGATGACCTACCAGGCCGCATCGGGCGCCGGCGCGCAGAACATGCGCGAATTGCTGTGCCAGATGGGCGCGCTGCACGACGCGGTGCGCGCCGAACTCGCCGATCCGGCCTCGGCCATTCTCGAAATCGATCGCAAGGTCGCGGAAACGATGCGTTCGGCCGCTTTTCCGACGAAAAATTTCCGCGACACCGCGCTGGCCGGCAGCCTGATTCCCTGGATCGACGCGCCGGTCGAGCACGGCCAGTCCAGGGAAGAATGGAAGGGCGGGGCCGAATGCAACAAGATATTGGGGCGTCCGCCGTTCCGCTCGCCGGGCAGCATTCCGGTCGACGGCCTCTGCGTGCGCATCGGCGCCATGCGCTGCCATTCGCAAGGGCTGACGATCAAGCTGCGGCGGGACGTTCCGCTCGATGACGTCGCGGGCATCATCGCGGACGGCAATCCGTGGGCCAGGGTCGTTCCCAACGAACGCGAGGCGAGCGAGCGCGAACTGACGCCGGCGGCGGTGACCGGTACGCTCACGGTTCCGGTCGGGCGTCTGCACAAGCTGGCCATGGGGGCGGACTATCTTGGCGCTTTCACCGTCGGCGACCAGTTGCTGTGGGGGGCGGCCGAACCTTTGCGCCGTATGCTGCGCCTTTTGCTCGACGAGTAGCCGGCCGGAAAAAATTGGAGCGTCGCCCTATTGTTTTCCGGAATTTTGCCGTTATGTCACAAGTGAGTTGAGCTTGCATCGCTAACTCTATGATGTTATTTTAGTATTCTCAATTTCGACGCTCAGGGTGGCGCCGTGGCAAACAAAACTTATCCAGTGACAAAATATTTCGGCTTGCGCGCCTCCGTTCTGGCGGTCGCTTCCTCTTTCGTCCTCGCGGGCGTCCCGCTGACGGCGCAGGCGGCCGGCCTTGGCCGGCTCGTCGTGTTTTCGGCCCTCGGCCAGCCGCTCAGGGCGGAAATCGAGGTGACGGCGACGCGCCAGGAACTGATCGACATGAAGCCGCGGCTGGCTTCGGCGGAGACCTTCAAGCAGGCCGGTCTGGAATACGCGGCGGTCTTGCCGGGCGTGCGCTTCAATCTTGAGAGGCGGCCGAACGGTCAGGCGGTCATCAAGCTGACGTCGGACCGTCCGATCAACGACCCCTTCCTCGACATGCTCCTGGAGCTGAACTGGGCCACGGGCCGGCTGGTGCGCGAATACACCATCCTGCTCGATCCCCCGGAATACGCGGCCAAGCCGAGCGAGCGCGTGTCGGTGACTCTCCCCGCTCCGACCGCCAGGCCAGACGCCGCGGCGGCGATCGAAGGAACGGGCGCGTCCTCGGCCATCGGCGGCGATGTGCGGGCGCGGGCGCTCGCGCAAGTCCAGGCGGCGGCGCAGCCGCCGGTGGCGCAAGGGCCGGGCCGGGCCGCTTCCGGCATGGGCGAGGGGCGCGAAGTCAGACGCGGCGATACCCTGCATCGCATCGCCACGGAAATCCAGGCGGAAGGCGTGTCGCTCGATCAGATGCTGGTCGGCCTTTTCCGCGCCAATCCGGAGGCTTTCGACGGCAACAACATGAATCGCCTGAGAACCGGGGCGATTCTTTCGATGCCTGAAAAACCGGCGCTCGAATCCGTGTCTCCGCGAGAAGCCCGGAGAATCGTCGTCGCGCAGTCCGGAGACTGGAACGCCTACCGGAGCAAGCTCGCCGGCGTCGCCGCCGCGTCTCCGGCGAGGGGCGGCGAGGCGCGGCAGGAATCCGGCGGCAAGATCACCGCCAGGGTCGACGACAAGGCGGCGCAAGCCGCCTCCAGAGACCAGTTGAAGGTTTCCAGGGCCGAATCGGCGTCCAGGGGAAAAACGCCAAAAGTGTCCGACGAGGACGTGATCGCCAGGGACAAGGCGCTCACGGAAGCCAATGATCGCGTGGCGGCGCTCGAAAAGAACGTCTCCGACCTCCAGAAACTGCTGGAACTGAAAAACCAGAGCCTGGCCGAATTGCAAAGACAGGTGGCGGCGAGACCGGCGCCCGGTCCGCAACTCGCGCCCGGTCCGCAGCCCGCGCCGCAACTCGCGCTGGCTCCGCAACCCGCTCCGGCTCAACCGGCGGCGACGCCCGCGCAACCCGCGCCGAGCGTCGCGCCACCGCCTTCTCCGCCTCCGCAACCCGCCCCGGCGCCCGCGCAGCCCGCGCCGAAACCGCCGGCCGCGAAGCCGAGAGTCGCCGCGCCGCCGCCACCACCGCCTCCCGAACCGAGTTTCTTCGAGGAACTGTTGGACAACCCGCTGTTGCTGGCGGGCGGGGGCGGCGTCCTGGCGATCATTTCAGGCTACCTTTTCTGGCGTCGCAGGCGCGCCCTGGCCGAGACGTCGGAAGTCGATCTGACCAGCACCCTGAAACCGCAGAGCACGACCACCAGTCTGACGACCAACTCCATTTTCCGCAGCATTGGAGGGCAGAACGTCGACACGTCGTCGCAGACGTCGGCACAGACCGATTTCAGCCAGGCCGGGCCGGGCAGCATCGACACGGACGAGGTCGATCCGGTCGCCGAGGCCGACGTTTACATGGCTTATGGACGCGACGCGCAGGCCGAGGAAATCCTGCTGGAAGCCCGCCAGAAGGATCCCAAGCGCCTCGCCATCACCCTCAAACTGCTCGAAATCTACTCCGGCCGCAAGGACGTCAAGCAATTCGAGGCGCTGGCGACCGACCTGTACGGCGAAACGGGCGGCGTCGGCCCGGATTGGGAAAAAGCGGCGGCAATGGGACGCGCGCTCAACCACAACAATCCGGTTTTCCGTGGAACCGTGGCGACCGCCAGCGCGGCGAGCGCCGCTCCGGCCGCCGCACCGACCGTGACCGCCTCCGCGGTCACCACCACGACGCTGAGGTCCATGAATTTCGACCAGGGCGGCGCCGGCAAGGGTAGCCCCGCGCCCGCGCCGGAACCGATCCCGCAAACCAGGGCGCCGTCGACGCCGCCGTCCGGATCGATCGATTTCGATCTCGGAAACAGCGTCCGGCCGATCGCCGTTCCGCCCGCCGGAGCGCGTCCGCCGGAAGCAGCGAACGTGGGCGACGTTCCCGATCTCGACTTCGATATCGGCACGAGGATCGCCGCCTTGTCCGAAGCGCCGTCCGACCGGCCGGAGGCCGGGGCGGCGACGCCTGACCTCGAACTGGGCGGCGATACGCTGATTCCGCCCGACGCCGTGAAAGCCGCCGGCCAGGCCGAGCCGCGGGCCGACGAACAGGCGCTGGGCGACGATGCCGTCGAGTTCGACGTGAGCCTGACCGAGTCCACTTTCCTTGGACGCCTGCCATCCGAACCCTCCTCGTTCGACATGACGTCGATCAACCTGGATCTGGACACGCCGGAATTGGGCGCGGCCGGGGCGAGGCGGGAAGCGCCGCCGCCTCCCGCCGGCGCGGTGAAAGCGCCCCGGATAAGCGCCAGCGTGGGACATGTGGCCGAGGCCGCGCAAGCGTCTACGTCACTCAATCCGGATTTCGCCACGGGACAGCTGGAAACGGTGGTGACGCCGACGGCTTTCACGCCGCCGCAAAGCGAAACGGCGACGGCGGTCAATCCGGATTTCGCCACGGCGCAGATGGAAACCGTGGTGGTTTCTCCGGAAGCGCCCGCCTCGCAATCCGGAACGTCGCTCAATCTCGAGCTTGCCGGTCAGGAGGCGGAGACGGTCATCGGCCCGGCGAGCATCCTTCCGGAAGTGGGCGCGAGCGAGGAAGTCGCCACCAAGCTCGATCTGGCCAAGGCCTACGAGGAAATGGGCGACGTCGAGGGCGCGCGCGAACTTCTGCAGGAAGTCCTGAAAGAAGGAAACGCGAGCCAGCGCGAGTCCGCCCAGGCCATGTTGGTGAAGATCGGCGAATAGGCCGACGGGCCGGAGGAACGTGAATGAAAGGCCGTGGCCCGGAAGGACCGCGGCCTTGTCTTTTTGGTGCGTCCGTGAAAAAGGCGATCGTTCGGGAAACCGCGGCTCGTTCCGTTTCCAGGTCATTGGCGGCGCGAGGGCGAGACGCGGACAGCGCGAGTCGCGCGGCAAGGCGAAGTCGACAGGGGCAACGATGATCTGGAAATGGAATTGCCGGGCCATCCATCCGGCGACACGCCTGGCGGCCTGGCTGGCCGTGCTCGTCGCCGTCCAGAGCCTGGACGGGGCGGTGCTGCTGGCGGCCTGTTTGGCCGCGCCCCTGTCGGGAAGGCGGGCGATGCGGCCTGGCGGCCGTCTGATCTGGCGCGCGCGCTGGCTGCTGGTCTCGCTGCTGCTCGTCTTTGCCTGGGGCGTTCCGGGCGAGCCGCTCTGGATCGGCGGTCTGGCACCCACCCGCGAAGGCGTCGGCGAAGCGTTGAAACATTCCGGCCGCTTGCTGCTGGTGCTGATCGCCGTCGCGGCGTTCCTTGAAACGATGCCGCTCGCCGATCTGCTGGCGGGCGCGCGCGCGCTGCTCGCGCCCCTCCGGCGTCTCGGCGTGGATACGGATCGCGGAATCGTACGGCTGACGCTCGCGCTGCGCTACGTGGAAACCTTGCCGCGTCCGCGCGACTGGAAGGCGCTGCTCGAAATCCCCGAAACCGTGGCGTGCGAAACGATCGAAATCGACCATCCGCCGATGCGCTGGATCGACGGCTGCCTCGTGGCGGGCTTGCTCGCGGCGCTCGCCCTGTTCTGCTTCCGGTAGGGCCGCCATGCGCATCGCCCTGGGGGTGGAATACGACGGCGGTGCCCTGCGCGGCTGGCAGACGCAACCGGGCGGCGCTACGGTCCAGGACGCGCTGGAAGCGGCGCTGAGCCGCATCGCCGGCGAGAAAATCACCGTGGTCTGCGCCGGGCGAACCGACGCCGGAGTCCACGCGAGCGCGCAGGTCGCGCATTTCGACACGCGCTCCGTCCGCCCGCTGACGGCCTGGGTTCGCGGAACCAACGCCTTCCTGCCGCCGGCCATCGCCGTGCGTTGGGCGCGGCCCGTGAGCGACGCCTTTCATGCCCGCTTTTCGGCCCACGGGCGCTGCTACCGCTACCTGCTGCTCGATCGTCCGCAACGCCCCGGCCTCTGGCACGGACGCGCCGGCTGGAGCCACCATCCGCTGGACGAAGGGCGTATGCGGCAGGCCACCCGCCTGCTGCTGGGCGAGCGCGATTTTTCGGCGTTCCGCGCGGCGGACTGTCAGGCGAAATCCCCGGTCAAAACCCTGCGCCTGGCCGATGTCGGGCGGTTCGGCGAAATGCTGGTCTTCGATTTCGAAGCGAGCGCCTTCCTGCATCACATGGTGCGCAACATGGTCGGCAGCCTGGTCTACGTCGGGCAAGGCAAACATCCGCCGGAATGGATCAGCGAACTGCTGACTTCGCGCGACCGGACGCGCGCGGCGCCGACATTCGCGGCGGCCGGGCTGTATCTGGTCGGAGTACGCTACGAAGCCCGCTGGGGACTGCCGGCGGCGGATCCCTTTCCGCCGGGGGCGGTCATTCCCTGAAGGGGGGTTATTGTCATCTTGGGAGGGCAAAACTCCCGGCTTTTTAGCGGGAAGATTTGGCATGAAGATGTCGCGGCGACGTAAGCCGCGATGACCAGCTTCAGCTGGTGGTTTCCTTTATTTGCTCTTGAGCTTTGCGGCGATCACCCCAACCTTGTGTGCTGCCTGTTACAGAGGGACACACACTATGAGCAAACGGAAAGTCACCATGGCCATCGCCTACGACTTCGACGGCACGTTGGCGCCCGGCAACATGCAAGAGCGTCAATTTTTGCCCGACATCAATGAGTCGCCCAAGGATTTCTGGGCCGAGGCAAGCGACATCGCAAAAAAAGAACAGGCTGACGATGTGCTGGTATACATGAATCTGATGTTGCGTAAAGCACGGGAAAAAAGCGTTCCGATCAGGCGAAAAGACTTCAAGAAATGCGGTGAATCCATCGAATTTTTCGAGGGGGTTCCGGAGTGGTTCGGGCGTTTGAATGAGTATGCCAAAGGGAAGGGAATCGATCTGAAGCACTACTTGATTTCGTCAGGCAACGCTGAAATTTTCGCGGGTACCCGGATCGCGAAGTGCTTTGAGGCGGTTTACGCCTCCAAATACCTGTTTGATGAAAATGACGTGGCACAATGGCCTGCCCTCGCCATCAACTACACCACCAAGACGCAATTTCTCTTTCGCATCAATAGAGGTGCTAAAGACATCAGCGACAACACGGCGGTTAACAAATACATCAAAAAGGAGGAACGTCCGGTGCCGTTCGAAAATATGGTATTTATCGGCGATGGCGCCACTGACATTCCATGCTTCCGCCTCGTCAAGGAACAAGGTGGCTTGTCGGTTGCCGTTTACGCACCAAAAAAGAAGGGGGGAAAGGACAAGGCTGATCAGTATCAAAAAGATGGCCGTGTTCATGCGGTGCTACCGGCAAACTATACCGAAGGTTCAGAACTTGATCGGATCATCAAGGCACGCATCGACTTGGTGGCAAGCAGACACGTGCTGGATGGGTTGCTCACAAAGGGGACGACGGGTGGAAGCCCGCATGGGTTGATGTAAGTGAAACGAACCCCAACATTTCGGCATGATGGTTTGCCGCCCGCGTTGGGGTTCGCTACGCTCATCCCAACCCATGATTCGTCACTGGATTTTCGTCGCCCCATCCCATCCGTGGATTGAACAAGCCTCCCTCGTGAGGGAGGCTTGTCTTGCGGCGCTCCGCGCCGGAATTTACGCGCTGGATTCCCGCGTTCGCGGGAATGACGACGGTGATGGAAGCGGCGGAGGCAACGGCAAACCGGATTCCCGCTTGTCAAGGAAATGACGAGTTCCTTCTTCGTTTCTTGTCGTGTCTGTCGTGGTTACTGCTTTTCGCTCTTGTCTTTCTCCGTGTCCTCCGTGACTAACATTTTCCTGGTTCTCACCGTGGTTATCGCTTTTCTCTCAGTTTATCCGATATGAAATGCCGCGAAATTTGATGAACGGCCGCCGGGTTGCGCTTTGTTTACTCTGGCCACGAAAAGCACGGCGCTTCACGGTTTGTGAGCGGGCGTTTCGATTCCGGCCGCCTCGGCCGTCGCCAGTTCGATCGCCGTCCA
>JAIRPF010000206.1 GCA_031257115.1 Accumulibacter sp.
GCGTCGCCTTCAGTCTTTTCAAGCGTGGGTGGGGAAAACAATCGCCCGGCTCCTTCCGTCTTTTCAGGCGCGATTGGGGAAAACGATCGCCTGACTCCTTCCGTCTCGCGCTGTCGCGCGAGCCACCTCCCTCTTGAGGGAGGTTTATTCTTGCGGCGCTTTGCGCTGGAATGTACACGCTGGATTCCCGCTTTCGCGGGAATGACGGTGGAGCGTCCGTCCCCCTCGTCATTCCCTTGACAAGCGGGAATCCGGTTCGCCGTTGCCTTCGCCACCCCTTCGCCATTCCCCTCCCCATCCGTCATTCCCGCGAACGCGGGAATCCAGAAACCTACCCTCCGGCGCGGAACGCGCCGCTGATCAAAACCTTCCTCAAGAGGGAGGTGACTCGCGGTGAAGCCGTGAGTCGGAAGGAGTCGGGCGGCGGGGTGAAGGACGGGGGTGGATGAGACGGAGTCGGCGGAGCCTCATTTTTGCGGAATGGAAATGCGATGAAAAAAAGCCGCCGGCGTCATTGTCGGCGGCGGCGGCTTTTTCCCGTCCTTTCGGGCGGACGCCTCGGGAGGAGGCGTCCGGGGCGGGGTCATTTCTTTTTGGCGGGGGGCGACGCGGGGCGGGGCGGCTGGCGGCTGCCGACGAAGCTGGAGCTTTGCGACATTTCCTTGGCGTTGCGCGTGAGCGTTTCGCGGTTCAGCGTGGCCTCGGCGGGCGAGAGCGGCGGGCATAGCTGGTCGAGTTCGACCATGGCGAAGTCGTCATCCGCCGGCGCCTGGTTTTCCAGATCGATGTGCTTGAGTTCGAGCACTTCCAGCAGACGGCCCATGCCGGCGTAGGTGCGCAGATAGGCGAGCGAGCGGTCGACGTTGGCGCTGACCTGGGCGCGGCGCGCGTCGAAATACTCATTCTGGGTGTTCAAGAGGTCGAGCAGCGTGCGCTGGCCGATGTTGAACTGGTCGCGGTAGGCCGCGCGGGTTTTCGCCACTAGGTCTACTTGCGTCGCCAGATAAGTCAGCTGGTCGTTCAGGCGCAGCGTGTCATTGTAGGCGATGGAGAGCGTCTGGCGCATGTCGCGGCAAGCCTTTTCGCGCAGATCGATGGCCGTGTATTTGCGCTCGCGGTACTGCCGGGTGCGCGCCGCGTCCGAACCGCCGTTGAACAGGTTGTAATTGAGCCGCAATTCCGCGCGGGTGTCGTCGCGCCTGCCGGCGTCCTCGTAGTTGCTGTAGTGGTCGCGGCGGGCGATGAAGTCCAGGCGCGGATAGAACGCCGCGCGACGGGCATCGATGTCGTGCTGCGCCGCCTCGATGTTCTCGATGCTCGCGCGCAACGCCGGGTTCTGCTGCAAGGCGACCGCCAGCGCGGCGTTTTCCTGCGCCGGAAAGGATTGGAGCATGGGTTCCGGAACGCTCATTTCCTTGGGCGGATTCACGCCGACGATGCGCACGTAGCGGGCCGTGACGTCGTGCAGGTTGGCGTAGGCGGTGGTCACATTGACATCGGCCAGGGCCAGACGGCTGGCGGCCTGGTCGACGTCGACCCGCTTGCCGACGCCGGAGGCCGCGCGGCGTTCGAGCTGTTCGTGCGCGGCGTAGTGCTGGAGGTAGTTTTCCTCGGCCAACTGGACGTGTTCGCGGTAGCGCACGACGTCGAGATAGGCGCGCGCGGCTTCGAGCGCCACGTTTTCGGAGGCGTCCAGCAGTTCAAAATAGCGCACCAGCTTGGCCTTGCCCAGGCGCTTGACTTCGCTGGACGTGTAGAAGCCGTCGAAAATCATCTGCTGGAGCGAGAGCGTGGTTTCACTGCCGGAATAGTCGGTATCGATACCGAGCCAATGTTCAATATTAGCAGCATCCTTATACGACTTTCCGAGATGCTTCCGCCTCGCCTTGCCCGAATTCTGTTTCGACTGTATGTTCCCGTAGCCCGTCGACAGGTCGATCTTGGGGAAGAACCCGCCCCGCGCGACGCCAACCTCTTCGTCGGCCTCGCGGAACGCGTGCCAACGCGCCTGGACCTCAGGACTGTTGATCGCGGCGGCCTGGATCGCTTCCTTCAGCGTCAGGGGCTGCGGCATTTTCTCTCGTTCGTCCTGTGACTGCGCCGCGGCTGTTCCGGAGAACAGCGCGGCCAGCACGACGAACACACTAGCTACTTTCAATTTTTGCATGTGTCTCTCCTTGCGCGGCATATATTGAACAATCACTCGAACATTCTGACGTAACTTACGGTCATGAAACGATTTTAGCAAACATGCCGACGATGCGGATTCTAAGCCAAAAACCAGGACGCTTGTCAACAAATAGTTGAAGTACGTGTCAGGACGCCATAGTCTAAGCCCATTTGTTGTCCTATTTGTGGCTTAATTCACGGTCATTACACTATTTTACAATCATGGTCTGGTCGCCATTTTCGGTAAATCGTTCGCGCGGGGGCGCGCGCCCGTCGATGCGGCGCGGTCTGCTGGCGGCGCTCGCCCTGTGCCTGGCGTTCACCGCGCTTTTCGCCCAGGCCAGGCTCGACGCGGGCAGGCTGCGGGAAGAGCTGACCGCCCGCTTCGACGCTTCCCGCGTGCCCCTGCTCAACGATTGGCTGGCCGCGGTGGCCTCGGCGGCGCCGCTCAGGGAGGAGGCCAAACTCGCGCGGATCAACAATTTCATCAATGACCGCATCGCTTTCGAGGAGGACATCGTCGTCTGGGGGCAAACCGATTACTGGGCCACGCCGCTGGAAACGATCGGGCAGGGGCGCGGCGATTGCGAGGATTTCGCCATCATCAAGTACGTGTCTCTGCGCATGGCGGGCATGTCTACCAGCAAACTGCGGCTGGTGTATGCCAAGGCCCGTCTCGATGGCTTGGCGGGGCCGGTCTGGGTGGCGCACATGGTGCTCGCCTACTACCCGACGCCGAGCGCCGAGCCGCTGGTGCTGGACAATCTCAACACGGCGATCCTGCCGGCGTCGCGGCGGCCGGACTTGCAGCCGGTGTTCAGCTTCAACAGCGACGGGATATTCGCCGGAGTCTCCGGCAAGGGCGCGACGACGGCCGCCGCCGGCATCGGCCGCCTGTCGCGCTGGGAGGATGCGTGGCGGCGTATCCTTGCCGAAGGTTACGAGTGAATGAAAATATGAAACGCGAAACGCGGGAACCGGATAGACTGAAATTTCGAGGAAGATGACCATGTCCATGTATCGACAGCTTTGGCTCGCCGTAATCACCAGCATGTTGCTCGCCCTGGGCGGCAGCCTTCTCGCTTCGCTGCTCAACGCGCGCGGCTACCTGGAGGCGCAGCTCTCGCAAAAGAACACCGACAACGCGACCGTGCTGGCGCTGGCGCTCAGCCAGGAGAACGTCGACGCGGTTTCCGTCGAGCTGGTGGTCAGCGCCCTGTTCGACAGCGGCCACTATGAACTGATCCGCGTCGTCGATCCGCTGGGCCGGATGCTCGTGGAAAGGCAATCGAAGGCGGAAGAGTTCGACGCGCCGGGCTGGTTCGTCAAATGCCTGCCCCTGCGCGCCGCTCCGGGAAGCGCGCAGATCAGCGACGGCTGGAAGCAGTTCGGCGCGATCACGCTGGTCAGCCACAGCCGGTTCGCCTACAAGGCCCTGTGGCAGGGCGCCTTGCAGACATTCGGCGCGCTGGCCGTCTCCTGCTTCATCGGCTGCTGCCTGGGCACCTTGATCCTGCTTCGCCTGAAGGCCCCGCTGGCCGCCGTGGTCGAACAGGCCCAGGCCATTTCCGAACGCCGCTTCACGACGATCGACGCGCCGGACGTGCCCGAACTGCGGCAACTGGCCTCCGCGATGAACGGAACGGTCGTGCGCCTCAAGGCGATGTTCGAGGAAGAAGCCGCGCGGCTGGAGGCGGTGCGCCGCGAGGCGAATTTCGACGCCCTGACGGGACTGGTCAACCGCGCCCACTTCCTGGCGCACCTGCAAAAGGCCGCGCAGGATGGGGATTCGGCGGGCGGAACGCTGTTCATCGTGCGCATCGCCCGCCTGGGAGAAATCAACCGCTCGCTGGGCCGCGAAGCGACCGACGAACTGCTGCGGCGTTTCGGCGGCATCCTGCGCGAAGTCGCCGGGCGGTATCTGGAAGCGCAGGGCGCCCGCCTCAACGGCGCCGATTTCGCCTTGCTCGCGCCCGCGGACATCCCGCCCCAGTCCATCGGGGAACCGTTGCTGCGGCAACTGGCGCAGGAGGCGACGGCCTTCCGCAGATCGCCGACGGAAGAACAGATCGTCATCTGGGTCGCCGGGGGCCGCTTCGCCAGCGGAGCCACGCCGGCTTCCGTCCTGGCGCAGGTCGACGCCGCCCTCGCCGCCTGCGAAAGCGAAGGGCGCGACGCGCTGCGCCTGATCGACATCCACCACGCGGAAGACGCGCCATCCACGGCGCGCGACTGGTCCGAACACATCCGCCGCGCGGTCGGGCACAACTGGATGCGCCTGGCGACCTTCCCGGTCATGCGTTCCGACGGCGTTCTGCTGCACGACGAATGCGCGCTGCGCTTGAAGTTCGACGCCGACGGCGAATGGCTGCCGGCCGGCCGCTTCATGCCGCAGGCCGAACGCCTGCGGCTCACGGCCCGAATCGACCTGGCCGCCGTCATGCTGGGCCTCGAAGCCCTCACCGCGCGGCCCGACTTGCCGGGCCTGGCCGTCAACATTTCGGCGTATTCGGTCAAGGAGCCTTCGTTCCGCCGCGAACTGTTGACGCGGCTGTCGTCCAACCACTGCGCGCAACGCCTGTGGCTGGAAATTCCCGAATCCGGCGCGCTGGCGCACCTGGAAGCGTTCGGAGAGCTTTGCCGCGACCTGAAATCGATCGGATGCCGCGTCGGAATCGAGCACTTCGGCCACCATTTCAGCGAGATCGGCCGCCTGTACGGCGTGGGCATCGATTACCTCAAGGTCGATTCGACCTTCGTGCGCGATCTCGACACGCACGTCGGCAACCAGATCTTCCTGAAAGGACTGGCGACGATCACCCGGAACCTCGGCATCACCGTCATCGCCGAAGGCGTGGCCAACGAACGCGAACTGGCCGCCCTGGCAACGGCGGGATTCATCGCGGCAACCGGCCCCGGCGTCCGCGGCGCCGCCTGAAACGGGCCGGCATCGGGATTCGGGCTGGAGCGTCTTCGAATCGAGCGATGACCGTT
>JAIRPF010000208.1 GCA_031257115.1 Accumulibacter sp.
CCCTCTCCTCCTCTCCGCAAGACCGACCCGAACGCGCTTCCCGGCACGGAGGCATGGAAAAGGGAGCGGGCTTCAAACCCGTTTCAATTCCAGCCGGAAACCGTCATTCCCGCAAAAGCAGGAATCCAGAAACGTACCCTCCGGCGCGATGCGCGTGGAAGAGGCGAGGGCGCACAAAGACACCCGTCCCGTGGTTCTCCGCAAAATGCTCGTTCACAGGGAATGAACGAAAAACGCTCTATAATCGGACGCCATGCTTTTCGGGATATTTGCCCCGCGATTCCGCGCCGGATTCCGGCGGCAAAAATGAGGGGCTTCGGTTTTCGCCACGGGAGGACGTTCGTTTCACATGATTCGCCGCTGGATACTTTATCCTCTGCTTGCCTTGTTCGGGGTCGCGGCGATGGCCGTCGCCATGCTCGCCATCGTCCTGGTGCTGACGTATCCAAACCTGCCGTCGCTGGAAATCCTCACGGACTATCGTCCGAAAATCCCCTTGCGGGTCTACACCGCCGACAAACATCTGATCGGGGAATTCGGCGAGGAACGCCGCGTCATGGTGCGCTTCGACGAAGTTCCCGCCATGCTGAAGCAGGCCATCCTGGCGGCGGAGGACGACCGTTTCTACCAGCACTGGGGCGTCGACATCCAGGGCGTCGTCCGCGCGACCCTCAACAATCTGTTTGGCGGAGGACGGCGGCAGGGTGCCTCGACGATCACGCAGCAGGTCGCCAGGAATTTCTTTCTCTCGTCCGAACAAACGTATTGGCGCAAGCTCCACGAGGCGCTGCTCTCGTTCAAGATCGAGCACAACCTGACCAAGGACCAGATTTTCGAGCTGTATATCAACCAGATATATCTAGGGCAGCGCGCCTACGGTTTCGCCGTCGCCGCGCAGACCTATTTCGGCAAGCCGCTCCAGGAACTCAACGTCGCCGAGGCGGCCATGCTCGCGGGCCTTCCGAAAGCGCCGTCGGCCTTCAACCCGGTGGTCAACCCGAAGCGCGCCCGGCTGCGCCAGCAATACGTGTTGCGCAGGATGAACCTCCTCGGTTTCATCGACGCGCGGCAGTACGAAGCGGCTCTCGAACAGCCGCTGGTCATCAGGCGCGAGACCGGCGACTACGCGGTCCATGCCGAATACGTCGCGGAAATGGCGCGGCAGATCGCCGCGGAACGGTTCCCGGAGGAGGTCTATTCGCGCGGATTGAGCGTTTTCACGACGATCACTCTCGCCGACCAGGAAGCCGCCTACGCCAGCCTGCGCCGCAACGTCCTCGACTACGACCGGCGGCACGGCTACCGGGGCGCGGAAGCCTACGCCGATTTGTCCGAAATCGGCTCGGAGCAGGACGAGGCGCTCGACGAGCTGTTGCAGGACTACCACGACAGCGAGGACCTTCGCCCCGCCGTCGTGCTGCAAGCCGACGCCAAACAGATTCGGGCCTACCGGCGCGGCGGCGAAATCGTCACGATCAAGGGAGACGGGCTGAAATTCGCCGCGCGCATGATCGACGACAAGGCGCCGCCCAACAAACGGCTCCGCCGCGGGGCGATCATCCGCGTCCAGAAGGACGACAAGGACAACTGGCGCGTCACGCAGATGCCCGAAGTCGAAGCCGCTTTCCTGTCCGTCGATCCGCAAAACGGGGCCATCCGCTCCCTCGTGGGCGGCTTCGACTTCGCCCGCAACAAATTCAACCACGCCACCCAGGCCTGGCGGCAGCCGGGATCGAGCTTCAAGCCCTTCATCTACTCCGGCGCGCTGGAAAAGGGATTCACGCCCCTATCCGTCGTCGAGGACGAACCCATCAGCATTCCCGCCTCGGTGACCGGCAGCCAGGCGTGGGAACCCAAGAATTACGACGGCAAGTACGAAGGGCCGATGCGTCTGCGCACGGCGCTGGCCAAATCGAAAAACATGGTCTCGATCCGCCTGCTGCAAGCGAGCGGCGTGCATTTCATCCAGGACTACATCACGCGCTTCGGTTTCGACGCCGAAAAACATCCGGCCTACCTGACCATGGCGCTCGGCGCGGGATCGGTCACGCCCTGGCAGATGGTGACCGCCTACTCCGTTTTCGCCAACGGCGGCTACAAGATACAGCCGTTCATCGTCAGCCAGATCCGCGACGAAAAAAACCAGATCATCGCCGAGGCCCAACCGACGCCCGCCGGCGACGAATCGCTGCTCGCGATCGATCCGCGCAACGCCTACCTGATGGACAGCATGTTGCGCGACGTCACCCTCTACGGCACGGCGGCGCGGGCCTCGGCCACGCTCAAGCGCCGCGACCTCGAAGGCAAGACGGGCACCACCAACGAACACGTCGACGCCTGGTTCTGCGGCTACCAGCGGACGGTCGCGGGATGCTCGTGGATCGGCTTCGACCAGCCGAAAAACATGGGCAACGGCGAAACCGGCACCTCCGCCGCCCTGCCGGCGTGGATCGGCTACATGAGCAAGGCGCTCAGGAACGTCCCGCAATCCTTCATGCCCGTGCCCGACGGTCTGGTGGCCGTGGACATCCCCGACCCCGAAAAGGGGCCGTCCAGGGAATATTTCTACCAGGAGAACGTCCCCCCGCCGGACGGGCCGGAACCCGCCCCGCCGCCCTACGAGGACATGCGCTCATTCTCTCCCGGCTGACCCCGAAAACCGCGCTTCACCGGCCCGGCGCGTGGATTCGGGGCGGACGAGGCGTCATTCTCCCGATGCGCGGAAAGAAGCGCGAATGCCGGAGTTCCACGCGCGCGCCGCGCGGTTCGCGTTTCCGGTCAGCAGCCCGATGTTTCCAGGGTATAGGTCGGCGGGGCGTTATACGACGCCTCGTTTTGTACAAAGCAACGGTCAGGGTTTTTCGCGCCCTTGTGGCAAATCGCTCGGTAAGAACCCGTCTCCCTCAAACAGGGCATGAAGTCATCGGAGAGATCCAGCAGGCGCAACAGATAGCCCACGTCGGACGTATAGCCATACTTCAAGTAATACGTCTGGCCGTTGATGGTGATGTAAGTTCTTGTACCATCCGACTTCACTTGGCCCTGTATCACCGCCTTGGCATGAAGCATCTCGTTGGCCGTGCGCATCGCGGCTTCGACGCCCTTTAGCGCGGCGATGCGCGCGTCACTGGAAAGGTTGGTGAACCTCGGCAGCGCCGCCGCGAGAATACCCAGGATCACGATCACCACCACCAGCTCGATCAGGGTGAATCCCCCCCTCCCGCGTATTTCGTCGGATTCCTTTCCGTATTTCATCGTGTTTCATTTCAAGTCTCCTCTCATTGAAAAAAGTGGCTGGAAAAACAAGGCATGAAAAAAACACTCCGGCGACGATTCGCATCGCCGGTTCGCGCACCCTGTCCTTCCGTAACGGCAATAATAACCGATTCTTGAGAAATGAATTGTAAAATATTATTAAATAGCTATTTGATCGGAATGCCGTGCGTATATCGACAAGCCGGAATCCATTTTGTTCAATTCGCCAAGAAGCCCCGCAGGCTCAAGAGACGCGGCGCTTCGCGCCGGAATACACGTACTGGATTCCCGCTTTCGCGGGAATGACGGATTTTCCGTTTGTCCGTGTCTGGAAATTCGACCGCTGGACTCACTCCGTCCCGCCTTCGGCGTGACACCTCCCTCAGGAGGGAGGCTTGGCTCGCGCCATTTCGCGCCGGTAGTATTTTCGCGGAGCGAATGTCATCCACCCCGCATCTCGTCCGCTTTTTCGCCTTTCATGGCACGCGGGGTCGGACCGGAAACGCTCCGTTGCGGAATGGGATGGGATTGGGGATGAGATTGACATTTCCCCCGCCCGGCGGTAACTTTCGCCACCAGCGCCGATTTGAACGATCCAGCTTGCGGGCGCTCAATAAATACGGCTAAAGCGGCGTCCGCCCAGTCCGCTCAAGCCGGCTGGGTTTTGTTTTTTTGCGAGGTCTCATGCCGGACGGGAATTCCGTGGGCTGCGTCGTCCCACAGCGTTTTTGCCACGACGCGCCGATGGCGCTCAAGGGGGGCGGCCGCCTGCCGTCGTTCGAACTCGTCTTCGAGACCTACGGGAGCCTGAACGCCGCGCGTTCGAACGCCGTGCTCGTCTGCCACGCCCTGTCCGGCAGCCACCACGTCGCCGGTTTCCATGCGGACACGCCGGACAGCGAGGGCTGGTGGGACAATCTGGTCGGGCCGGGCAAGCCGCTCGACACGGAGAAATTCTTCGTCGTCGGCGTCAACAACCTCGGCGGCTGCTACGGGTCGACCGGGCCGCTTTCGCCGAATCCCGAAACCGGCAAGCGTTACGGCGCCGACTTTCCGCTGCTGACCGTCGAGGACTGGGTGCTCGCCCAGTCCCGGCTGGCCGATCATCTGGGCATCGACACCTGGGCCGCGGTGATCGGCGGCAGCCTGGGCGGGATGCAGGCCATCGAGTGGTCGCTGAAGTTTCCCGAACGCATCCGCCATGTCATCGCGATCGCTTCCGCGCCCAAGCTCTCCGCCCAGAACATCGCCTTCAACGAGGTGGCCCGCCAGGCCATCCTGTCCGATCCGGAATTCCACGGCGGGCATTACGCCGAGCGCGGCGTCGTGCCGGCGCGCGGCCTGCGGCTGGCGCGGATGATCGGCCACATCACCTATCTTTCCGACGACCAGATGAACGAGAAGTTCGGGCGGCAACTGCGCGGCGGCGGACTCGGTTTTTCCTACGGCATCGACTTCGAGATCGAATCCTATCTGCGCTACCAGGGCGATAAGTTCGCCGCTTTCTTCGACGCCAACACCTACCTGCTGACGACCAAGGCGCTGGACTATTTCGATCCGGCCCTGGATCACGGCGGCGATCTCGCCACGGCGCTCGCGGCGGCGCGGGCGAGTTTCCTCGTCGTCAGCTTCACCACCGACTGGCGTTTCTCCCCGGCGCGCTCGCGCGAGATCGTCTTTGCCCTGATGCAAAACCGCCGCCGCGTGGCCTACGCCGAAATCGACTGCGACGCCGGCCACGATTCCTTCCTGCTCGACGACGCGCGTTATCACGCGGCGCTCCGCGCCTATCTGGAGAAAATCAAGCCATGACGACCGCCCACCGGCCCCGCCCGCTGACGCCCAGGGAGCGCGAACGCTTCGACTTCGCCGTGATCGCCGGATGGATTCCCGAAGGCCGGCACGTGCTCGACCTGGGCTGCGGCGATGGGCGCTTGTTGCGCTATCTCCGGGAAAGCCGGTCGGTCACGGGCTACGGCGTGGAAATCGACCATGACAGCGTGCTCGGCTGCATCCGCAACGGCGTCGACGTGATCCAGATCGACATCGAGGGCGGGCTTTCCGGCTTTGGCGACGCCTCTTTCGACCACGCCATCATTTCGCAGGCGTTGCAGGCGATGCACAGCACCGAGCGCATCCTCGGCGAAATGCTGCGCGTCGCCGCCGAGGCCATCGTCAGCTTCCCCAATTTCGCCTACCGCGCCAACCGCGAGGCGGTCGCCAGAGGACACATGCCGGTCTCCGAGGATTTGCCCTACGAGTGGTACGACACGCCGAACGTGCGCTTTTTCACCCTCGCCGATTTCGAGGCGCTATGCGAAAAACTCGGCATCGCCGTGCGCGAGCGGTTGGCCTTCGACGTGTATGGACAGCCGGTCGAAGACGATCCCAATCTGAACGGCAGCCTGGCGTTTTATCGTCTGGGGCGGTGATGGCAATGACAGCTTGATATTGCACAATCCCGGCGATTTCAAGCTGCGGGTGAGGGAACTGATGACTCCGCCCCTGAACAATCATCATTCCCTTGCGCCCGCGACTACACGTAACCCAGAGAGCGCGGCAGCCACAGGGCGATTTCCGGCACGAAGGCGACGAGCAGCATGGCGATGGCCATGGCGGCGACGAACCATAGCGACCAGACGATGGTCGATTCCATCGAGATGTCGGCCATCCGGCAGGTGACGATCAGATTGACGCCGAGCGGCGGATGGAACTGGCCGAGCGCCATGTCCATGGTGATGAGCACGCCGAACCAGACCAGATCCCAATGGTAGTGGACGGCGATGGGAACGAGCAGCGGCATGAAAATGAAAAACATCGATATGACGTCGAGGAACATGCCGGCGATCAGCACCAGCAAAAGGATGCTGACCAGCGTGACCGCTTCGGGCATTCCCGTGCCGACCATGGCGACCGCGAGGCGGTCGAATGTTCCGAGCGCGCTGCTGGTCCAGGCGAAGACGCTGGCGAGCGCGACCACCGTGAGGATCACCGCGGCGATTTCGGCCGATTCGACCAGGATGTCATAGACGTCGCGCCAGGAAAGCGTCCGGTAGATCACCATGCCGACCAGGAAACCATAAAAGACGGCCACCACGGCGGCCTCGGTCGGCGTGAAAAATCCGCTGCGCATTCCGCCTAGGATGATGACCGGCGCGGCCAAGCCCCAGCCGGCCTCTTTCAGGCTCTGCCAGAACGGGGGGCGTACCTCCGTCCGCGTGGCCTCGTAACCGTTCCGGGCGGAAAACCACCACGCCGCCGCGATCAGCGACAATCCCGACAGGATGCCCGGAAGCATCCCGCCGGCGAAGAGCGCCGGCACGGAAGCCTGCGGAACCAGCAGGCTGTAGATGATGAAGGCGATCGAGGGCGGAATCAGGATGCCGGTCGAACCGGCGGCGGCGATGACGGAAGCCGTGAATTGGCGTGGATAACCGGCCTTGAGCATCGACGGCAGCATGACCGCGCCGACGGCGGCCGAATCCGCCGGCCCCGACCCGGAAATGCCGCCCATGATCATCGCCACGACGACGGCGACGATGGCCAGCCCGCCCCGGCGGTGCCCGACGATGGCCGAGGCGAAGCGGACGAGGGAAGCCGCCACGCCGACGCGCTCGAAAATCAGCCCGGCGATGATGAAGACGGGAATGGTCATCAGGGGATACTTGGCGATGCCGGTATATACGCTGGTGGGCAGGGACATGATGCCCATGCCCGTGACGGCGACGACCGCCGTTCCCGCGAGGCCCATGGTGACGGCCAGCGGCACGCCCGCGAGCATCAGGACGATGAAAATGCCGAAGAGCAGCCAGTCCATCACCGCCCTCCCCGGCGCAGCAGCCCGATCAGGCGCGCCACGATGAGCACCGAAAGGACCGGCAGCCAGATCGAGTACCACCACTGCGGGACGCCCAGCGAAGGCGATGTGACCTCGAAATCGTAATCGTCCCAGGCCATGCGCGCGCCAAAGATGGCGAGCAGGGCGAACATGAGCAGCGAACAGCCGGCGGCGAGCCTCGGCGCGATCCGGCGCACGCCCGGCAAGCGTCCGGCAAAGTATTGGATGGCGAGGTGATGGCCGGCGGCGAAGGCGCGCGACGCGCCGACCAGCGTCATGACCACCATCAGCGCGATGGAAATTTCCTCCGTGAAGGCGAAGGACATGTCCGTGAAATAACGCACCAGCACGTTGGCCATCGTGATGACGCACAGCGCGCCCATCGTCGCGGCCATCAATACCCGCTCGACCGAGGCGAGTCTCCCCCCGCCCTTTTTATCGTTGTTGGAACTCGTTGTCATTGTTGAACCCATTCCAGCCCGGAACCTTTCCTCCGGAGAGCGGCGCGGCGGGCCTGTCGCCCATCCCGACTCCCGGAGCCGCGGCGCGGCGGACGAAGCGCCCGCCGCGGACATCCTGCCGTTTTTATCGTTTGGCGACGGCCTCTTCGGCTTTTTTGACGAGATCGGCGCCGATGTTCTTCGTCCACTTCTCATAGACGGCGCGGGTCGCCTGGATGAACGGCTTGCGCTGCTCATCGGTCAGCGTGGTGACCGTGACGCCGGCGTTTTCGATCTGCTTGAGCATCCCGGCGTCGCCGTTGCGCACGTTCTCGATATTCTCCTTCCCGGCCTGCACGGCGGCCTGGCGGACGATCTCGCGGTCCTCGGGCGTCCATTGCGCCCAGACGTCCTTGTTGACCACGAAAATCAGCGGATCGTTGATGTAATGCCAGAGCGTCAGATATTTCTGGCCGATTCCCGGCAGTTTCGAGGCGAAGTAGACCGCGATCGGATTTTCCTGACCGTCGACGGCGCTGGAAGCGAGCGCCGTCTGCGCGTCGGCCCAGCTCATCTGGGTCGGATTGGCGCCCAGCGCGGTAAATATGTCGAGAAAGAGCGGCGAGCCGACCACGCGCATCTTCAGGCCCTTGATGTCGGCCGGCGAGGCGATCGCCCGCTTGGAATTGGAAACCTCGCGGAACCCGTTTTCGCCCCACGCCAGCGGAACCACGTCGAGCTTCTCGATGATCTTGAACAGATCCTTGCCGACCTCGCCCTGGATCAGCGCGTCGAGCGCCTTCTCGTCGGGCATCAGGAAAGGCATGGCGAACAGGTTCAACTGCTTGATCTGCGGCGACCAGTTGATGGTCGAGCCGACGGCCAGGTCGATGACGCCCTGGCGGATGGCGGTAAACTCGCGGGTCTGCTCGCCGCCGACCAGCGACGCTCCGGGGTACTGCTTGATGTTGATGCGCCCCTGCGTCCTTTCCCTGACCAGATTCGCCCAGCGCTCGCCGGCCTGGCCCCACGGGAAAGCATTATTCAGAACGGTGGATAAACGGTATTCCGACTTGTAGGCTTGCGCCACGGCCGCGCCGCCATGAACGAGCATACCCACGGCGAAAGCCGCCAAGACTGCTTTGCGAAGCATGGTTTTTCTCCTCGGAGTCATAGTTGTTTTAAAAAACGAAAGGCAGCATAGACCTTTCAATGAACTTGTCAAGTTGCGCAACAATCATGCGGCAAAAGGCGAAAAGCTTATTAACGCGGCAAACACGGAGAAAGGCAAGAGCAGTAACCACGACGAACACGACGGGCACGACGAAAAACAAAGAAGGAACCCATCATTTCCTTGATAAGCGGAATCCAGCGCCTCCCTCGTGAGGGAGGCGGCCCGCGGCGAAGCCGCGGGTCGGAGGGAGTTTGGCGGTCGAATTTCTGGAAACAAATAGTTGATAAACGAACTGGATTCCCGCTTGTCAAGGCAATGACGAAGCGATTTGACGAGGCCGGTTAACTCGCCCTGCGTCGCGCCGTTGCGGTCAACCCCGCTTGAATTCGCGGGCATTGGGATATAGTGCACCCGGTTCACACATGAGCGGCGGCAATCTCGAAAAACAGCCCTAGAAAATTTCGATATTTTACAAAAAATTCCTGACATTTCTGAAGCGTTCGCCATAATGCTTCCGCAAGCCGCAAGCCGCAAGCCGCGTTACCGCATACCGTGTTTAGCGGTGCGTAACGCGTTTTCGGCGCGACGGAGGGAGTTGGGCGGTTGAGTTCCCAAACGCGCCCGGGAAAAACATCCGC
>JAIRPF010000003.1 GCA_031257115.1 Accumulibacter sp.
CCCCGCCATCACAGGCTTTTTGGTGGAGTTCGGCCGCCCTGAAATAATTCTGTTTGACGCCCTTGCCGTTCTCGTACAGGAAGCCCAGATTGAAACAGCTTCTCGCAACCCCGCCATCACAGGCTTTTTGGTAGAGTTCGGCTGCCCTGAAATAATTCTGTTTGACGCCCTTGCCGTTCTCATACAGGTGGCCCAGAAGGAAACAGCCTCTCGCATCCCCGCCATCACAGGCTTTTTGGTGGAGTTCGGCCGCCCTGAAATAATTCTGTTTGACGCCCTTGCCGTTCGCGTACAGGAGGCCCAGAAAGGGACAGCTTGTCGCATCCCCGCCATCACAGGCTTTTTGGTGGAAATCGAAAAGCTCGGCATCCTTGTCTGGGGTGGCGGCATGAGCCGCGAAAGAAACAAGGGCAAAAACCAGACCGGCGATGATCTTTTTCATGATCTCCTCTTCATGAGCCTTGCCCGGAACGGGAATCGAACCCGTACGCCTTTCGGCTCCGGATTTTAAGTCCGGTATGTCTACCAATTTCATCATCCGGGCGGCGCGGGGATTATACGGGGCGGAGAGGAAAAGGGAAAACGCGCCGGTTTCACGGAATCGGCGGGTTCCTTCGATTCCCGACACTCACTTTTCCCCTCCGGGAAAGGTTTTTCGCCGCGTTTGCCGGAGACCGCTTCCCGGCGGCTGGAAATGCGGCACCAGATGCCTTTTTCCGTTGCCGATGAGATCGGCGCGCCCCATGCGCCGCAGCGCCTCGCGCAGGAGCGGCCAGTTTTCGGGATCGTGGTAGCGCAGAAACGCCTTGTGCCGCCGGCGCTGCCGGCCGGCGCGCGCGGTCTCGACGCGCGGCGATTGGCCGTCGATCCGCTTCAGGGGATTGCGCCCGGTGTGGTACATCGCCGCGGCGATGGTCATCGGCGTCGGCAGGAAGGTCTGCACCTGGTCGGGGCGAAAGCCGTTGCGCTTGAGCCAGAGCGCGAGCGCGAGCATGTCCTCGTCGGTCGTGCCCGGATGCGCGGCGATGAAATACGGAATCAGGTACTGTTCCTTGCCGGCTTCCTTCGAGAAACGGTCGAACAGCCGCTTGAACGCATCGTAGACGCCGATGCCCGGCTTCATCATGTGCGCGAGCGGCCCAGGCTCGGTGTGTTCGGGCGCGATCTTCAGATAGCCGCCGACGTGATGCGTCACCAGTTCCCGGACGTATTCGGGCGAGCGCGCGGCGAGGTCATGGCGCAGGCCGGAGCCGATCAGCACGCGCTTGACGCCGGCAACCGCGCGCGCCTCGCGGTAGAGCCGGATGAGCGGCGCGTGGTCGGCGTCGAGGCGGCGGCAGATGTCCGGAAAGACGCAGGACAGACGCCGGCAGGCGGCCCCGGCGCGCCCGTCCCGGCAGCCCATGCGGTACATGTTGGCCGTCGGCCCGCCGAGGTCGGAAATGACGCCGGTGAAGCCCGGCGTCCTGTCGCGGATGTCCTCGATCTCATTCAGGATCGAGGCCTCCGACCGGCTCTGGACGACGCGCCCCTCGTGTCCGGTGATCGAGCAGAAGGCGCAGCCGCCGAAACAGCCGCGCAGGATGCTGACCGAGAAGCGGATCATTTCCCAGGCCGGAATTTTCGCCCCGGTGTAGGCGGGGTGCGGCGCGCGCCGGTACGGCAAGCCGTAGACGCCATCCATCTCCGGCGTGGAGAGCGGTATCGGCGGCGGATTCACCCACACGTCCCGGTCGCCGTGCGCCTGGACGAGCGCGCGGGCGTTGCCGGGATTCGATTCCAGGTGAAAGACGCGCGAGGCGTGCGCGTAGAGCGCCGGATCGTCCTTCACCCGCTCGCAGGAAGGCAGGCGGAGCACGGCGCGCGAGCGTTCGATCGCGCGCCGCGCCGCCGGGGGATCGATGGCCGGCGCGGCCTCGTTTCCGTCATGCGGATTCGCGCGCCGGATCGGTGGCTCCGGCGCGCCGGCCGCCGTCGCGTCGATTTCCGCCCAATCGCTGCCCGGCCGCCAGCCGCGCGGAACCATGAACGCCGTGCCGCGCAGATCGCGGATGCCGCCGATCGCCTCGCCCGCCGCCAGCCGGTGCGCCAACGCGACGATGGCCCGCTCGGCGTTGCCGTAGATCAGCAGATCGGCCCTGGCGTCGGCCAGCGCCGAGCGCCGCACCGTGTCCGACCAGTAATCGTAATGCGCCAGGCGGCGCAAACTGGCCTCGATCGAGCCGATCACCACGCTGGCTCCGGGATACGCCTCGCGGCACCGCTGGGCGTACACCACCACGGCGCGGTCGGGACGCCGCCCCGGTTCGCCGTTCGGCGTGTAGGCGTCGTCCGAACGAATCTTGCGGTCGGACGTATAGCGGTTGACCATCGAATCCATGTTGCCGGAGGTGACGCCGAAAAACAGATTCGGCCGCCCCAGCGCCCGGAACGCCTCGGCCGAACGCCAGTCCGGCTGCGCGATGACGCCGACGCGAAAGCCCTGCGCTTCGAGCAATCGCCCGATCAGCGCCATGCCGAAGCTCGGATGGTCGACGTAAGCGTCGCCGGTGACGATCACCACGTCGCACGAATCCCAGCCGAGCGCCTCCATTTCGCCGCGCGACATCGGCAGAAACGGCGCGACGCCGAATCTTTTGGCCCAATACGGGCGATAGGAAAAGAGCGGCTTGGGCGGTTCGGTCGGCATGGAATCCGGAGGAAATGAACAAAGCCCGATTTAACCACGGCGGAAACGGCGGATGGCGTGAAAATCGATCCAGGAATACGTGAGATTTCAGTCCGCATGGATCGAGGTGGGCGAAACGCCCCCCAACATTCGCGCCTGCCGTGTCTTTCAATCATGGCGCGGCGAGTTTCACGGGGGCGAATAGCATCCGCTCGCCGTGTCCCGGCATTCGCGCCTCTTTGCTCAGCCGCCCGTGTTGGGGTTCGCTTCGCTCATCCCAACCTATTGTCCTGGTCGCAAGGCGAGGTCCGCTCGATGGCGGTACAAAGCGTGGTCCGCCAAGCGGAAGAACCGCCTTGACCACGGCAGACGTGGCGAAAGTCAAAAGCAAAAAGCGTTCAACCACGGCGAACACGACGGGCACCGCGAAAAGCGGGAGGTAAAAGAAAAAACCCGTCATTCCCGCGAAAGCGGGAATCCAGGAGCGTATCAAGAGGGAGGTCAAAACCACCGCTGCGGGCAATTCGCCATCCCATTCCGCGATGAAAACGACACCCTGTCGGTTTTGCCTCGCCGCGCCACGGCACTGTTTCCGGATCGTCTTCGTTTCTCGTCATCGCGCAATGGAATCAGATCACGAAATCCTCGCCGGTTTCCGTTTCGCCGCGCTGGATCTGGATCATTTTTTCTTCCGTCAGTCCGGGCAGGAGTTTCCGGATCAGTCCATGGGCATAACCGCGCAGATAGACGCCGCGCCGGATCGCCAGGCGCGTCGTGTTCACGGTGAATAAATCCGGCACGTCGAGACGGATGAGGCCGGCGTCGCGTTCGGGATGGTAGGCCATCGCGGCGATGATGCCGACGCCGAGTCCGACGTCTACGTAGGTTTTTATGACGTCCGCGTCGATGGCCGAAAGGACGATGTCCGGCGCCAGGCCCGCGTCGGCGAAGCAGCGGTCGATGTTGGCGCGCCCGGTAAAACCTTCCTGATAGGTCACGATCGGGTATTCGGCGACGTCCGCCAGGGTGATTTCTTTGAGCGCGGCCAGCGGATGACCGCGCGGCGCGATGACGGCGTGATGCCAAGTGTGGCACGGAAAGGAGGCGATTTCCGGAACGCCGGCCAAGCCTTCGGTGGCGATGGCGATGTCGGCCTCGCCCGCCGCGAGCAGTCCGGCGATCTCCCTGGGGCTGCCCTGGTGCAGTACCAGGCGCACACTGGGGTATTCGATCCTGAATTGCTTGATGACTTCCGGCAACGCATAGCGGGCCTGCGTGTGCGTCGTGGCGATGGTGAGGCTTCCGCTCTCGCGGCTGGCGAAATGTCCGGCGATGTTGCGCACGTTCTGCGTGTCGCGCAGGATGCGCTCGACGACGCCCAGGACTTCCCTGCCTGGCTCCGTCAGGCCGAGCAGGCGCTTGCCGCGGCGGATGAAGATTTCGACGCCCAGCTCGTCCTCGAGATCCTTGATGTGCTTGGAAACGCCTGGCTGCGAAGTAAACAGCGTGTTGGCCACGGTCGTCAGGTTGAAATCCTGGCGAACCGTTTCGCGCAGGATGCGCAATTGCTGGAAATTCATTCCCGAAGACCTCCGCCGTCCCGAATCGCCGGATCACCGGCCTTTCGGAGATTCTATGGACTCCCGCCGTCCTCTCAAAGAACCGTTTTTTATTTGCTTATGCAAGACTCGCGCATAAGCCTGGAACCGGAAGTTATTAGCGGCAGGCCGCAAAATCGCGCGATGGCCGCCGTGATTCCGGAAGGTTCTCCGAAATCCGCCATTTTCCCGATCGCCGGGCCATTTGCTTTTGTCCCCGTCTCCATCATGGCCGCCGCCGTTTTTCCGCGAATATCCTGATAAGCATAGAAAAAACGCTTTGCTCCCACCGTCCGTTCGTTTGGCTAGGATTGGATTCGCGCGGTCGACGCCTATGTTTTATTCCATCGTGGAACCGGCGCGCCACCGGTGGCCCGGAAATGAAGTCACGGAAACGGAGATCATTCAAAAGGAGTATCACGATGAAGAGAAACCGGAAAAATGGCTTTTGGGGATGGCCGGCCCTCGCGCTGGCCCTGACGCTGGGCCTTGCGTTGCCGTTCCAGGGAAACGCCGCCGGAGCCGGCCCGAAAAAAATGACGCCGGCAAGACCATTCTGCGGATCGGAGCGCAGCCCTTTCCCCTGTATTCGTCCCTGCTTCTCGCCCACAAGCTGGGGTATTTCGAGGAGGAACTGAGCAAGGTAAACGCCACCTATACCTGGACCCTCTTCAACTCCGGGCCGCTGGTCAACGAAGCCGTGGCGGCGGGCAACGCCGACGTGGGCTTCATGGCCGACATGCCCGCCATCCTCGCCAGATCCTCCGGTCAGGACATCCAGATTTTCGCCCACGTGGCCCACGGAGAAAAGGCGCTGGCCCTGCTGGTCGGGAAAGATTCTCTGATTACGTCGCTGGAACAGATCAAGGGAAAGAAAATCGCCTACGTGAAGGGTTCCTACGCTCAGCACCTGACGGCGCTGCTTCTCAAGAAAGCGGGGCTTTCCTTCAACGACATCGCATCGGTGAATCTCGCCGCCGGGGATGTTCCCGCCGCCCTGGAGACCCGCCAGATCGACGGAACGGTGATCTGGGAACAATTCATTTCGCAACTCGCCACATCGGGCAGAGCCAGGGTCATCGCCGACGGAACGGGGATCAAGAAGGGCAACATGGTCAGCTACGTCGTGCGCGGCTTCGGCGAGGCCCATCCGGAGGTGTTGGCCGCCTATGTCAAGGCCGGGCAGCGGGGATCGGATTACATCGCGGCCCATCCCAGGGAAGCCGCCGCGGTTCTCGCGCCGGATCTCAGGATCGAGTCGGCGGTGATGGAGGCGATCTTCGGAAACCTGGTTTTCTATCAGAGCCTGACCCGCGATGACATCCAGGAAATCCGCAAGGTCAAGGATTACATCTTGGCGGAAAAGATCATCGTCAATGACGTCGACATCGACCGTTTCATCAATACACGCTACCTCAGGGAAGCCGGTCTTTGACCATGCAGGAGAAAACGGCGCGGCTCCTCGGCGGACTGGCCCTGTACGCCGCGCTGCCGGTCTTTCTCGTCGCCGTCTGGAAAGGCGCCGATCTGCTGGAAAAGATCAAGCCCTACACTTTGCCGGCGCCCGAAAGGGTTTTGAAAACCGCCGTCGATTTCATGCTCGACGGGAGTCTGCCCGACCATATCGCCGCCAGCGCGGCGAGGGTGGGCGAGGGTTTCCTGATCGCCCTGGTTCTTGCCCTCATCCTGGGAATCGACGTCGGTCTCTCCAGAAAGCTGGAAATCGTCACCGATCTGTCGGTACAGATACTCAAGCCCATTCCTCCCATCGCGTGAATTCCATTGTCAATCCTGTGGTTTGGCATTGGCGAGGCGTCCAAGATCTACATCATCGCGGTGGGCGCTTTTTTCCCCATCCTGCTCAATACGGTAGACGGCATCAGGAATATCGATCCGCAATATTTTGAGCTGTCCAGGGTTTACGAAACCGAATATTCCAAGGGCGTGGCGAGGATTGTCCTTCCCGGCGCGCTTCCCCATATCATGACCGGCTTCCGGGTGGAAATGTTCCCATAGCATTGTCTATCACGATAGCTCGGTAGATGAAGAGGTCGAGGGTGATTTTGAGCCTGTTGAGGGTCTTGGAAAAGCGCTTGCTTCTTCGGTTGAAACGCGCAAGATTGTCTCGGATACCGCTGTTGGAACTCTCTA
>JAIRPF010000025.1 GCA_031257115.1 Accumulibacter sp.
ACCTCGACCGCCGAACTCCATCCGTCACGCCTTCTGCGCTACACCTCCCTCAGGAGGGCGGCTTGGTTTGCGGCGCTACGCGCCGGGAGTACGTGTCGGGATTCCCGCTTGCGCGGGAATGACGAGCTTTGGGGAAAGTGGCTTGCGCGGTAGTCCGACTCGCGCAAAGCGCCCCGGATAAAGCTTCACTCTTGAGGGAGGTGGCCCGCCGAAGGCGGGTCGGAGGGAGTTGGGCGGTCGAGTCATCAAACGCGGGCAGACAGAAAAACCCGTCATTCCCGCGTAAGCGGGAATCCAGGGCGTACACTCCGGCGCGCCGCGCCGCATCCTTTGAGTTTGCAGTCCTTTGGGCAGGAGGTCACGAACTGGATTCCCGCGTTCGCGGGAATGGACAGGTTTTCCGTTTGTGTGTCTGCTCATCCGCGTTTGATGATTTGGCCACTCAACTCCCTCCGTCATGCGGCTTGCGCCGCATGACACCTCCTCCGTGAGTCTCGACTTGGGCGCTTCGCGCCGGAAGTGAATGGTAACGAGGAAACGCTTGCCTTGCTTTTGGGAGGTCATCCATTTCCCGTTGCTCCATTGCCTCTGCTTCCAGCGTCCGGGCAAATCGGATCCGCGCCGGTTCTGCCTGGCATTCGTGCCGCCGCGCTTTCCTGTTTCAAACTTTTTCCGAGCAAATAGACTTCCGCGCTGCGGCCGCGCGAGGCGTCCGGCTTGCGCGTCGCCACGCTTGCGAAAACCGTTTTCATCTCGCGCACGAAATCGTCATAGCCGCGGCCCTGGAACATTTTGACCAGGAAAGCTCCGTCCGGTTTCAGCCAGCGGCGGCAGAAATCCAGACCAAGCCCGGCCAGATGCGCGATCCGCGCCTGATCGGACGACGGCACGCCCGAAATGTTGGGGGACATGTCCGAGAGCACAAGCCCCGCGCGCGCGCCGGCCAGCAAGTCCTCCAGCCGCCGCAGCGCGCGCTCTTCCCGGAAATCTCCCCGGATGAACTCGACGCCATGCAGGCCGTCCATTTCCAGGAGATCGATGGCCAGCACGCGGCCGTTTCCCTTGAGCCGCCGCGCCGCCACCTGCGACCATCCGCCGGGCGCGGCGCCCAGGTCGACGATCGTGTCGCCGGGACGGATCAGGCGGTCACGGTCGTCGATCTCCATCAGCTTGTACGAGGCGCGCGACCGATAGCCTTCCGCCCTGGCCCGCTGCACATAGGGGTCGGTCACGTGCTCGCGCATCCACGCCTTGCTCGTCCGGGTTCGTTTCATCGCGGCGGCCTCGCGCCCTGTAAAATACGCATTTTGAAAGGTTTACGGATGCTTGGGATTACCGCTGGCCAGCGGCGCTCGCTGCGTTCCAGGGCGCACGGCCTGAAACCCGTCGTATCGATCAGCCGGAACGGACTGTCCGGGCCGGTCCTCAAGGAAATCGACGCCTGCCTGGAGAGCCACGAACTCGTCAAGATCCGGGTCTACGGCGACGACCGGGAAGAACGCGAGCGCCTGCTCGGCGAGATTTGTGAGCGCCTGGACGCCGCGCCGGTACAGCACATCGGCAAGCTGCTCGTGGTCTGGCGTCCGGAGGCCGGAGATCGGAAAACCGGTCACTCGTAGCGGACGGCGAGCACTTCGTATTCGCGGACGCCGCTCGGCGCCTGGACCTGCGCCACGTCGCCGGCGTACCTGCCGATCAGCGCCCTGGCGATCGGCGAATTGACGGAAATCTTGCCCGCCCTGATGTCGGCCTCGTCCTCGCCGACGATCTGGTAGGTCACCCGCTCTCCCGAATCCTGATCCTCCAGATCGATCGTCGCCCCGAAAACGCAGCGACCGTCGGCGTCCAGCCGCTTCGGGTCGATGATCTGCGCGTTCGCCAGCTTGGCCTCGATCTCCTTGATCCGCCCCTCGATGAACCCCTGGCGTTCCCTGGCCGCGTCGTATTCGGCGTTCTCGGAAAGATCGCCGTGGGAACGCGCCTCGGCGATCGCCGCGATCACTTTCGGACGCTCGACCGATTTCAGATGCTGCAATTCGACGCGGAGCCTCTCGGCCCCCGAGGTTGTCAAAGGTATCTTGTTCATCGCTGCCCGCCGGAAAACAAAACCGCCGGATCACGCTGATGCGCCGCTCCGACGGTGAATGAAGCCGAATATTAACCCAGAAAAAGCCATTCGCCAAAACAGACGCAGCGAAAAACCCTGACCACGGAGAAACACAAGGAACATGGAGGCAGTCGAGAGCGAAAATCGTCAACCACGACGAACACGGCGAAAAGCGAAAGCGAAAACCTTCAGGCTACGAAAAGTACGAAGAACACGGAGAAAAACAAAATCCTTTTGACCACGACGGGCACGGCGGAAAACAAAGGGAAAACCCGTCATTCCCGCGAACGCGGGAATCCAGGAACGTACCTTCCGGCGCGAAGCGCCGCAAGCCAAGCCTCCCTCCTGAGGGAGGTGTCGCGCCGAAGGCGTGACGGAAGGAGTTGGGCGGTCGAATCATCAGACGCGGATGAACAGGAAACCCTCATCCCCTCGATCGCTGAAACCCAGTCCGTTCATCGAACGTCCACAGCTGAAACTCAACCGCCGACTCCTTCCGATTCGCGGCTTCGCCGCGAGCCACTTCCTCAAGAGGGAGGTTTTCATATTGGAGCGCGGGCGTCCCGCCCGCAAAAAAGCGAACGAAACGAGAGCGGCGTCCGCGCTCCAATTTTGACAGACGAACTGGATTCCCGCGTTCGCGGGAATGACGGAGAGTTTTCTTTGTCTTTCTCCGTGTTCTCCGTAGATTCCGTTAAAGTTTTTGCGTCCGCTCCCAGAGTTTTTTCGCATGGGCGGCGCTGGCTCGCAGCAGTTCCGGCGGGCCGCTGATTTCCAGGGTGGAGTTGTGGATGATCGGGCTGTCACGCAGCGCGTCCGCGACGCCTTCGAGGTCGATGACGCCCGTTCCCAGTTCGATGGTGGAAAACCCGCTGCCGAAAATCGCGCCGCGTTTCGCGGCGTATTCTTCGCCCAAATCTTTCCAGTGGATGTGGTAGATGCGATCCTTGAAGACGGTCGCCATTTCCACGGGGTCGGCGCCGCCGAGCCAGCAATTGCCCGTGTCCAGGTTGACGCCGACCGAATCGGGATTGCCCAGCAGGTCCAGGATGTCGCCGAGGCCCCGGATGGAGCAGGTCAGCGGCCCGTGCGGCTCCAGGCAGATTTTTACTCCGTAGTCCGCCGCCATGCGGGACGCCTCGTAGAGCTTCTCGGCGGCCACGCAGACCCGCTGCTCGTGGGTGAGCCGCCTGGACCATTCGGAATTGGCGTAGAACTCCGTGGTGATGACGTCCCTGACGCCGATGGCCGCCGCGAACCGGACCGCCTTCATGATCTCCGCCGCGCCGAAACGCGCCGGGCTGGACGCTTCGAGGAGCGGGGCGTGGGCGCAGACCGTCGAGATGCCGATGCCGTATTTTTCGAACAGCCGCTTGATGTCGAATGGATTCGCGTCCAGGCTCACCGAGGGAATCAGGCCGGAGCGTTCCATCATGGCCGCTCCGGAGTGGGTGTAGGTCAAATCCGCGTGGGAAAAGCCCGCGTCCCGCGCCAGCGCGAGGTTTTCCTCCAGGCTGCCCTGCCGGTTGAGTATCAGAAACACGCCGATGTTCATCGTAAAACTGACTCCGGTTTGAAACCCCGCCCTTTAGGGCGGTGCGGAGGCTGGAA
>JAIRPF010000099.1 GCA_031257115.1 Accumulibacter sp.
TCCCTTTTCCCCGCCATTCCTTTGATCGCCGGAATCCGGTTCATTTTTCAAATCAAACTTCCCCCTGAGCGAAGTGTCACGCCGAAGGCGTGACGGAGGGATTTGTGCGGCAGGATTTACGGGCGCGATTGGAAGAATAAACGCCCGACTTCTTCCGACCCGCGGCTTTGCCGCAGGTCACCTCCCTCAGGAGGGAGGCTTGGCTTGCGGCGCTTCGCGCCGGAGTTTACGCGCTGGATTCCCGCTTTCGCGGGAATGACGGGGGGTCACCTCCCGATTTTCGCCATGCCCGCCGTGTTTGCCGTGGTTGATGGTTTTTGTTTTTGACTTCCGTCACGCCTGTCGCGCTCGTCGTGGTTAACCGCTCTTTCCCCGTTCCGGGCGGTATCAGGCGCGTTCGATGACGACGAACGCCAGGGCATGGTCGGTTTCGTCGCTGATCGAGAGATGGACGGTCAGGCCGCGCTCGGCGAGGTGGCGTTCCAGGGGCGGCGCGCAGGCGAACGACGGTTTGCCGAGCGCGTCGTGCGTCACCGCGATGTTGGGCAGGGTAGCCGGCGCGGACACTCCCGTGCCGATGGCCTTGCCAAGCGCTTCCTTGGCGGCGAAACGCTTGGCGAGAAAACGCGCGGGATCGACGGCCCTGGAAAATTCGGCGCGTTCGGCGGGCGCGAGCAGCTTTTCCAGCGCCCGCGCGCCGTGGCGCTCGTAGAGCCGCGCGAGCCGCGCCACGGCCACGATGTCGGCGCCGACGCCGGCGATCATCGGCGCTACGGCGCGGGTTGCGCGGCCGCTTCGCGCATCAGCCGCTTCATTTCGCGGACGGCCTCGCGCAGGCCGGTGAACACGGTGCGGCTGACGATGGCGTGCCCGATGTGCAGTTCACGGATGCCGGGCAGGCGCGCCACGGGCTGCACGTTGAAGTAATTCAGCGCGTGACCGGCGTTGAAACGCATGCCCAGGCCGCAAATGGCTTCGCCGGCGGCCCGGATTCGATCGAGTTCGGCGCGCGCCGCCGGACTCTCCGCATCCCGCCCTTGGCCGTGGAAGGCGTGCGCATACGGGCCGGTGTGGATCTCGCAGACGCGCGCGCCGATCCGCGCCGCCGCCTCGACCTGCGCCAGATCGGCGTCGATGAAGACGCTGCTGACGATGCCGGCCCGCGCGAGGCGGCCGATGGCTTTCTTCAGCCGGCCTTCCTGCGCGACGATGTCGAGTCCCCCCTCGGTCGTCACCTCGCGGCGGCCTTCCGGAACCAGCATGGCCATTTCCGGCTTGAGGCGGCAGGCGATCGACACCATTTCGTCGGTGGCCGCCATTTCCAGATTCAGCTTGATCTGCGTCAGGGTGCGCAGTTTTTCGACGTCGGCGTCCTGGATGTGCCGGCGGTCTTCGCGCAGATGCACGGTGATTCCGTCCGCCCCGCCGATGTGCGCCTCGACGGCGGCCCAGGTCGGATCGGGTTCGTAGGTCTGGCGCGCCTGGCGAAGCGTGGCGACGTGGTCGATATTCACGCCCAGTTCGATCATGGTTCTTGCAGCTCCATAAAAATCTTGCGTGTTTCCAGGCCCTTGCCGCCCGTGTAATGGGCGATCAGGGTTCTCATCAACTGCTTGGCTTCGAGCAATGAGCGCGGGTCGGAAAAATCCCCGGCGTCCAGGTCGATCAGCGTTTTCCCGCGGACGGCGGCCGCCGATTCGTCCTCCTCCGGCAGCCTGAGGGGGCCGCGCTCGATCTCGTAGACATAATACCCCGCCGGGTCGATGGTTTTTCCATCGCCGTCGTGCTTGAGCGTCAGGCCATATCCCAGTTCCTGCAAGAAGGAGCGCTCGAAACGGCGGATGTCCGCTTCCTTCGCCCCTTCGGCGAAGCGGCGCAGCGTTTCGGCGTAAACCGAGAACAGGCGCGCGTGGGCGTCCTCGCGCGGCAGCAGTTCCAGCAAGAGTTCGTTGAGATAATAGGCGCAGAAAAGCGCCCTGCCGCACAGCAGGGGCTGCCCGCCCTGCCATTCGGCCTTGGCGATCGTCTTGACTTCTCCCTTCCCGCTCCAGGAGATTTCCAGCGGCTGGAAGGCCATCAGCACGCCGCGCAGGGCCGAGCGCGGACGCCGCGCGCCGCGCGCCATCAGGGCGACGCGCCCGAAATCGCGGGAAAACGCCTCGACGATCAGACTGGTTTCGCGGAACGGATACGTATGCAAAACGAACGCCGGCTGGCCGTCTACCCTGTGTCCCTGCATCGCCCCGGCGCCTCCGGATTCACTCGTAGCCGAGACTTTTGAGCAGGCGCTCGTCGTCCGTCCAGCCCGATTCGACCTGGACGAAAACTTCCAGAAAGACTTTCCCGCCGAACAGGCGTTCCATGTCCTGGCGCGCCTCGGCGGCGATCTTTTTCAGCGCCTGCCCGCCTTTTCCGATGACGATGCCCTTGTGCGCCGGCCGGTCGACGACGATGGCGGCGGCGATGCGGCGAAGCGCGCCGTCGTGCTCGAATTTCTCGATCTTCACCGCCGAGGCGTAGGGCAGTTCGTCCCCAAGCCGCCGGAACAGCTTTTCCCGGAGGAATTCCGCCGCGAGAAAACGCTCGCTGCGATCGGTGATCTCGTCCTCGCCAAAAATCGCTTCGCCGCGAGGCAGATGTTTCTTCACCTCCGCGAGCAGCGCGTCGGCCTGCGTTCCCCTGGCCGCGCTTACCGGCACCAGGGCGGCGAACGGGAATTTTTCCGCGAGCGCGGCCAGCATTGGCAGGAGCGTCGCCTTGTCCGCGAGCCGGTCGATCTTGTTGACGGCCAGGATCACCGGCCGGTCTTTCGGCAAGAGACGGAGGATCGCCTCGTCCCGCGCGTCGAAACGCCCCGCCTCGGCCACCAGGATGACGACGTCGACGCCGGCCAGCGCCTGCGTCACGCCGCGATTCATCGTCCGGTTCAGGGCGCTCGCGTGCCGCGTCTGGAATCCCGGCGTATCGACGAAAACGAACTGGGCGTCCGGCTGGGTCAGGATGCCGGTGATCCGATGGCGGGTCGTCTGCGCCTTGCGCGAAACGATGCTGATTTTTTCGCCGACCAGCCGGTTCAACAGGGTGGATTTGCCGACGTTCGGCCGGCCGACGATGGCGACGTAGCCCGATCTCAGCTCATTCATCCGGCGCCCCGGTCATTCCCACGGAAAGCATGGGGAGACAACACATTGGCCGCGAAAGATACGGAGAGAACGGGATTTTTCATGAGCGAAGCGAAACTTTCTCCGTAAGGTTGGCGTTTGTTTTTTCAAGGTTTCCGCCGCGCTTGGCCGTTTTTCCGGATTTCACGCCCGCAACTGTTCCAAGGCTTTTTCTGCGGCGATCTGTTCGGCCGCGCGGCGGCTTCCGCCGCGCCCTTCCGTCCTGATCCGCCGGCTGTCTATTTCGCAGGCGATGGTGAATACCTGGGCGTGTGCTTCGCCGTCCGCGCCCGCCAGCACGTATCTCGGCAGGGGCAGGCGCTGGCCTTGCAGGTATTCCTGGAGGCGCGTCTTGGCGTCCTTGAGCGGTTTTCCGGAAGCGACCTCGGCCAGCATTTTCCCGTACAGGCCGACGATCACCCGGCGCGCGGCGTCGAATCCTCCGTCCAGCCACACCGCGCCGAAAATCGCTTCGAGGGCGTCGGCCAGGATCGAGGGACGGCCCGCGCCACCGCTCTTCTGCTCGCCATCGCCAAGCCGGAGGCGGTCGCCGAGCGACAGGGACAGCGCCAACTGGTGGAGACTGTCCTGACAAACCAGCCTGGCGCGCAGGCGCGACATGTCCCCTTCGGGCACCTGCGGAAAGCGCCCGTAAAGCTCATGGGCGATCACCGCGCTGAGAATCGAGTCGCCCAGGAATTCGAGCCGCTCATTGTTCGGCGAACTGTGGCTGCGGTGCGTCAGCGCCGTGAGCAGCAGGGAAGCGTTCGCAAAGCGATGACCGATCGCCTGTTCGAGCGCCCCGGTCATTCACTTCTTCCGCGTTCCGTCGACGATCCCCTGAAATCGAGCAGCAGGCTGACGTTGCCGAACAGCGGTATGCGCTTCTCGTAGGCGAAGGCGATGACCACCTGGTTGTTTTCCTTGAAAATGTCCAGGTCGGCCGGCTGGATCGTCTCGATCTGGTCGATTTCGGCGTATCTGCCGTAGATCGAGCGGATTTCCGGAACGGTCTTGCCGCTCGCGTTGGCCGCCGTCGACGCGACGATCTTCTTGATCTTGTAGTAATCGATGACGTCCGGGACCACCTTCATTCCCAGGATGGCCGCCAAGCCAAGGACGACTCCCCAGACTATCAGGCCGGATAGCGTAACTCCTCGCTGGTATCTCATCGCAACACTCCTCACTTAAATGAGCCAATACGTTTCCACGGGTCGCTGAAATTGAGCCAGATGAAAAACGCCTTTCCGACGATGTTCTCATCCGGCACGAATCCCCAGAAGCGACTGTCCTGACTGTTGTCCCGGTTGTCGCCCATCATGAAATAGTGGCCTTCCGGCACGGTGCAAATCACGCCGACATTATTGTAGAGACAATCCTCCCAATGGGGAAACCGTATCGCGCCGGACAGGAACGCCGGCGCGTCCTGGTCGTTGAGCACGCGATGCTCCACGCCGTCGATCGTCTCGGTGAACTGCCGCGAGTAGTACAGGCGTTCCGGATGCAGGTAATCGTCGATCTTGCGCGTCTCGACCGGCTCTCCGTTGATGGAGAGCCGCTTGTTCTGGTAGGCCACCTTGTCGCCGGGAACGCCGATCACGCGCTTGATGTAGTCGAGCGACGGATCCACGGGATAGCGGAAAACCACCACGTCGCCGCGCCGGGGCGTCCCGATGTCGATGATCTTCTTGTCGATCACCGGCAGGCGGATACCGTAGGTGAATTTGTTGACCAGGATGAAGTCGCCGATTTCGAGCGTCGGGATCATCGACCCGGACGGTATCTTGAACGGTTCGACGACGAACGAGCGCAGCACGAAGACGAGCAGGATGACGGGAAAGAAACTGGCCCCGTATTCCACCCACCAGGGTTCCTTCGCGCCGGGCGCCCGGCGCTTCCTGAACACCAGCAGATCAGCGAACCACACGGCGCCGCTCGCGACCAGCAAACAAAACAGGATCAACGCAAAATTCACCACGGCTCCTTTACTTGTCAACGCGGAGGATCGCCAGGAAGGCTTCCTGCGGAATCTCCACCGATCCGACCTGCTTCATGCGCTTCTTGCCCGCCTTCTGCTTTTCCAGCAGCTTGCGCTTGCGGGTGACGTCCCCGCCGTAGCACTTGGCCAGCACGTCCTTGCGCAGCGCCTTGACGTTCTCGCGCGCGAGGATGTTCGAGCCGATGGCGGCCTGGATGGCCACGTCGTACATCTGGCGCGGAATCAGCGAGCGCATCCTGGACGCCAGTTCCCGCCCGCGATGGATGGAGTTCGCGCGATGCACGATGAGCGAAAGCGCGTCGACCTTCTCGCCGTTTATCAGGACGTCGAGCTTGACGACGTCCGCCGGACGGAATTCCTTGAACTCGTAGTCGAGCGAGGCGTAGCCGCGCGAAATCGATTTCAGCCGGTCGAAGAAATCCATGACGACCTCGGCCAGCGGCATTTCATAGACGAGCTGCACCTGACGCCCGTGATAGGTCATGTCGACCTGGCTTCCGCGCTTCTGGTTGCACAGGGTGATGACGTTGCCGATGTAATCCTGCGGCACGAAAACGGTAATCGTGATGATCGGCTCGCGGATTTCGAGAATCTTGGTCGTCTCCGGAAGTTTCGCCGGGTTCTCGACCTGGACAACGTTGCCGTCGCGGGTCGCCACCTCGTAGACCACCGTCGGCGCGGTGGTGATCAAATCCTGGTCGAATTCGCGCTCCAGCCGCTCCTGCACGATTTCCATGTGCAGCAGGCCCAGGAAACCGCAGCGGAAACCGAAGCCGAGCGCCTGCGAGACTTCGGGTTCGTAGCGCAGGGAAGCGTCGTTCAATTTGAGCTTTTCCAGCGCCTCCCGCAAGGAATCGTACTGGTTCGCCTCGACCGGATAAAGCCCGGCGAACACCTGCGGCTTGATTTCCTTGAAACCGGGCAGCGGCTCGGCTCCGGGCCGGTCGGCGGAAGTCAGCGTATCGCCGACCTTGGCGGCCCGCAATTCCTTGATGCCGGCCGTCACGTAGCCCACCTCCCCGGCCGACAGCGCCTCCCGCTGCACGGCCTTGGGCGTGAATACGCCGACCTGCTCGCACAGATAGCTTGCCTCGCCGGACATGAGCCGCACCCTGTCCTTCGGGCGCAGGACGCCATCGACCACGCGCACTAGCATGACGACGCCCACGTAGTTGTCGAACCAGGAATCGATCAGCAGGGCCTTGAGCGGGGCTTCCGTGTCCCCCTCTGGCGCGGGAATGCGCGCGACGATCGCCTCCAGGACGTCCACGACCCCCTGACCGGTCTTGGCCGACGCCAGCACCGCGTCCGCCGCGCCGATCCCGATGACGTCCTCGATTTCCTGCCGCGCGTTGTCCGGCATGGCGGAAGGCAGGTCGATCTTGTTCAGCACCGGAACGACTTCCACGCCGAGATCGATGGCGGTATAACAGTTGGCGACCGTCTGCGCCTCCACCCCCTGGGAAGCGTCGACGACCAGCAAGGCGCCCTCGCAGGCGGACAGGGAACGGGACACCTCGTAGGAAAAATCGACGTGCCCCGGCGTATCGATCAGATTCAGGTTATAGACCCGCCCGTCGCGGGCCGTGTACTGCAACGCCGCCGTCTGCGCCTTGATGGTGATTCCGCGCTCCCGCTCGATGTCCATCGAATCGAGCACCTGCTCCTCCATCTCCCGGTCGGACAGGCCGCCGCAAAGATGGATGATCCGATCGGCCAGCGTCGACTTGCCGTGGTCGATATGCGCGATGATCGAAAAATTTCGGATGAATTGCAGTCGCATTATTCCCTGCCGTCGCCGTAAAAAAGGGTGCCGGAGGCACCCTTCGATACTGTCGGGGAGAGGATTCTACCGGATTTCTCCCGGAAAATCATCCGATTAACGGATTTTCTTCCGGGTGGCGCGTTTTGGGTTCAAATGAAATGAGGCACGGGCATCCCCGCTTTGTTGACTTCTTTTCCGGCCGGGACGCCCACGCTCCATTTTCGGCGGACGCGCCGGATTCCGGCGATCAGGGGAATGACGGGGTTTCCTGTTCATTCGCGTTTGACGACTCCAGCGCCGAACTCTTTCCGGCCCGCCTTCGGCGGCCACCTCACTCAAGAGGGAGGCTTGCCTTGCGGCGCTTCGCGCATCGTTCGCTTTTTTCGCCCTTTATGGCGTATTGGGTTGAACTGAAAACGCCTTGGCCACGGGGACACGGAAAAAAATCTCCGAAAATTTTCGCTTCCCGCCGCGCTTTTCATGCGCTTCGTGGTTAAAGTTCTTGCTTTTCGCAATGCCTGTCAGGCCCGCCGTGGTTGAAAATCCCCTCCCCCACACTTTTCGCCGTCGAAAAAACACATGAAGCCCGAAATTCGTTTGAACAGGACGCTGGCTTGTCTGATCGGCGTGCAGGTGTGCATCAACGGGTGCATGGCCGGCGTGCGCATGGCGGCGCCGCTGCTGGCCTTGCGCATGGGACAGGGGGCGGCGGCGGTCGGCATCCTGCTCGCGCTGTTCGCCCTCGTCCAGCTGTTTCTCTCCATCCCGGCGGGGCGTTACGCGGATCGCCACAACCTGAGGAATCCGGTGACGCTATATATGGGCCTCACCGTGCTCGGCGCCGGACTGGCGGCCGCGTGGCCCATTTTCCCCGTGCTGTGCGTGGCGGCGATGCTGTGCGGCGGGGCCAACGGCGCCGCGGTGATCACCTTGCAGCGCCACGCGGGGCGGCTGGCCGACGATCCGGCGCAACTCAAGAAAATTTTCGCCTGGATCGCCATCGCGCCGTCGATCGCCAATTTCGTCGGGCCTTTCGCGGCGGGCCTAGTCATCGACCTCGCGGGGTTTCGCGCCTGTTTCGCGGCGATGGCGCTGCTGGCGGCGTGCTCGTGGTGGGCGGCACGCCACGTCCCGGACCTTCCCCGGATCGACCCGAAAGAGACACGGATGTCGGGCAGCGCCTGGGATCTGCTGGGCGGTTCGCGCATGCGCATGTTGCTGCTGGTCAACTGGCTGCTGACTTCGTGCTGGGACGTACATACCTTCGTCCTGCCGGTACTGGGCCACGAGCGGGGCATCAGCGCGTCCGTCATCGGGATCATCCTCGGCCTGTTCGCCGTCGCCGCGACGGTGGTGCGCCTGTTCCTGCCGATCGTCGTGGCGCGCGTCAAGGAGTGGGCGGTGATCACCGGCGCCACGGCGACCACGGCGGCCCTGTTCGGCGTCTACCCGCTGATGCAGTCGTCGTGGACGATGGCGGTCTGCTCGATCCTGCTCGGATTTTCGCTCGGCGGGGTGCAGCCGATGGTCATGAGCATGTTGCACCAGATCACGCCCGTCCATCGCCAGGGCGAGGCGCTGGGCCTGCGCATGATTTCGGTCAATGTTTCCAGCATCCTGACGCCCATGGTGTTCGGCACGGTTGGCGCCGCCATCGGCGTGGCGAGCGTGTTCTGGGTGGTGGGCGTGATGGTGGCATGCGGCACGCGCGCCGCCTGGGAACTGAAATCCTGGAGCGACGCCGGGCATTCCGGGGATTGATTCCATTTCTGAATCGTCCGCGCCTTCGTCGACTTCGCCTTGCCGCGCCGCTTGCGCTGTCCGCGGTTCGTCTTCGCGGCGCGGACCGCTTGGGCATGGAGTGACGAAACAGGCACGTGCGGGCCGCCGCCTTCGCCCGGCCATCGGGAGAAATTCCGTTCCCGGCGGTCGCGCTCAGATCCGCCTGAAAATCAGACTGGCGTTGGTTCCGCCAAAACCGAAACTGTTCGACATCGCGGCGTCGATACGGCGATCGAGACAGCTCGTCACGATCGGCATTCCCGCGCACGCCGGATCGAGTTCCGTGACGTTGGCGCAGCCGGCGACGAAGCCGCGATCGAGCATCAGCAGCGAGCTTCCTGTGCCCCGGCGGCCGCGATGGCGTGCCCGCTCCGCCGGCGACGACGAAGCCATCGCGTCCGAGATCGAACGGCCTCGACGCCGTCGCGTCGTTGTATCCCGTCGACAACACGCCCATGGCGTCGAACAGCGAGGTCACCGCCCACGTCACCTCCTCGGCCCCGCCCGCGAAAACGATGTCCTGCCGGCCAAAGCGGATCAGGTCGGCCGCATGGCCGATGCAGTGCGTCGACGTGGCGCACGCCGACGTCAGCGAATAACAGCTTCCCCGGATGGCGAACGCCGAAGACAGACAGGCCGAGGTCGTGCTCGCCATGACCCTCGGCACGGTGTAGGGCGGCACTTTCGAGACGCCGGAGCGCCGCAGGCCATCGATCGCGGAAAGCTGGATTCCCGCTTTCGCGGGAGCGACGGGGTGATTTGACGGCCTGATGCCTGATGCCTAATTTCCGACCCCCGATTTCTGACCCCTGAACCGCACAAATTCCTCCGTCCCGCCTTCGGCCTGACACATCTATCAGGAGGAATGCTTTTCGCGCGGTACGCCGGTGGGGGGGTTACCTCGCTTTTGAGGGAAATGGCTCGCACGATAGCAACGCATAGGTTGGAGTTCGCTCCGATCACCTCGACCTATGGGGCTGCCGGGAACGGACGACGGAGATCAAGCTCAAGTACGTCAAGGCTGTGCGCGAGAGCGATGCGCAAAGCCAAGGAAGCGTGGCAGGCGCTCCAGGCCGGCAAGGATCGGGCGCGGGCGATGTTCAGCGGCTCGGCGAAGGAACTCAGGAAGCAGCCGCTGGCCTCCCTGCTCAAGGCGCCAACGGAGGCGCGTAAAAAAGGGGCTGGAATGCTCCTTTTCTTTGGCCGGGCGTTGTAGATGGGTGGTTCGATGCGGTGTGCGATAGGCTACATGGCAGATGGGCAAGGGTTTCTGAATGTTGATGGGGATGTGGGAATGTCTCTCAAAAGGAAGGTTCTGATCGGGACACGAACGCCCCGTCCGTAAAAAAGGCGGACGATGCGGGCGGGACGCCCGCGCTCCATTTCGTATACTTGCCTGAGCGAAGCCCTAATTCTTCGCGTCGCCCGTTTCTTCCCGTGCCGTTTCACGATCCGTTTCGATCGCGGCGGGCGGTGGTACTCGCGGGTCGAGTTCGGCGGCGCGCGACTGCCATTTGCGCTGCTCTTCCGTGGCGCCGATCTCGCCGGCGGCCCGCGCCGCGAGGGTTGCCGCCAGCGCCGGCCACGTTCCGTCGCGCAGTCCGGCGAGGACGTCGATCGCCTTGCGCCGCTCTCCCGCCAAGTACAGGCGCACACCTTCGCCGAAGGTTTCCGCCGCCTTGTCGCGCCTGCGCCGGGCCTGGGATTCCCGCATCCGGCGGGGCAGCGAGAACACGAGCGACAGGGCGCGCAAAAGCGCGTAGAACACCGCGAAACCCGACACCGCCAAAAGAACGGCGAAATAGAGCGAAACTTCGACCCGGTAGGGCGGCATGACGAGCAGGACATAGCCTTCGTTGACGCGCATGGTCAGGGAAATGCCCACGGCCAGCGCGAAGAGCGCCAGGATCCAGAACAGGCTTTTCATCAATGCTCCTTCTCGGCGCGGAACCTTTTGATCGCCGACAGGCTTTCGTTCAGGTTGGGCAGTTCGATGCTGATTTCCGTGGCGGCGAGCTGCCTGAGCGTTTGCAGGCCGTTCTGAACGGCCTTGTCCTCGCCGTCGAAATAGCGTTCGATCCAGGCGCAGGATCGGTGCAACCCGTTGCGGAACGTCCGCTGGTCGCGCGCGAACAGCGCCAGGCGCGCGTCGAGCAGGCGCAGCTTGATGTTTTCGCGCAAAAAGAATTCCTGTCCGGGCGGAAGCAGCGCCGGCTCCACGCGGTCGATGCGCTGGATGCGCACCACGCCGCGCAATTCGCGCCAGGCGCTGGCCGCCAGCGCCCGCCAGTAATCGAGCGAAAGCGGATCGCGCGGCGGCGCGGCGGCGGGCGGCCCAGGCCGGTTTTCGTCGCGCGGCCGACTGGCGGCGGTGAGCGGCAGCGCGTCGACGGTCTCGATCACGTTTTCCAGGCGCAGGTACATGCCCGGAATGTCTACTTGCGGCAACGCGCGCAGCCGATCCAGGTCGCGCGCCAGCACCTTGCGCAGGTTGATGAACTGCGGCTGGCCGTTGTCCGCCAGGCGCGCATCGGCGGATTCGAGCGCGAGAACCGCGCCCTGGACGTTGCCCGCCAGCTGCAATTGCTGCGACGCCAGCGTCACGCCCTGCTCGATTTCGGTCAATATCGATTCATCGCTGTTGCGCGCGAGATTCTGGTACAGGTTTCCCAGAACCTCCTGCTGGCTCTTCGATTCGGCCAGCCGCGCTTCCATTTCGTTCAGCTTGTCCCGCAGCGCGCCCAACTGTTCTTGCGCCTGCCTTGCCAGCGCGCGGTTTTCGCCGGCGGCGGCGTCGCTTTCGGCCAGCCGCCGGGCGATTTCCTGCCGCGTCTCGGCCAGCCGGACGCGCGTTTCCATCCACTGCCAGCCGGCCAGACCGAGCGCCAGAACGGCGACGATCAGCCACGGGATCATGCCGCCGCTTCCCGTCCTGGCCGGGGGGCCGGGACTGACCGGCGGCGTCACGGATTCCGTCGCGGCGGGCGCTTCTTCCAGCGGCGGCGGGGATTGAGGAGTCGTTTCTTCATTCATGATCGGGTCCAACGATAAGTACACATGCCAGCAACCAGCCCGCCGTCGGACGCCTCGGTCAATACCACGCGGCTCAAACCCAGCCGCGCCGCTTCCTCGGCGATGCGCCGGTGCGGAACGAACACCGGCACGGCGAGCAGTCTGTCACGACTGTCAGTATCGAGCAATCGCAGAAGGTTACGCAAACCTTCGCTGGACGACAGAATGATGGCATCCAGGGCGCTATTGCGCAATAACGACACGATTTCGCTTCCATCGCGCGGCCGGACACGACGATAACACATCACGCACTCGACGCGCGCGCCTCGCGCGCGCAGCGCCTCCGGCAGCAGTTCGCGGCCGCCGTTTCCGCGCAGAATCAACACCGCCTGCCCGGCCAGACGTTCTTCGCTCAAGGGTTCGAGCGACAGCAGCGCCTCGGAATCGTAGCGCCCGCGCGGCACGATGACTTTGCCGATACCCGCCTCCGACAGCAATTTTCCGGTTCCTGGGCCGACAGCCGCCGCCGCCAGACCCGCCGGCCAGGGACGCAGGGAAAGCGCGCGCGCCAGCCCGAACGCGGCCGCGTTGGGACTGACGAAAATCGCCAGGGCAAACGCCTCCAGCCGTTCGATGGCGCTATCCACGGCCCGCCAGCTTCGGGGCGGAGCCACGTCGACCAGGGGAAAACAAATCGCCTCGGCGCCGCGCGCCGCGATCAGCGACGCCAGCTCGCCGGCCTGGCCCGCCGGCCGGGTCACCAAAATACGTTTGTCGCGCAGCGGCGAATTCATCGGCGGACAAGCCCGGAGAGCAGCGCGTCGGCGCCGCGCGCCAGCAAATCCCCGGCAAGCCGCCGGCCGAGCGCCTCATCGCCGCCGCGTTCGCCGCGCGCCTCCCCGGCGACGATCCTCCGCCCGTCCCGCGAGGCCACGAAGCCGCGCAGCCACAAGGCATCGTCTTCGAGCACGGCATAAGCGCCCAGGGGCGTCCGGCAACTGCCGCCCAGGGTCCGCGAGAACGCGCGCTCCGCGCGCACGCAATGCGCCGTCGCCGCGTCGTGCAGCGGCGCGAGCCAGGCGGCGGCGTCGGCGCGCGCCGCCAGTATCTCGATCCCCAGCGCCCCCTGGCCTGGCGCCGGCAACGAGCGTTCGGGCGGCAGCACGGCGCGGATGCGTTCCTCCAGCCCCAGGCGAACGAGGCCGGCCGCCGCCAGGACGATCGCGTCGCACATCCCCTCGTCGAGCTTGCGCAAGCGGGTATCGAGATTGCCGCGCAGGGATTCGACCTTCAGATGCGGATAAGCGGCCCGCAAAATCGCCTCACGCCTCAGGCTGGACGTACCGACGGACGCGCCGGGCGGCAAGGCGTCCGGATCGGCGAACCGGCGCGAAACGAAAGCGTCGCAAGGATTTTCGCGCGCCAGCACCGCCGCCAGCGCGTACCCGTCCGGCAAATCCATCGGCACATCCTTCATGGAATGCACGGCAAGATCGGCGCGCCCCTCCCGCAAGGCCGCTTCCAGTTCCTTGACGAACAACCCCTTGCCGCCGATCGTCGAAAGCGGCCGATCCAGTATCCGGTCGCCCTTCGTGGTCATGCCGAGCAGCTCGACCGCCGCCTCGGGATAAAGCGCCCGCAGACGCGCCTGGACATGCCGCGCCTGCCACAAGGCCAGGCGGGATTCGCGGGTAGCGATGACGATGCGGGAAGGCGCTGGATTCGCGGCGGACACGGCGATTTTCAGAAAGCGGGAATTGGCAAACGGCACGCGGGGATTCTAGAGCATTTTCGGTTCGGACACGCGCGCTCGCCCATGCATGGGCGAGCGCCCCACCCTCTTCCGCGTGAAGCGCGCCGAGATAAAGCCCGTCTCTTGAGGGAGGCGCCCCGTGGCTTCGCCGCGGGCCGGAAGGAATCGGGCGCCTGAACCTCCGGAAATGAATATTCGGAGAACGAATTGGGTTTCTCTTTCCAACGCTTTCGGAAACCAAACCGCCCAACGCCCTCCGCCGCGCCCTCGGCGCGACACCTCCATCGAGAGATGACTCGATGCGGCGCCGCGCGCAAAATGGTTTTCACCGTGTCCGCCCGAAAAGGCGTTCCGCCTGTCCGGGCAACGCCGCCGCCGATCCGCGAAATGGGGCGTTTTGCTTGCAGTATTGCCCCGTTTCTGTTATTTAATCGCCTCTTTGCAAAACACATGGATGGTTTCAACATGTCCGAAACGCCTGAAAAATTGCCGACCCGACAGTTTCCCCCGTACGTTCCCAAGAAGGGCGAGGAATACATGAGCGACAGGCAGCGGGCTCATTTCCGCAAGATCCTCGAAACGCTCAAGGCGGAACTGATGCGGGACATCGAACGGACGGTCCATACCATGCAGGACGAAGCCACGGTATTCGCCGACCCGAACGACCGCGCCAGCCAGGAAACCGACATCGCCATCGAACTGCGCAACCGCGACCGCGAACGCAAGCTCATCAAGAAGATCGAGGACACCATCGCCCTGATCGACAGCGGCGATTACGGCTATTGCAACGGCTGCGGCGTGGAAATCGGCATCAAGCGGCTGGAAGCCCGGCCGACGGCCTCGCTGTGCATCGACTGCAAGACGCTCGAAGAGGTGCGCGAAAAACAGGTCGCCAAGTAGCCGGAAAGTTCTTTCCGGCCATCCGCCGGCGGAACGTGGCGCGATGCGCGGGGCAACACGGCGCGCGCGACGAAAACCCGAAAAACCGGGCCAAGGTATTTTCTGGCTCATGGAACGCTTCCGACCTGAACGCGCGAAGCATGGCCTTGGAAATGGAGCGCGGGCGGAGCATCTGGGCGGGACATCCTTTTGTTCGCTTTTTACCGCGCCATCGTAATTCGGACAGGAGTTTTCCAGCGCGTTGCGAAAAATCCCACCGTCCGACTCTTTCCGGCTCGCGGCTTCATCGCAAGCCACCTCTCTCAAAAGGGGGCTTGGCCAGCGCGCCGCTTGAATGGAAGCAGCGAAAATTCAGCGGCGAATATAGGTTGCGGGTGAACGAAACGAACCCCAGCGTGTGCCGTTGAACAAAGAGGCGCAAATACGGGACACGGCGGTGTGGATGATATTCGCCCCTGTGGAGTTCGCCGTGCCCTGATTGAAAAACACGGCAGCGCAATTCCGAATTCAAATCACGACGGATACGGCAAAAAGTCAAGCGCGGCGGGCGCGACGGATACAACGAAAATCAGGAGTGGAAGGATTCGCTCCATTTCCGGATTGGCGGATATTTCACC
>JAIRPF010000043.1 GCA_031257115.1 Accumulibacter sp.
CTACGACGCCCACGGCAACCGCAAGCAGATCACCGACCCCGAAGGCAACACCACCCAAGCGACCCACAACCGGCTGGGGCTCGCCCTCACCCAAACCGACGCCGCGGGCCACCTCTGGCGCCAGACCTACGACGCGCAAGCGAAATTAAAGGGGTCGGAGTCATTGTACGACGTGAAGTCGTGTAAGTAATTGTTCCATCGTATTTTTTGACGAAAGGGAACCTGATGTTCCGTCATCAGTAGCCTACTGGCACATGCGGGAAGGGCAACCGTCCTGTGTGAAGTTGCCAGGACAATGTAGCCGAGCCTTCCTGGGAGGCTACGCCAATGCCGTGAGGCTAGGCGTTACCTGCAAGCATCGATGCGGGTAGGGCGCTAGGCTAGGTGGTATGACTAACACATGTGAACTGCTGATAAACATCGTCACGACCAACAAGCCAAAGATGCTGGCAGGCTTGAACCAAAAGGTATGCGGTCGGTTGCTCTTGTAATGACTGGGAGCACACGGACATCAGACCGCCGGTGGAAAGGCAGAGTCTAACCCACTTCTGTTACTTACATGGAACACGGTAAGCCCGTATCTTCGCCCCTCAAGGGCAGGCAAACCGTAAGGAATGCTGTTGGAGGTGCGGGTAGAGGAGAGTGGAGAAAGCGAAGGCCGCTCTGTAATGGGGCAGACAGGGGTTGAGCCGCAAGGCGACATCACCCCACGTGAAAACGGGCAGACTTCCACGAGGTCTTTCGTTACGAGAAAGTTTGACCAACCTTCGAGGAGGGAAAGCAGATGACGACGCGGAGCAACGCGTTGGTGCGCCCTCCCACAGCATCTGGTGTGAAGGCAGCAGGCAAGTATCGTAAAGGCAACAACCCTGCTTATGGTTTCGACAGGGGGGTTACCGGCTCCCGCAAGAGGGCTTTGAAAGGCTTGAGCCGGATGAAGGGAAACTTTCAAGTCCGGTTCTTAGGGGGCGGGGTCGCAGCAATGCGATCCTGCTACCCGACTCAAAATTCAGCAACCCCATCATGACCCAGCCCTGACGCCATACGGAAAGCATGCCGGGAGTGACATCGAGCCGTTCCGCGACGGCTTCGCAGTCAAGTAAATCGAAGCCGTTCGGATTCGGGTTTCATGGTTTTCGGGGTTACGAGGGTTTCACGGGTGCAAGCCCGCGGTGGCGCGGTTTTTGGCTGAACCTCCACCGAAACCTTCGGGGTTGCAGAGGTTTCACGGACGCGGATCGCCCGGTCATCCGTAACCTCTGAAACCTCATGAAACCCGTTCAAGGTTTCACGCGAATCCGTGTCGTGACCGGGATGCACACGTGAAACCCCGGAAACCCCGGCCTTGAATCTCGCCAACCTGGTTTCGATGCTCATCCTTCGTCTCCGATCAGTTTCTCGGGGCGAACCGGATAGAGCCGGAGCGCCCGCCCTCCGATGTGGAAAAGCCGTGTCCGTTTCCCATCCGCGCTGGTTTCGGGAAGCACGCCCAACGTTTGCAGCACATCGAGGGCGCGCGAGAAATCGAATCCGCGCAAGGCTTCGCGCATCGCCTCCGCCGTCAAGAGATACTCACAACTGCCGTATTCCTCCCGCCACCACCACCCGGCCCGATCCCGCACCATGGCGTTGCCGTCGTTCTCGCCGGAGAAGCGCCCGTCGCCGTGCCGTTCGATGAAACCGGAAAGCCGTTCGGCAATCTGGCGTCGTTCCTCGTTCCCCTTGCCATGCAAGGCTTGCCATACCCTGAACTCCTCGGCGGCCGCCCGCATCGCCTCGCCTTCTTCCCAGCCCGTCAGCCCGCGGGTCAGTTTTTGTAAAAAGGCCCGCCCGACCTGGCCGTGATGCGACATTGCCGCGCGCTTGATCTCGTCGGCGAAGGCGGAAGCCGACAAGCCGTGCAATGGCGTCCCAGGCGCCGAAAGCGCGGTTGACCGGAAGGTCCAGAAGCCGCACTCGCTGATTTTGTCGGGCGCCAGGGAACCATCGTTGAACAGAGACGCCGCGCCCTTGATGCCCGATCCGACATTTTTCGTCAGCGCGATGACCTATTTCGTCATCCATCCTGGCCCGGATGCACGAATAATCGAGTGGCGTGAATCGATTCCCTGACCGGAATTTCCGCCTTCCAATAAATACGGAAGAGGCAAGTGCGGATTGTTTGCTGCTTTTTCTGTCCGGGTTCGGTTTACTGCGCTTCGTCGTTCATTTTTCCATTCATTACTTACGAGGAGTCTTTGCCATGTCCCGTGAAATTCTTGAAACCGTTGAAACCGTCAAAGCCGTCGAACACCGCATCCTGCGCCGCCCCGAAGTGGAAGCCCGGATCGGCTTCAATCGCGCGCACATCTACACGCTGATGCAGGAAGGCAAATTCCCGAAGGCCAAGCCACTTGGCATCCGGGCGGTCGGCTGGGATTCGGTCGAAGTCGACCAATGGATCGCCGAACGCCTGGGGATCGCCGAACACTTGGCGGAGAACTCGCCATGCGAGTGATTTCCATCCTTTCGACCAAGGGCGGTGTCGGCAAGACGACCGTCGCCGCCAACCTGGGCGGTTTCATGGCCGATGCCGGACTGCGCGTCCTGCTGCTCGATCTCGACGCCCAGCCGACCCTGTCTTCGTATTACGAACTGACCAAGCGCGCGCCCGGTGGTATCTATGAGCTGCTGGCTTTCAACGAGACCGATCTTGCCCGCCTGGTATCCTCGACCGGGATCGACGGCCTCGACGTGCTGGTCTCGAACGACGCGCACCGGCAACTGGGGACGCTGCTCCTGAACGCCGCCGACGGGCGTCTGCGCCTGCGCAACCTGCTTCCGGCCTTCCGGGAACACTACGATCTCCTGCTGATCGACACCCAGGGCGCGCGCAGCGTCCTCTTGGAGATGGCCGTGCTGGCGTCCGATCTGGCCGTCTCGCCGGTCACGCCGGAAATCCTGGCCGCAAGGGAGTTGAGGCGCGGCACCTTGCAACTCGTCGAAGACATCGCGCCGTATCGACAGTTGGGTCTTTCGCCGCCGCCTCTTTACCTGCTCATCAACCGGATGCCGGCCATTTCCGCCAATGCCCGGCTGGTGCAACAGACCTTGCGGCTGATCTTCCGCGAGCATCCGGGGGTTCAAGTGCTCGACAGCGAAATACCGGCGATCGAAGCCTTCCCGCGCGCAGCGACGCGAGGATTGCCGGCGCACCGCGTGGAACGCCGGCGTCCGAGCGGCCGGCTGGCGGCATCCGCGCTGGAGATCCTGTGTGGCTTCGCCAGCGAACTGTGTCCCGAATGGCGAGGGCGCTTCAGCCAGGTCAGCGGCAAGGACGAGAGAAAGAGAGAACGCCATGCCGAAAGTACTTGAAGCCCACCGCCTGCGTCCGCTGATCGAACTGGCCCTGAATGAGGGCTGGATCGTCTGCTCGCTGAACGACGGCGGGCTGAAGCTCGTCAAGCGCGGCCTGCCGCCGATCTTCACCCGCGCCACGGCGCTATGCCGCGCCGGAATCCTGGAAGACTGGAGAAACTGGCATGTCTGATCTCACCCCCCAGGCGATGGCCGGGAAATTGTTGGCGGAGGGTTTTATGCATACTGGCCCCAATGTACCAGCCTTGAGCGATCCTCTGTGCGACACGCCGATCGTGGTCACGCTCGACGAATTGCGTCCCTACGAACTCAATCCGCGCATTACCCGCAACCCGCTCTACGACGAGATCAAGGCATCGATGAAGGAGCGCGGCCTGGACGCGCCGCCTCCCATTACCCGAAGACCTGGCGCCGATCACTACATCATCCGCAACGGCGGCAACACGCGCCTCGCCGTCCTGCACGAACTGTGGTCGGAGACGAAAGAGGAACGTTTCTTCCGCATCACCTGCCAATATCGCCCCTGGCCCGAACGCGGCGAGATCGTCGCGCTGACCGGGCATCTGGCCGAGAACGAACTGCACGGCGGTTTGACTTTCATCGAACGGGCGCTGGGCGTTGAGAAAGCCAGAGAACTCTATGAGCAGGAAAGCGGCGAGACCCTGTCCCAGCGCGAACTCGCCCGCTGCCTCTCCGCCGACGGCTATCCCGTTTCGCAGTCGTACATCAGCCGGATGCGGGATGCCGTGCGCCATCTCTTGCCGACGATTCCGAACGTGCTCTACGGCGGTCTGGGACGGCCCCAGATCGAGCGTCTCGTCATGCTGCGCCGGGCCGGAGAACTGGCCTGGGAACGGCACGCGTACGGCAAGTCCTTGAACGTCGATTTCGAGACGTTGTTCCATGAGACGCTCTCGCCTTTCGATCTCGCGCCCGCCGAGTTCTCCCTCCCGCGCGTGCAGGACGAACTGATCGGGGAGATGGCCGAGCGGCTGGGGATCAGTTACAACCTGCTGGATCTGGACATCAAGACCATTGGAGATCGGCAAGAGGTACTGATGCGTCCGCCCGAAGAAACGGAACCGGGCACGGTGATCCTCCTCCCGCCGAGTCTCCCGCCACTGGATACGTCTTTCGTTCCCCTGGCACCGAACGGGAAAGAGGAACTTCCTCCCCCGCCGCCGAGGGGAAAACCCGCAACAGGAACGCCTGTTCATACTCCGGCGCCGGAACCCGTCGGCCCGGACGCGCCGATTACGCAGGAAGTCCCTCCGCAAGCGCCGCAAGAGCACGTCGTCTCCCCCGCCGCCAGTACCGAGCGCCTGCACGCCATCCGGCAGATGGTGGCCGAGCACACCGGCGATGCTCCGCCGGATTTTGCCCTCCCGATCCAGGCGGACGGACTCTACCCGATCACCGACGTGTGGCGCATCGAGCCGGGCCTCGATACGCCGGAATGCCTGCGCACCCATATCGCGCAGTTTGCCAGGGAAATCGCCGGGGAAGCCGGTCTGTCCGAGTGTATTACGCCGGTTGACGACGGCATCGGTTTCGTCTGTGCGTTTCCTTTCGACGCGCTTTCGGGTTCCGGCCGCACCGTGTTGGCTTGGTTGTCTCTCCTGAGCGATTCCCCTCCGATCTTGAGCGATGCCGGGCTGGTCAAGCTCTTCCGCCTGCTGCGTCTTTCCCGCCGGCTGTGGGACATCGAGGCCGGGGCGGACGAGGCCGGACACTGAGGCCGGAGACCGGCGATGGCGGCGCCCCATCTCTTGAACCAGGCCGTGGTGACCCAGGCATTGCACGATCTGCGCGACGGCCAGTTGCGCCGTTGCCTGGACATGGGCTTCGGCGAACACGAGTTGGAAGTACTGAAACAGCCGGCGCTGGTCGCGCTCCTGGTGAATGCGTGCGTGTCCTGGTGCAAGGTCACGGTGGATTGCGAGGTCTTGGGACGCCTGGTCGGCCAGGCGCGCGACTCTGAGCGGGAAATCGATACGGTCGACCGTATGCTGCGCCTGGGAGGAAGTTCCGAGATGGTCTGCCGATACTATGGCCTGACGCATCAGGAAATCGCCGTGCGCCGGGAGATCATCGGCCAGCCCGGACGCAAGGGCCGCCATCCCACGCTCCGTGAGGCACAGGAAAAAGAGTTGTGGCGAACCTGGAAAGCCGCCGTCGCCGAACGCCATATCGCCCTGGACGATGAAATGGCGATGCTGGCCCTGGCGACGGATCTGGCCGAGTCGCTGGATGCGTCGTTGACGGTAGTTTGGGCGACTTTGCGGCGCTGGATCGCGCGGGAGTCCGCCGGGGAATGAGCCGGACGCCTCCACCGGACTTCTTCGACGAAACGCTGCGGCGCATGGAATCCGGCGCGCCAGCCGCTCCCCCGCCGTCACAGGACGGTTTCCTGTTCAGCGGCAACCGCCATGAGAGCGTGCCGCGTGCGCTGTTCTTCGATCGCCGTCTGACGCCCCTGGAGCGCAATGCCTGGCAGGTCATTCGTCTCAAGCTCAACGGCGACGGCGTGACGGCGTTCCCGACCTATGAGGAATTACGTCCCTGGCTTTCTTCGATGCCCTGCGCTCCCAAGGCATCGCATGAAACCGTCGCGCGTGCCTTGAACATTCTGCGCCTGACCCGCTGGCTGAGTCTGGTGCGCCGGCGGCGCGACCGCAAGACGGGACGTATCCAGGGCAATCTCTATGTCCTGCACGACGAACCCCTGACGCCCTTTGAAGCCATCCAGCTCGATCCTGAATATCTGAGTCTCTTGAGCCGGGCGCTGGATCATGCCGCCAAGGCCGTCCGGCTGGTGGGGCAGCAAATTTTACGGGAATTAGGCGAAGACCCCCTGCTCGCCGGGAAACTCCTGCCGAGCCGACTACACATCCTGATGCAGCGCATGGCCGCGGGCGAGCCGGTTCAGGACGATCCGGTCGGGGAGACTTGTCCACAGAAAGAAGCGCCCCAGGAGACTTATCCACAGGGAGAAGCCCTTCACGATTCCGAAGAAGGCGGAAACGATTCCGAAGAAAGCAAAAAAACCCTTCTTCGGAATGGTGAATCGCCTTCTTCGGAATCCGAAGCAGGCGGCAAACCCGCTCCGGAGGCCCCTCTTCGGAATCCGAAGAAAGACAGTACCGTACTTAGTACAGTACTTATAAATAATAGTAAAGAAGTACGTACTGTACCGCGCGCGCGAGAAGGCGAAGACGGCTTGCGCTGGCCGCAACGTTTTCACGAATTGAAGGAAGAGCAGCAGGCCGGCGCGCGGGTGGCGCTCGGGCAAGTGCACAGCGGACAGCAACAGGCCGTGTTGGACGAATGGGACGCGCGTTGCCGCGAGGGGAAGATCCGCCATCCCGCCGCCTATCTGTTCGGTATCGTCCAGAAAGCGCTGCGCGGGGAGTTCAAAGTCTGGGCGGGGCAAGCTACGGAACAGAGCGCCGTGGCGCCTCATCCCTCCAGGATGGACGACCAGACGGCCGTCGCGCCGCCCGTCAATTCCGAAGTCGCCAGGGAATATCTGGTGCATATCCGCGCCATGCTGCGCGGCGCGCCCTACCTTCCCGGCTCGCCATAAAAACAACCCATGACCGGCATCATTTGACCGTCGTGTGGAATGCCCTGGCCCTTCATGGAAATGATCACAGTGTGATCGTTTCCATTGACTTCCAGAAGTAGGAAAGATCACCAGGGATGCCCGGCGTGCCGGATGTCGTGGCTCTCCGTGGAAATGATCACAGTGTGATCGTTTCCATTGACTTCCAGAAGTAGGAAAGATCACCAGGGATGCCCGGCGTGCCGGATGTCG
>JAIRPF010000066.1 GCA_031257115.1 Accumulibacter sp.
AGCGAAAATCGCGATCAAACGAAAAGAATCGACACTATGTATCCTGTTCATCGTAAAACTGACTCCGGTTTGAAACCCCGCCCTTCAGGGCGGTGCGAAGGCTGGAACCCCGGCCTGGACGGCCGGGGTTTCGACCGTAGCTACTTGGGAGGGGTGCCAACCCCTTCCAAGTTCGTTCACAGCGACAGGCATGAATGCCTGTCGCTAATTAGTTGCTATTTGAATTTCGCCACCGACATGCCGAACATTTCCACGGCCGCGTCATGAAACGGCATCGACCGGGATAAATGATGAGGGAATGTCAGAAACATTTGTTTGCCGCCCCTGACTCCCTGGCGGCGCCGTAATGTCGCTCGCCAATGGTTGACCCGCCGCCGATTACTCAATATAAACATGAAAGTGACCAGCGTCAAACACCGTCATCGCCGAAAACGTACCTTGCCAGGAGAACCACGATATGCCGAAAAATACCCGGCTGCTGCTGATCGACAGGAATCAGGCCGAATCCCTGCTGGGCTTCGACGACGCGCTGGAGGCGGCGCGGGAAGCCTTCCGGCTGCATACTTTGGGCGAAGGCCGCGCTTTTCCGCTGGTGCGCGAGAAGCTGGCTTCGGGCAGCGTGTTCGGCATCAAGTCCGGCGGCGTCGAAGGGCGGAAGATTCTCGGCTTCAAGGCGGCGGGGTTCTGGCCCGGCAACCGCGCGCTCGACGGCGAGCCGCATCAGGCGACGATCCTGCTGTTCGATCCGGACACGGGGCGCCCGTCATGCGTCATCGACGGCAACGTGGTCACCACGCTGCGCACCGGCGCCGCCGGCGGACTCGGATTGCTGCGGCTCGCCCGGCGCGACAGCGTCCGCCTGTGCGTTTTCGGCACGGGCACGCAGGCGCGCATCCAGGCGCGTTTCGCGCTTCGCCTGATGCCCGGATTGCGTTCGCTCGTCTACGTCAGCATCGACGGCAAGCCCGACGCCCGCTTCGAGGCGGCGATCGCTCCGGAAGCGGCCGGGCGCGGGTGCGCGGTGGCGCACGCGGCCGGGCGGAACGAGGCGGTCGGGCAAAGCGACGTGATAATCACCGCGACGCCGGGAACCGGCGCGCTTTTCGACGCGGACGCCGTGCGGCCCGGCGCTCACATCAACGCGGTCGGCGCGGACACGGCGGGAAAGCGCGAGTTGCCTGGCGGGCTGCTGGAGCGGTCGCGGCTTTTCGCCGACGACGTGGATCAGGCTCGCGTTCTCGGCGAGGCCCAGTGGGCCAAAGAGCATCCGTGCCTCGCCCTGGGCGAGCTGCTGACCGGAAAGGCCATCTTTGAACGGCGGCCGGACGACATCACCGTTTTCGACATGACCGGCATCGCCTTGCAGGATTTGACGGCCGCGCAGTTGCTGCTGCAACGGGCCACGGCCGCCAACACGGGAACCTGGGTGGAATGGCCGTGGTGAGAAACCTGACATCGGCCGCGGCGGCAAAATGGCCGCGGCGAAAAACAAGCGCGGAAACAAAGTCGGCCACGGAGTTCACGGAGGACGCGAAGAAAAGCTAAAATCGGCGAGACTCAATGAGGGTTCCCGCTTTGTTTCTCATTGCGCCCGCCGTGGTCGACCGCTTCTCGGCGCGGATGATGGAAAACCTTTTCACGCGAAGAAAAACCGGGTAAAAATTTTCGCTTCCCGCCATGCCCGCCGTGGTCAACTGCTTTTCATTCCATCACAGGAGACGAAACACATGCCGACACTTCCCGCTTACGATGACGTCCGCGCCGCCGCCGAAAGGCTTCAGGGATACGCTCACAGGACGCCGGTGTTGACCTCGCGGACGATCGACCGCGAGATGGGCGCCAAACTGTTTTTCAAATGCGAAAACCTTCAGCGCATGGGGGCCTTCAAGTTTCGCGGCGCGTTCAACGCGCTCTCGCGCTTCGACGAGCGTCAGCGGCGCGCCGGCGTGGTCACTTACTCATCGGGCAATCACGCGCAGGCCGTGGCCCTGTCGGCTTCGCTGCTCGGCATTCCGGCGACCATCATCATGCCCAACGACGCGCCGGCCGCCAAAATGGCCGCGACGCGGGAATACGGCGGCAACGTGGTGACTTACGACCGCTATACGGAAGACCGCGAACAGATCGGCCGGGCGCTGGCCGAGGAGCGCGGCCTGACCCTGATCCCCCCCTACGACCACCCGGACGTGATCGCCGGGCAGGGAACGGCGGCCAGGGAACTCTTCGAGGAAGCCGGCGAACTCGACGCCTTGTTCGTCCCCCTGGGCGGCGGCGGCCTGCTGTCCGGCTCCGCCCTGTCGGCCCGCGCCCTGTCGCCGCGCTGCGCGCTCTACGGCGTCGAACCCGAGGCGGGCAACGACGGGCAGCGATCGTTCCGCTCCGGCGAGATCGTGCACATCGAAACGCCGAAAACCATCGCCGACGGCGCGCAGACGCAGCATCTCGGCGTCCTCACGTTCGAGATCATCCGGCGCGACGCGGACGACATCCTGACCGCCTCGGATGCCCAGCTCATAGCGTGCATGCGTTTCTTCGCCGAGCGCATGAAACTCGTGGTCGAGCCGACGGGCTGCCTGGGAATCGCCGCCGCGCGCGCGATGAAGGACACGCTCAAGGGCAAGCGCGTCGGCGTGATTCTCTCCGGCGGCAATGTCGACATCGCCCGCCTGGGCGCTTGGCTGGGACAGTGACGCGCGATGACTCCGCCGCCCCCGCGCGTTCTGTATTTCGTGCGGCACGGTCAAAGCCAGGCCAACGCGGGAGCAGTCACCCAGGCGCATGCCGATATTCCCCTGACGGAATTGGGGCGGCGCCAGGCCGAGGCCCTGGCGCCGCTGCTGCCGCCCGATCCGGCCCGAGTGTTGTGTTCACCTTTCCTGCGCGCGCGGCAAACCGCTCGGCCCTACTGCGCCAAACGCGAAATTTCCCCCGGTGATTGCCCACTGCTGCGCGAGTTCGAGACCATCGACCCTGATCTGATCGCGGGGATGACCGGCGAACAGCGCCGGCCGGTCGTGGATGCGTATTGGAACGAGGCGGACCCGTGCAAACGCATGGGCGCGCAAGCCGAAACGTTCGTGGAATTTTCCGGCCGTGTGCAAGATTTCATGGAGACGGAACTGCCGAGGCTCCCCAACGCCACGGTACTGTTCGGCCACGGCATGTGGATTGGCATGATGGCTTGGAAACTCCTTGGGTTCGGTTCAACCGGCAGTAGCGAAATGCGCGGTTTCCGGCGTTTTCAGCTTGGTTTGCCGATGCCCAACGGTGCGTTGTACGAGTTGCGGGAACTCTCGCCGCGCCAATGGGGCCTGCGTGTCGACGCGCGCGCCATGCGGATATTGCTGGCGGTACGTTAGCGCGGTTTCGATTTCACGTTTCACGTCATCAGGAGACAAACCCATGCCCTACCTCGCCGAACTCGACACCCCGGCCGCCATCGTCGACGTTGCCCGGATGCGGGCCAACATCCAGCGGATGCAGACCCGGATGGACACGCTCGGCGCGCATTTCCGGCCGCACGTCAAAACCACGAAATGCCTGCCGGTGGTCCGCGCGCAGCTGGCGGCGGGCGCGCGCGGCATCACGGTATCCACGCTGAAGGAAGCGGAACGCTTCTTCGCGGCGGGCGTGACCGACATTCTCTACGCCGTCGGCATGACGCCCGCCAGGCTGCCGAAAGTCCTCGCGCTGCGCCGGCAAGGCTGCCGGTTGAAGATCGTCGCCGACGATCCGGCCGTGGCGGACGCCATCGCCGCCTTCGGGAAAGCGCGGGACGAAGCCTTCGAGGTCTGGATCGAGATCGACTGCGACGGCCACCGTTCGGGAATCCGGCCCGACGAAAAAGAGCGGCTGATCGACGTGGCGCAACGCCTCGCCGGAGGCGGAATGCGCGTCGGCGGCGTGATGACGCACGCCGGATCGAGCTACGAACTCGACACGCCCGAGGCGCTCGCCGCCCTGGCCGAACAGGAAAGAGCGGGATGCGCGCGGGCGGCCGGGCATCTCCGCGACGCCGGAATGCCGTGCCCCGCCGTCAGCGTCGGCTCGACGCCGACGGCGCTCGCCGCGCGCGGCCTGGAAGGCGTCACCGAAGTCCGCGCCGGCGTCTACGTTTTCTTCGACTTGGTGATGCACAACGTCGGCGTATGCCGGATCGATGACATCGCCCTGAGCGTGCTGACCACGGTCATCGGCCACCAGAGCGCCAAGGGCTGGGCCATCGTTGATGCCGGATGGATGGCGATGAGCCGGGATCGCGGCACCGCCAGGCAAAAGCGGGATTTCGGCTACGGCCAAGCCTGCGCCCCCGACGGCGCTGTTCTGCCCGGCTACGTCATGATCGGCGCCAACCAGGAACACGGCATCGTCGCCAGCGTAAACGGCACGGACGAGCGGATCGCCGAGCGCTTTCCGATCGGCTCGCAACTGCGAATCCTGCCCAACCACGCCTGCGCCACCGGCGCCCAGTTCCCCGAATACCACGCGCTCCACGCCGACGGATCGACGGAAGTCTGGCAGCGGTTTCATGGCTGGTGATCGCGGTTCTCGTTCACTCGAGTCATGACTCTGAATGGAAGGCTCAGGGCCGCTCCCCGGATGATCGAAGCGGATCGCCAGCGACGCAAACCCGCCGTGGCTGAAACGAGAAACGCTTCAGGCTCCGTCAGTGCGCCTCGTCCCAGTTCGGCCCGACGCCGACCTCGACCGCCAGGGGGACGCGCAGTTTGGCGATTTGCGTCATCAGCGGCGGCAGCGCGGCGCGCACGTGTTCGAGTTCGGTGTCGGGCGCTTCCAGCACCAGTTCGTCGTGCACTTGCAGGATCAGCTTCGTTTGCAACTTTTCGCGGTCGATCCAGCGTTGCACGGCGATCATCGCCAGCTTGATCAGGTCCGCCGCCGTTCCCTGCATCGGCGCGTTGATCGCCGCGCGCTCGGCGCCCTGCTGGCGGGCGTACTGCGCCGCCGCGATGTCCGGCAGCCACAGGCGGCGGCCGAAGACGGTCTCGACGTAGCCATTGATTTTCGCCGCCTCGCGCGTCTCCTGCATGTATCGCGCGACGCCCGGATAGCGCGCGAAATAGCGGTCGATGTAGTTCTGCGCCGCGCCGCGATCGAGGTCGAGCTGGCGCGCGAGGCCGAAGGCGCTCATGCCGTAGATCAGCCCGAAGTTGATGACCTTGGCCACGCGCCGCTGGTCCGGGCCGACTTCGAGCGGCGTGACGCCGAATATCTCCGCCGCCGTGGCGCGGTGCACGTCCTCGCCGTGGGCGAAGGCATCGGCCAGGCGCGCGTCTTGCGAAAGGTGCGCCATGATGCGCAGCTCGATCTGCGAGTAGTCGGCCGAAACGATGCGCGCGCCCGGCGGCGCGATGAAGGCCGAGCGGATGCGCCGCCCCTCGGCGGTGCGCGCCGGGATGTTTTGCAGGTTGGGGTCGCTCGACGCCAGCCGGCCGGTGACGGCCACCGCCTGGGCGAAGCTGGTATGTACGCGCCCGGTTCGCGGGTTGACCATCCTCGGCAGCTTGTCGGTGTAAGTGCCCTTGAGCTTGGCGAGCTGGCGCGATTCGAGCAGCAGCTTCGGCAGCGGATGGTCGAGCGCCAGTTCGGAGAGAACTTCCTCGTCGGTCGACGGCGCGCGCGACGCGGTTTTCTTTTTGACCGGCAGGCCGAGCTTGTTGAACAGGATGTCGGCGAGCTGTTTCGGGGAATTGACGTTGAACGGCTGCCCGGCGAGTTCGTAGGCCCGCCGCTCCAGTTCCATCAGCTGCCGGCCGATTTCGTCGCTTTGCCGGGCGAGCCGGTCGGCGTCGACCAGCACGCCGTCGCGTTCCATGCGAAAGAGGATGTCGCGCACCGGAATTTCGATTTCGCCGTAGATGCGGCGGAGTCCCTCGCCGGCGGCGATTCGCGGAAACAGCCGCGCGTGCAGGCGCAGGCAGAGATCGGAATCCTCGGCGCCGTATTCGGCGGCGCGGGCGACGTCGACCTGGTTGAAACCGATCTGGTTGACGCCCTTGCCGCACAGGTCCTCGTAGGCGATCGTCTCCAGTCCGAGATGGCGAGCCGCGAGCTGGCCCAGGTCGTGCCCGCGCACGCCGGACTGGCCCGCCTCGACCACGTAGGATTGCAGCAGCGTGTCGTGCGCGACGCCGGCGAGCGCGATGCCGTGGTTGGCGAAAACGTGCTGGTCGTACTTGAGGTTTTGCCCGATCTTGGCGCGTTCCGGCGATTCGAGCCAGGGTTTCAGGCGCGCGAGCGCCTCGTCGCGCGGCAGTTGCGCGGGCGCTCCGGCGTAGTCGTGCGCCAGCGGCACGTAGGCCGCCTCGCCGGGAGCGACGGCGAAGGAGATGCCGACGATGCGCGCGCCGAACGGATCGAGGCTGGTCGTTTCGGTATCGACGGCGGTGAGCGGCGCGGCTTCGATCTTCTCCAGCCAGTCCTCGAAAGCCGCCCAGTCGAGGATCGTCGCGTAGCGTTTTTCGGGCGCGGGGGGAAGGGCAGGGGTAGGAGCAAGGTCAGGGGCGGGCGCGGGCGAAACGGCGGCCGGCGCGGGCGCTCCTTCCCCGGAGGAGGCGTCCGCTTCGTCCGCCCCGATGTCCTTGAGCCAGGACTTCATTTCGTAGCGCGCGAACAGTTCGCGCAGCTTTTCGCGTTCGGGCGGACGCGGCGCGAGGTCTTCCGGCCGCACGGGCAGATCGAGATCGCAGCGGATGGTCACGAGTTTCCGGCCGAGCGGGAGAAAGCCGAGCGCGGCGCGCAGGTTTTCGCCGGCCGCGCCGCCGATTTCCCCGGCGGCGGCCATCACGCCGTCGAGCGAGCCGTAATGCGCCAGCCATCTGGCCGCCGTTTTCGGGCCGACCTTGGTCACGCCCGGCACGTTGTCGGCCGCGTCGCCCACGAGCGCCAGGTAATCGGCGATGCGCGCCGGCGGCACGCCGAATTTTTCGAGCACGCCGGCTTCGTCGAGCGTCTCGCCGCTCATCGTGTTGACCAGCGTGATCCGGGCGTCGACGAGCTGCGCCATGTCCTTGTCGCCGGTCGACACCAGCACGCGCATCCCTTGCGCCGCCGCGCGCCGGGCCAGCGTGCCGATCACGTCGTCGGCCTCGACGCCGCCGACGGAGAGCATCGGCCAGCCCAGCGCCTCGACGCCGGCGTGGATCGGCGCGATCTGGGCGGCGAGATCGTCGTGCATCGGCGGACGGTTCGCCTTGTATTCGGGATACCAGTCGCTGCGGAAGGTCTTGCCCCTGGCGTCGAAAACGCACGCCTTGCGGGTCACGTCCCGCGCCCGCGTATCGGCATCGAGCCGGCGCAGCATGTTGAGCACGCCGTGGATGGCGCCCGTCGGCTCGCCCCGCGTGTTGCGCAGATCGGGCAGGGCGTGGAAGGCGCGGTAGAGATACGAGGAACCGTCGACGAGCAGCAAGGTAGGCATGATTTTGGAAGGCGGGCGATGCACGAAAAGGAAAACTTCCGGAAAATTTCCCGCCCGGCCGTCCCGAACCCCGCAAGTCCACGGGATGCCCAGCGAATACCCGGCATTATGTCAGAGTTTGTCCGGCCGCGCGGAGCGTCGGCGCGGCCTCCTGTCCTTTCCGCCGATACCACGGGCGGGGCAAGGGCCGAAATGGAAGCGGCCCGCCCGGAGATCGCCAAATCCCCGTATAATCTCCCCGCCATTCGATCGCTGGAGACGTTCCGGCGGATTCTCTCTGGAACCGGAAAGGCCGCGATTTTCCGCATTGCGTTTTTGGGGTGATATGCGCATTCTGCTGAGCAACGACGACGGTTATTTTTCCCCTGGCATCGAATACCTCGCGCGCGCGCTGTCGGCGATCGCCGAAATCACCGTGGTCGCGCCCGAACGTGACCGCAGCGGCGCCAGCAATTCCCTGACGCTGGACAGGCCGCTGCTGCTGAGACAGGCGGCGAACGGCTTTTATTACGTCAACGGCACGCCCAGCGATTGCGTGCATCTGGCCCTCACGGGCCTGCTCGACGCGCTGCCCGACATGGTGGTGTCCGGGATCAACAACGGGGCCAACATGGGCGACGACACGATCTATTCGGGAACCGTCGCCGCCGCCATGGAAGGGTATCTGCTGGGCGTGCCGTCGATCGCGGTATCGCTGTGCGGCAAGGCCGGCGTGCATTACGAGACGGCGGCGCGGGCGGCGCTGGAAGCCGTGCGGATGATCCGGCAAAAGACGCCCGGCGAGGCGGCGCTGCTCAACGTCAACGTGCCGGACGTTCCCTACGCGGAACTGGACGGATGGGCCGCCACGCGCCTCGGCAAGAGGCACAAGGCCGATCCGGCGGTGCGCGCGCTCACGCCGCGCCACGAAACGGTGTACTGGGTCGGCGCGGCGGGCGCGGCGCGGGATGCCGGCGAAGGGACGGATTTCCACGCCGTCGCCAACAACCGGGTGTCGGTCACGCCCTTGCGGATCGATCTGACGCACACGGCGCGGCTCGCCGATGTCCATTCATGGCTGCAACGATGACGCGCGCCGCCGCCGGCCTCGGCATGACGTCCCGGCGTTCCCATGCGCGCATGATCGAACGCCTGCGCGAGCAGGGCGTCCGCGACGAGGCGGTGCTCGCGGCGCTCGCCGCCGTGCCGCGCCACCTGTTCGTCGAGGAAGCCTTGGCCTCGCGCGCCTATGAGGACACGGCCCTGCCGCTTGGTTCCGGGCAGACCATTTCACAGCCGTTCGTCGTCGCGCGCATGCTCGAAATATTGCGCGAAGGACGCGCCGGGCTGGGCAAGACGCTCGAAGTCGGCGCCGGCAGCGGCTACCAGGCGGCGGTGCTGGCGCAGTTGACGCGCGACGTCTACGCGGTCGAGCGGATCGCTTCCCTGCTCACGCTCGCCAAGCTCAACCTGCGCGCGATCCGCCAGTTCCGCGTGCGCCTGATACACGCGGACGGCCAGCTCGGCGTTTCCGAGGCGGCGCCGTTCGACACCATCGTCGTCGCCGCCGCGGCGCAGAGCGTGCCGCCCGCGCTTTTGCAGCAGTTGGCGCTTGATGGCAGAATGCTTCTGCCGCTGGGTTCCGGAGATCAGCGTCTGACGCTGATCGAACGGCGCGCCGAAGGTTATGTCGAAACCCGTCTGGACGATGTTCGTTTTGTTCCGCTACTTTCAGGATTCGAATGAAAAGGAATGGCTTTGTTTCAGGAATCGGGCGGGCCGCCCTGATGATTCTCGCGCTCGGCCTGGCCGCCTGCGCCTCCAGGGCGCCCGCGCCGGTCGTCGACCGGGCGGGGCAGGTTCCCGGCCGGGCGGCGGTGGCCGACACCTATACCGTCAAGGCGGGCGACACGCTCTACAGCATCGCCCGCGAGCACGGCCTGGATTTCCGCGAACTGATCACGCTGAACGGCATCGAAAATCCCGACCAGATCGCGGTCGGGCGGACGCTCCGGATCCGGCGGCCGCAGGATCGGGCGTCATCGCCGGAAACGGCGGTCACCGCGCCGGTCAGCGCCGACGTCGTCGTCGCCCGGCCGATCGGCGACGCCCCGTCCGCCGCGAAACCGCCGGAGCCGGACGGTGACCGGGTCAAGCGCGAGCCGAAGGCCGGCAAGGAACCGTATTCCGACCAGGCGCTGGCGGCGGCGCAGGGGCAGCCGAAACCGGCCGAGACGGCGGCCGCAAAACCGGAAACGCCGCCCGGCGACAAGTCCGCGGAGGGCGCTTCCCCGGCGGCGGCGAGTGACGGGGTTCACTGGATCTGGCCGTCCAACGGCAAGCTCATCGGCACGTTCAGCGAAAGCGGCAGCAAGGGCGTCGACATCGCGGGCAAGGACGGCGACCCGGTGATCGCGGCCGGCGACGGCAAGGTCGTCTACAGCGGCGTGGGATTGCGCGGCTACGGCAAGCTGGTGATCGTCAAGCACAACGCCTCCTTCCTGTCGGCCTACGCGCACAACCGGAACATCCTGGTCGCGGAGGGGCAATCCGTCGCCAAGGGACAGAAAATCGCGGAGATGGGCAAGACGGACGCGGATCGGGTCAAGCTGCATTTCGAGATCCGCCTCCTGGGCAAGCCGGTCGACCCGCTGAAATATCTACCGCCGCGCTGACGATGGAAACGGACGCCGATCGGGATCCCGAACCGCTGGACGGCGACACGCTTCGGGAGGAGCGCGGCGAGGAGGGTTTTTCCGCCGAGGACGAGGACGGCGCGTCGGCGCCCGAAGTCGATCTGCTCAACGACGTCACCCAGTATTACCTGAACGAAATCGGCGCCAAGCCGCTGTTTACGTCCGAGGAAGAGTATGTCTGGGCGTGCCGGGCGCGCACCGGGGATTTCGTGGCGCGGCAAAAGATGATCGAGCACAACCTGCGGCTGGTGGTAAACATCGCCAAGCACTACCTCGGCCGCGGAATTCCCCTGCTCGACCTGATCGAGGAAGGCAACCTCGGCCTGATCCACGCGATCGAGAAATTCGACCCGGAACGCGGCTTCCGCTTTTCGACGTATGCCACCTGGTGGATTCGCCAAAGCATCGAGCGATCCATCATGAACCAGTCGCGGACCATCCGGCTGCCGGTGCACGTGGTCAAGGAAATCAACCTGATCCTGCGCGCTTTCCGATACCTGGAAATGGCCAGCGGCAAGGAAATCCGGATCGAGCAGATCGCCCACCTGGTCGACCGCCCGGTCGAGGAAGTGCGCCGCGCGATCTCGTTGAACGAGCACATCGCCTCGCTCGACGCGCCGCTGGAAATCGATCCCGAACACACGATCGCCGACGCCATCGCCGACGACAAGGCGCTCGCCCCGGAAGATTTGCTGCACTCGGCCGAAATCGGGGACCTGGTGGACCAGTGGCTGGAACAACTGACCGAAAAGCAGCGCCGCGTCCTGGAACGGCGCTACGGCCTGGGCGGCGCCGAAGTCTGTACGCTCGAAGACGTGGCGGCGGAACTTGGCCTGACCCGCGAGCGTGTGCGCCAAATCCAGATCGAAGCCATCGACCAGCTCCGCTGGATCATCAAACGCCGCGGCGTGACGCGCGACAACCTGATCTGAGCCTTTGGATCGCCGTTGATGAACCACGGCGGCGTGGAAGGTGGCAAAAAACCTTTGGTCACGGAGTTCACGAGAGACGCGGAAGAAATCCCATGAGAAATCCTGTTCCATGCTTTCCGCGTTCCCGTGGAGTGGCGCGCGTCAGGTTGCGCGAATATGCGGTTTGGCAATCGGGGTGGCGCGCGGACTCATGAGTGGAAGCCCTGGAACAGGGGCAAGGGAGATGCCATGGCAAGAAATTGGTTATGAAAATCGACCTGATCTCGAAAGGGGAAAACCATGATCATGGGGTGCTTTTGAAGCCTGTCACTTTGCGCTCAGACCTCACGGATATGAACAGCGCGACAAGCTACAGCGAGATTTACGCGGAGCTGATGAACATCAACCTCGCCGTGTATACTCCAATCGGCTTTCCGCTCTCAAGCGCAGTGGAGAAACACATCGACAAGAGCGTGAACATAAACCGTGCCGGACGTGAGCACAGCATACGCCACCTTATGAGTATTAACCTCTTGAAACGCCTCGAAATCTTCACCTACGCTTTCCGCTTGACGTTTGACCGTATCAAGGGTTTGATTGGGCGCACCATCGACACGATAGAGGAATATCTGGATGTGAGCCGTGAAACGGTTTTGCAGTGGATTGACAACAAAGGTATGCCCGCGCATAAGGCCGGCAGAGAGTGGAAGTTCAAAATCTCCGAGGTTGACGAGCAGATACGTTCTGGGGAAGCTGCCGACAAGGAGTAGTCATTGATTGATGAATGAAGGAGAATGAGCCTATGGCTCGACTTGAGGATATAACCGCAGGGGGGAACGTAACCGGCATCGCGGGATATGCGTCGGTTAGTGTCGTCGCGGTCAAGTGGCACGGCACGAATGCCATGACTGTCACCTTCAAGAATGCCGCCGGCAACGTTGCCGAGCAAATACTGTACCGCGAAGACGAGGAACGGCTGGATGTCACAGACGGCAGCCTGCCTTGGAGCTTTGACGCGGACGCGAACCTGCTGCGGCTCGCATCGGAAGCCTACCGCATCAACCTCGCGCATATCTTTGACCCGTACCTCGCCGTGCATACGTCGGCGATTGAGCCGCTGCCACACCAGATTTCGGTGGTCTATCAGGAGATGCTCGCGCGCCTGCCGCTGCGCTACATTTTGGCGGATGACCCCGGCGCGGGAAAGACGATTATGACGGGGCTGTTTTTAAAGGAGCTGCTCGTGCGCGGCGATTTGAAACGCTGCATGATAGTGTCGCCGGGAAACTTGGCGGAGCAGTGGCAAGACGAACTCTACCGCAAGTTCAATCTGCGGTTTGAAATCCTGACCAACGACCGCATAGAGTCCGCCGTCACGGGCAACGTGTTCACGGAGGCGAACCTCTGCATCGTCCGCCTGGACAAACTATCCAGAAACGAGGAGATTCAAGAGAAGCTGCGCGCCACCGACTGGGACTTGATAGTCTGTGACGAAGCCCACAAGATGTCTGCCACCGTCTGGGGCGGCGAAGTAAAGTACACCAAGCGCTTCCAGCTCGGGCGACTGCTGTCTTCGCTCACGAGGCACTTCCTGCTTTTGACCGCCACCCCGCACAACGGCAAGGAGGAAGACTTCCAGCTTTTCATGTCGCTCATCGACCAAGACCGCTTCGAGGGCGTGGCGAGGAGCGGCAATCAGGCGGTGGACGTGTCTGACGTGATGCGCCGGCTCGTGAAAGAGGACTTGCTGAAGTTCGATGGGACACCGCTTTTCCCTGAGCGGCGGGCATACACGGTGAACTACGACCTCTCTCCCAAGGAGGCCGGACTCTACGCAGCCGTTACCGACTACGTCAAAGACGAGTTCAACCGCGCCGACGACCTGGACAAGGAGCGAAGGAGCACCGTCGGCTTCGCCCTGACCATCTTGCAGCGTCGCCTTGCTTCCTCGCCAGAGGCTATCTACCAATCGCTCAAGCGCCGCCGCGAGCGTCTGGAGGGCCGTCTTTCGGAAGAGCGCCTCGGCAAACGCGCGGTCGACTATACAGCGCCTCTTTACGACGACTATGACGATGACGATATGCCGTCAACTGAACTGGAAGACACCGAAGATAAGGTCGTAGACCAAGCCTCCGCTTCTCAGACCATCGCCGAGCTGGAGGCGGAAATCAACACGCTGAAACGGCTGGAGCGCATGGCAAACGACGTGCGCCAAAGCGGAGAAGACCGCAAGTGGGAAGAACTCTCCAAACTCCTGCAAGACGACAGCAATATGTTCGGGCAGGAAGGCATAAGGGAGAAACTGATAATCTTCACCGAACACCGCGACACGCTGCGCTACCTGACGGACAAGATACGTTCCCTGCTCGGCAGCGAGGAAGCCGTCGTTACTATCCACGGCGGCATGCTGCGCGACGAGCGGCGCAAGGTAGAAGAACTGTTCAAGCAGGACAAGGAAGTGCGAATCCTCATCGCCACCGACGCGGCGGGCGAGGGCATCAACCTCCAGCGGGCGCATCTGATGGTCAACTACGACCTGCCCTGGAACCCCAATCGGTTGGAGCAGCGCTTCGGGCGCATCCACCGCATCGGCCAGACCGAGGTATGCCACCTGTGGAACCTCGTCTCGCAGGAGACCCGCGAGGG
>JAIRPF010000103.1 GCA_031257115.1 Accumulibacter sp.
AACGTACTTTCCGGCGCGAAGCGCCGCAAGTCGGAAGGAGTCGGGGTGTGGATTTCAAGCGAGGATGCTTGATGAACGGACTGGATTTCGGCAATCGAGGAGATGATAGTTTTTTGTTCATCCACATCTGGAACCCCAACTGCCGAACTCCTTTCGTCCCGCCTTCGGCGTGACACCTTCCTCAGGAGGGAGGTTTGGCCTGCGGCGCTTCGCGCCGGGGGTACGTTCCTGGATTCCCGCTTGCGCGGGAATGACGGGGGGGCGGAATCGGCGAAGGCGGCGGGATGGAAGTGGCGGCCGGATGACACGGCATCCCACGGGTTTCCCACGTTTCACCTTTCACCTTTCACGTTTTACTTTTCATGTTTCACTTTTCCCCCTCCACGAGTTTCATCCTTGAACCGAAAATGCTCTAAACTGGCGTTCGGGACAATCAATGCGCACTCTAGGCAATCACGGATGGACAGGACGATGAGATCATTTTGCAGGCTCTGTGTCGCGGTGGCGCTGTTCGCGGATTTCGCCACGGCGCGGGCGGATGTCATGTACCAGTGCGTCGATGAGCAGGGGCACAGGACGTTTTCCAACGTCAAGCTGCCGGACAAGGGCATCCGGTGCACGCCGATGGACCTTGGGCCGATGACGTCCGTTCCGCCGGCCGCAGTGCCCAGGGCGGCCGCCCGGCCGGCTTCTCCGTCTCCCGCGGGCTTCCCCAGGGTCGGGGAGAACGCGCAGAAGGAGCGCGACGACGATCGGCGGCGCATCCTGGAAAGCGAGCTGGACGCGGAGCGGCAGAATCTCGAACTGGCCAGGAAGGATTTGTCCGCGCAGGGGAGCATCCGGAGCGGTGACGAACGCAATTATCAAAAGGTTCTCGACCGCCTCGAACCCTACAAGAACAAGGTGGCGTTGCACGAACGCAACATCGAGGCCATCGAAAAGGAACTGGCCAAGCTGCGCTGAGCGCCGCGCGGCGACCGGCGCATGATCGGCGTGGAGAGCAATCCGTTCGGAGGTCTCGACCTGCTGTCCTCGTCGATCATCCTGCTCGACGCGGATTTGCGCGTCCGTTACGTGAATCCGGCGGCGGAATATCTGCTGGCCATCAGCGGCAGGACGGTTCGCGGGAGCCGCTTCGACGCCGTGGCCGGATGTTCGGGCGCGCTGACGGAGGCGCTGTCCAACGCGCTCGCGCACGGCTGGAACTACAGCGAGCCGAACACGGAAATCAGGCGCAACGACGGTGAAACGCTGCATTTGAATTGCGCGGTCAACCAGGTGGAGAACGGGGACGTTCGACTGCTCGTCGAATTCTGGCCGATCGAACAGCAGATCCGGGCGACGCGCGAGGAGCGCCTCCTCGAACAGCAGGTGGCCAGCCGGGAACTGATCCGCAACCTGGCGCACGAGATCAAGAATCCCCTGGGCGGCATTCGCGGCGCGGCGCAGCTTCTGGAGCACGAACTCAACAATCCCGGCCTGCGCGAGTACACGCAAGTCATCATCAAGGAAACCGACCGGCTGCAGGATTTGATGGCGCGGCTGCTTTCGCCGCACCGGCCGATGCAGCCCGGCGCGGTCAACATCCACGAAATCCTTGAGCGCGTGCGCAGCCTGCTCACTGCCGAATTTCCCGGCTCGCTGGCGATTTGCCGCGATTACGACGTCAGCCTCCCGGAACTCGTCGGCGACCGCGAGCAGTTGATCCAGGCGGTGCTGAACGTCGCGCGCAACGCCGCGCAGGCCATCATGAACCGGCCGGACGGAGAAGCGGCCGGCCGGATCACCTTCCGCACGCGGGTCGTGCGCCAGGTCACGCTGGTCAAGCGGCGTTTCCCGCTGGCCTTGGAACTGCAAGTCATCGACGACGGCCCAGGCATTCCCGAAGCCATCCAGGAACGCATGTTCTATCCGCTGGTATCGGGCCGCGAAGGCGGCAACGGCCTGGGGTTGACCCTGGCGCAGAGTTTCGTCCTGCAACACCAGGGAAGCATCGAATGCGTGAGCCGCAAGGGATACACCTGCTTCACCATCCGCCTGCCCTATTGACCCACGGGGCGCGGCGAAAACCCTGGAAAAGCGATCGGCCACGGCGAGCGCGGCGGAAATCTTCTTAACCACGGCGAGCGCGGCGAAAAGCGAAAAACGTTAGGGAGTTTTCGATTCAGGCGATGACCGTTTCATTTTCCGTCATTCCCGCGTTCGCGGGAATGACGGGAATTCGCGGGCATCTGATTCAAAAAACATCCCAAATCGTTCGCGCCGCGAGTATGGGCCGCGACAGTGCCTTGGCGCGGCAGGGCGAAGTCGACGAAAGCGCGGACGATCTGGCAATGGAACGATCGATCGGCGCGGCTGAAATGTGTCAATATCCGGGTCGAAAACGCCGCAATGCTTTTTGCCTCTCTCCGTATGCTCCGTGTTCTCCGTGGCCAAAAAGACTTCCGCCCTTCGCTGTGCCCGCCGTGTTCGCCGTGTTCGCCGTGGTCAGCCATTTTTTCCGACATCCCTTCCCCGTTTTTGGCTGGCAAGCTATTTGCTAGTGTTCGCATGTTCCGGTCACGATGTCTGAGAAGTCAATGAAACCTGTCTGGATTGTCGACGACGATAAGTCCATCCGCTGGGTGCTGGAAAAGACACTGTCGCGCGAACAGATGGCGTTCAGGAGTTTTTCCTCCGCCAGCGAGGCCCTGTCGCAGCTCGAAGCGGGCGAACCGCCGCAGGTCCTGGTGTCGGACATCCGGATGCCGGGGGAATCCGGGCTGGATCTCTTGCGGAAAGTCAAGGAGCGTTTTCCGGCGCTGCCGGTCATCATCATGACCGCCTATTCCGATCTGGACAGCGCGGTCGCCGCGTTCCAGGGCGGCGCCTATGAATATCTGCCCAAGCCTTTCGACGTGGACCAGGCGCTGGATTTGATCCGGCGGGCTGTCGATGAAAGTACGCACCAACTTGGTGCGGCGAGCGAGGTCGGCATGGCCCCCGAAATCCTCGGCAAGGCGCCGGCCATGCAGGAAGTGTTCCGCGCCATCGGCCGCCTGAGCCAGTCCTCGGCGACGGTGATGATCACCGGCGAGTCGGGCACCGGCAAGGAGCTTGTGGCGCACGCTCTGCACCGTCATAGCCCACGCTCGGACAAACCGTTCGTCGCCATCAACACGGCGGCGATTCCCAGGGACCTGCTCGAATCCGAACTGTTCGGCCACGAGCGCGGCGCTTTCACCGGCGCGGCCATGCAGCGGCGCGGCCGGTTCGAGCAGGCCGAGGGCGGCACGCTGTTCCTCGACGAGATCGGCGACATGCCGGCGGAATTGCAGACGCGCCTGTTGCGCGTGTTGTCCGACGGCAATTTTTATCGCGTGGGCGGGCACTCGCCGATCCGGGCCAACGTGCGCATCATCGCCGCCACGCACCAGAATCTCGAAACGCGGGTCAGGGAAGGGCTTTTCCGCGAGGATTTGTTCCATCGCCTGAACGTCATCCGGGTGCGTCTGCCGAGCCTGCGCGAGCGGCGCGAGGACATTCCGATCCTCGCTCGGCATTTTTTGCAAAAAAGCGCGCAGGAACTCGGCATCGAGGCCAAGCACATTTCCGGGGCGGCCCTGCGGCAACTGTCCGCCGCGGATTTTCCGGGCAACGTCCGGCAATTGGAGAACGTCTGCCACTGGCTGACGGTCATGGCGCCGGGCCAGTTGATCGATGCCGGCGACCTGCCGCCGGAACTGCGCGAACCGGCTCTGTCGGCCGAGAGGACGGACTGGGAAAGCGGCCTGGCGCTGGCGGCCGATCGAATGCTGGCGGGCGGCGACGGCCCGGTGCACGAAAAAATCATCGCCGCCGTCGAACGCATCCTCATCGACCGCGCCTTGGCGCACACCGGCGGCCGGCGCGTCGAAGCGGCGCTGGCGCTGGGCATCGGCCGCAACACGATCACGCGCAAAATACAGGAACTGGGCCTGGACGGCGGCCGGAGCGAGGAGAGCGCGAGCTAACGCGTTTTCGACTGGAACGGCGGCCGTTTCGTTTCTTCGCCATTTCCTTGCAAGCGGAAATCCAGACCCGCCGTGGCCGGGCGCGAAGCATCGATGCCATCATTCACGCGAAAACGGAAATCCGGTTTGCCGTTGCCTTTGCTGGTTCCGCTTCTCCGTCATTCCTCGAATCGAAAGCGCCCTAGGATTCCCAGTCGAGAATGATCTTGCCGCTTTGTCCGGAGATCATTTTGGCGAAGCCTTCCTTGAAGTCGGCGATGGGATAGCGGTGGGTGATGATCGGGGCGATGTCGAGGCCGGACTGGATCAGCGTGACCATCTTGTACCACGTTTCAAACATTTCCCGGCCGTAGATGCCCTTGATTTCCAGGCCCTTGAAGATCACCTGGTTCCAGTCGATCGCCATGTCGGCGGGCGGGATGCCGAGCAGCGCTATCTTGCCGCCGTGCTGCATGGTTTGCAGCATCGTCTGGAATGCCCGCGGATTGCCGGACATTTCCAGGCCGACGTCGAAGCCCTCGGTCATGCCGAGTTCATTCATCACTTGCCTGATGTCCTCGCGGGCCACGTTCACGGCGCGGGTGACTCCCATTTCGCGGGCGAGTCCGAGCCGGTATTCGTTGACGTCGGTGATGACCACGTGGCGCGCGCCGACGTGCCTCGCCACGGCGGCGGCCATGATGCCGATCGGCCCCGCGCCGGTAATCAGCACGTCCTCGCCGACCATGTTGAACGACAGGGCCGTGTGCACCGCGTTGCCGAAGGGATCGAAGATGGCGGCGAGATCGTCGGGGATTCCGTCGGGGATCGGGAAGGCGTTGAAGGCCGGCAGGACCAGGTATTCGGCGAACGCTCCCGGACGGTTGACGCCGACGCCGACCGTATTGCGGCAGAGGTGCCGCCGCCCGGCCCGGCAGTTGCGGCAGTGGCCGCAGGTGATGTGGCCTTCGCCCGATACGCGGTCGCCGATCTTGAAGCCCTGGACCTCGGAACCCAGGTCGACGATGACGCCGACGTATTCGTGACCGACGTGCATCGGAACCGGAATCGTCTTCCGCGCCCAGTCGTCCCAGTTCCAGATGTGGACGTCGGTTCCGCAGATGGCCGTTTTCCTGATCTTGACGAGGACGTCGTTGTGACCGACCACGGGGTAATCCACCTCGCACAGCGCGAGACCGGGAGCCGCTTCGAGTTTTGCCAGGGCTTTCATCGAGTTTTCCTCATGACGGCCGCGATCGGCCGCCGTCGCGTCGTTTTCATGGCGCACGATTCTAGCGCACCCCCGCCCCGGAATGCGTTTTCATTTGACCGCCGCGCCTTGAGTCGTGGATACTTTGCCCGAACGCATTTTCGAGGAACAGGATCATGGATATTTCCGTGCTCGGCGAGGCCCGCCATCCATCGCCCATCAAGTATCACGTCAGCGACAGGGCCAGGGTGCCCTTCGGCGTCATCATCGATCCCGACGCGCCGCCGGCCGAGGAACTGTTTTTCGAGGTGGCGGGGCCGCGCGAGAGGCTTTTCTTCGATCCCGCGCGGACGCGCGCGGGCATCGTGACCTGCGGCGGCCTGTGCCCCGGCATGAACAACGTGATCCGCTCGCTGGTGCTGCAATTGCACCACGGCTACGGCGTGCGCGAAATCCTCGGTTTCACCAACGGCTATCTGGGCCTGGATCCCTGGCGCGGTTCCGAGCCGATTCCGCTGACGCCCGAATTCGTCGAGGACATCCACAAGGAGGGCGGCACCGTGCTCAATACCTCGCGCGGGCCGGTCGACGTCAGCGTGGCGGTCGACAATCTCATCCGCCGCAAGGTCGACATCCTGTTCGTCGTCGGCGGCGACGGGACGCAGCGCGGCGGCGCCGAACTGTTCCGGGAGGCCAAATTGCGCGGACACGCGCTGGCCGTGGTCGGCATTCCGAAAACCATCGACAACGACGTGGCTTTCGTCACGCGCACCTTCGGCTACGTCACGGCGGTGGACGAAGCCACCAAGGCCATCGCCTGCGCGCATACCGAGGCGCACAGCGTGTTCAACGGAATTTCGCTCGTCAAGATCATGGGGCGCAACGCCGGCTTCATCGCGGCCGGCGCGACGGTGGCCAGCCAGGACGTCAATTTCACGCTGGTGCCCGAAGTGCCTTTCGCCCTCGAAGGCGAGAACGGTTTCCTCTCGGCGCTCAGGGAGCGCGTGCTGAAACGCGCCCACGCCGTGATCCTGGTCGCGGAAGGCGCGGGACAGCATCTGATGGCGGGCGGCGAGGAAGGGCGCGATGCGTCCGGCAACGTCAAGCTGAAGGACATCGGCCTTTTCCTGCGCGACCGCATCGAGGCCTATTTCAAGGCCGAGAAAATCCCGTTCGTGCTGCGCTATTTCGATCCAAGCTACATGATCCGCAGTGTGCCGGCCTGCGCCGAGGACGCCGTGCTGTGCGACTTCTACGCCCGCAACGCGGTACACGCCGCGATGGCGGGCAAGACCGGTCTGGTGATCGGGCAGCACCACGGCGTATTCACGCACGTCCCGATCGATCTTCTGGCCAACAGGAAAAAACAGCTCGACCTCAGCAGCTCGGCCTGGCAGGGCGCGCTGGCGTCGACGGGGCAATGTTTCGCGCAACTTCCCGGCTAGCGCGTTTCCGGTTCGGCCCGATACGTCATGAAGGGCGAAAAAGCGAACGATCCAGGGGGCGGATGGCACCCGCCTCCGCCAAAGCCCCGCACGAAGCGCCGCGAGACAAGCCTTCTTCTTGAGGGAGATATCGTGCCGAGGGTGTGACGGAGAAAGTCCCACTCCGGCGCGAAGCGCCGCAAGCCAAGCCTCCCTCCTGAGGAGGCGTCGCGTCGAGGGCGTGACGGAAGGAGTCGGGCGGTGGATTCGCAAACGCGGACAAACGCGGACAAACACCCCCCGTCATTCCCGCGTTCGCGGGAATGACGAGAATTTACAAGCGGTTGATCCAGAAACGCGCTGCCGCGCGAGCCATCTCCCTCAAAAGGAAGGCTTTATTCCGACTCGCCGCGCGCGGAAGGGGGACATCCGCCCTGCGGGTTTTCCCGCGAAATGCCGGTTTACGTCACAAGGAAATGAACGGAAAAGCGTTCCAAAAAAATTACGCCGGGGCCGATACTCTTGCCTTTCGCCACGGCGTCATCTTTCCGTTCCACGCCTCCAGCAGCGGACGGCGTACCACACCAGCGCGCAGGGAACGGCGATCAGGAGCGCGCCGGACAAATCCAGACGGCCTTCGCTAAGCAGATCCCAGGCCAAAATTCCAACGAAAATACCGGCGCCCTCGGCAAGGGGAAACTTTGATTTCGCGCGGAAAGGCACGGACTTCAATCCCGCGCGTTCCCAAGCGGCTCTGAGCGGAAGCGATGCCGGGCATCCTGGACGGACGGGTTCCTGACGCGAGAAGAATGATGGAAATACAGGCACATATCGAGATTCTCCACCGAACCGGATGACACGGGCGAGACGAAACCGGGTTATTCCATTCCGCAACGGAAACGATACTTTGGATGCTTTGTCGACTTCGACTCGCCGCGCTACCGCCCTCGGCGCGTCTTCGCGTTCCATTTCCGTTACCAAATGAAACCGTTTCACGAAAAACGTAAAACTGAGAAATCGTAAAACAGTTTGGAATCGGCTGTCTTTGGTGTTTTGGTCAAGGTTGTGTAACGCCCTGTGACATCGGCCAGCTCAGCGTAAAACGCGCGCCGCCGAGCGGCGATTCGTCGACGGAAGCCGCGCCGTCGTGCTGTTCCAGGACCAGCCGCACGATGGCCAGACCCAGTCCGTGGCCGCCGGTCGACCGGTCGCGCGAACGGTCGAGGCGGGTAAAGGCGGCGAAAACGCTCTGGCGCTCGTCGGGCGGGATGCCGATGCCGTCGTCGTCGACATGCAAGCGGATGTTGCCGTCCACGGTTTCCGCGCTGACCACGATTCTTTTTCTGGCGTATTTCAGGGCGTTGCGCAACAGGTTGGTCACGGCGTAGGGCATGTTTTTCAGGTCGAGTTCGACTCGCTGCCCCGGCGGCAGCGCGTTCGTGTCGATCGAAAGCTCCAGGTTGCGCGAGAGGATGCGCAGCGAATTGACCTCGTCGGACAGCCAGGAGGCGAAATCGACGGGCGTCAGGTGCGGTTCCGGCTGTTCGCGCTCGAAGCGCGAATACGCCAGGCTCGATTCGATCAGCTCGTCCAGCTCGTCGAGATCTTCTTCCATCATCTGCCACAGGCGCTCGCGCTCCTCCTTTTCCGGGGTTTCCGCGAGCATTTCGAGGGCGAAGCGTATGCGTGCGATGGGGGTGCGCAGCTCGTGCGAAATGGCGCTGGACAATTCCTTTTGCGTGGCGATCAGGCGCTGGATGCGCTCGGCCATGCCGTTCATCGTTTCGGTCAGCAGGTTGAACGCGCGGCTTTTCGCCTCCGGGGCGCGCCGCTCGAAATGCCCTTCGCCGAGCGCCTGCGCCGTCTTGCGCAACACTTCGAGGTCGCGCCAGAAGGGGCGCACCCAGAACCAGACGGCGATCGCCAGGAAAAGGCCGATCAGGCTCCACGTCAGCAGCCGGATGCGCAGGTCGAAAGGCATGACGCGCGCCCGGTCCGAGTTGGCGTCGGGCGCGAAGGGGCCGACGACCAGGATCCGGGGAGTCTGCTTGAGCCGGTGGTAGATGATGTCGCCATCGGAATCGACGACCAGTTCGCCGGCGTCGAGCCTTTCATCCTGCCTGGGCTTCAACTTGAGCGTCCAGCGGTCGACGATCCGCAACTTGTAGGAAAACTGCGTATCGAGATCCTTGATGAGTTCCGACCATTCCGACAGCGGTTTCTGGAACAGCGCCTCCTCGATCAGCATGATCGTTCCGCGCATGAAACGGCGGGTGTAGTCGTCGGCGATGCCCTTCAAGGCCGACGAGATGACGAAGTCCGCGACGAAGGCGACGACCACGAACGACCCCATCACCATCAGATAAAAGCTCAGGAACAGCCGCGACAGACTGTAGCCGCTGCTCCACTGGGCGTGCTTGTAGCGGCTGAAAATGTTGAGCAGCGGCCTGCCGCCGGGGCTATTGCCAGTCATGTTTGCTGAACAGGTAGCCCTTGCCGCGCACGGTCTTGATGCGGGTCGGATTTTCCGGATCGTCGCTCAACTTGCGGCGCAGCCTGGAAATGCGCGCGTCTATCGACCGGTCGAGACCGTCGAAGCCGATGCCGCGCAACTGTTGCAGCAGATCGTCGCGCGACAGGACGCTGCCGGCGTGGAGCGCCAGCAACCAGAGCAGGTCGAATTCGGCGGTGGTCAGGTCGATCGTCTCGCCGCCGAGCATGACGCTGCGCATCGCCTGGCTGATGCGGAAACTGCCGAAGGAAAGCTCCGCCACGGCGTTCCCGTCCTGACCGCCCGCCAGCGCCGGCGTCCGGCGCAGCAGCGCCTTGATGCGCGCCAGCAGCAGGCGCGGCTGGACCGGCTTGGACAGATAGTCGTCGGCGCCCAGTTCGAGGCCGAGAATCTGGTCGAGATCCTCGTCGCGCGCGGTAAGCATCAGGATCACGCCCTTGTATCGGGCGCGCACCGAGCGGCAGACCTCGAAACCATCCTTGCCCGGCAGCATGATGTCGAGGATCACCAGGTCGGGATCGTCGGCCAGGATGCGCGCCTCCGCGGTATCCCCGCGCGCCTCGATGGCGACCTCGAATTCATTCTTTTGCAGATACTCGGCCGTCAGCTTGGCCAGGCGGTCATCGTCTTCGACCAGCAGGATGCGTGTTTTCATGGAAGACATTACGGCGGCGATGTGGAGGTGATGAAGAAATGATACCCGATGATCGGCGCGGGCGGGCAAACGCCCAGGCATCCGCCGGCGGGGGCGGAAAACGGCCCCTGTTTTTCGTCCCCGCCGTCCCGGCTCTCCTGCTAGAATTTCCGATCGATTCGGCCGTGGGTGCAAAACACATGCGTATTTCGGACAGAAAAATATTCGGGGGTCTGGCCGTGGTATCGCTGGGATCGCTGGCGGGCGCGCTGATCCTCGGCGAAGCGTTCCGCCTGCAACCCTGCTACTGGTGCAACTTCCAGCGCCTGCTCTACATGATGCTGGCGGTTTTCGGGCTTGGCGGAACCTTGCTTCCGGGATGGCGCAAGTTCTGGGCGCTGCTCTCCGGGCTGACGGCCCTCGCCGGCGTTCTCGCGGCCGGCCGGCAAAGCTGGATGCAGTACGCGCCGCAGGACGCGGTGGAATGCGGCTTCGGAGACCCGACGCTCATCGAGCGACTGGTGGATTGGCTGAGCGGCTGGTGGCCCTCGATGTTCATGGTGACCGGCTTCTGCAAGGACAGGGACGGAGTATTTCTCGGACTGTCGCTGGCCAATTGGTCGGGCGTATGCTTTCTCGCGCTGTTCGGCGTCTCCGTCTGGCTGTGGTTCCGCCGGGAAAAAAGGGGATGGTGGGTGCGGTAGGCGCGAAGTTCCGCATCTTTTGAATTGACAGCCTTTCGGACTGGAAGCCACGAACCGGATTCCCGCTTTCGCGGGAATGACGGGTTTTCTGTTTTATCCGCGTTTGTGAATCCATCGCCCGACTCCTTCCGCCACGCCTTCGGCGTGACACCTCCCTCAGGAGGGAGGCTTGGCTTGCGGCGCTTCGCGCCGGAAGGTACGCTTTTCCTGACATCCCGGAAGCTTGGGCCACTTTTGGCATGGCTTGACTTTCCAGGACTCTTATTTAAAAACAAAAATGTTTCCGATTCCCTGGAATATCAAAATACGTGGTTGGCGGTTGCAGGCCCGGATCACGCCTCCGAGCGTTCCAGCGCAAACCCCGCGCCGGCGTCTTCGCGCAGGGCGTCCGCCAGGAAAGGCAGCGCGTCGGCCAGCGCGTCGTGCAAGGTCCACGGCGGGTTGAGCACGAACATGCCGCTGCCGTGCATTCCAAGGCCATTTCCGGCCGGCTCGCGCACGCGCAGGGACGCCAGCAGCCAGTTGCCGGCCGGCAGACTCTTGAGCCGTCGCGGCATGTCGAGCGCCTCCCGGCGGAGCAGATGCGGGAACCACACGGCGTAGACGCCGCCGGAAAAACGCGCCAGCGCGTCCTTGAGCGCGCCGACCACCCGGTCGTAATCCTTTTTTTCTTCATAGGACGGGTCGATCAGGATCAGCGCGCGGCGCGGCGGCGGCGGCAGCAGGGCTTTGAGTCCGGCAAAGCCATCCGTTCCCTCCACGATCGCGCGCTTGCCGGCGTCCTGGAAGTTTTTCCGCAGCAGGCGCGCGTCGCTGCCGTGCAGTTCGAAGAGGCGCAGCCGGTCCTGCCCGCGCGTCGTCCACAGCGCGAAAAAGGGCGAACCGGGGTATTTCCGCAGACGCCCGCCGGGGTTGAAGGCGCGTACCAGATCGACGTAGTCGGCCACCGGCGCGGGCAAATCGCGCCGCTCCCACAGGCGTCCGATGCCGCCCTCGTATTCGGCCAGCTTCCTGGCATGGGCGGCGTCGAGGTCGTAGGCGCCGGCGCCGGCGTGCGTGTCGATGAACCAGAACGGCTTGTCTTTCCGCGCGAGATGGCGGGTGAGTTGCACCAGCACCAGATGCTTGAGCGCGTCGGCGTGGTTACCGGCGTGAAAGGCATGGCGATAACCGAGCATCGCCTACTCCGGCAGGGCGATTTCACCGCCGGCGCTGAACTGGTAGTCCCTGAACACGTGCTCGGCCGTGAGCAGCCGGTAGGAGCCGTCCGCCAGCCGGTGGCTGGTGTCCTTGAGCCGGTGCGCGTTGTGCCCGCAGGTCCACAGGTCGAAGTTGCGCATCTGCGTACACAGGCAGGTTTTGTCCTTCACCGAAACGCGCCGGGCGTCCGGATGCGCCGCCACCTCGCGGTTGTAGGAAGCGGCGTATGAACAATGGCCGCTACCGTCGAGCAGGTAGCCGTAAGCCTCGCAGTTGGGGCGGACGCCGGCGCCGATCGCCGGACTGGCGGAGAGCATTCGCATCGGATACCCGGTCGGCGAGACCATGTTGACCTCGATGTCGTCCTCGGTCGCCTGAAAATACTTCTGCTTGACCTCGTCGGGCAGGCCGCATTCGCGGGTCACCGTGAAGCGGGTGGCCACCTGCACGGCCGCCGCGCCGTTTTCGAGGAAGCCGACGGCGTCGCCGCCGGTGAAGATGCCGCCCGCCGGAATCAGCGGAATGTCGAGCTTTTCCGCGACGAGGTAACGCCGGATCTCCGCAGCGATCGTCGCCAGATCGTAGTTGGCCCAGTCCATGCCGAAGCCCAGATGCCCGCCGGCCAGCGGCCCCTCGATCACCACGTAGTCGGGCAGGCGGCCGGTACGGGCGATTTTCTTGAGGAAGAGCTGTAGCGCGCGCAGCGACGAAACGATGATGCCCAGACTGGCGTCACGGAAGCGCGGATGATCCTCGATCATCGCGAACGATCCAAGATGCAGGCCGGCGGCCAGGGTGATGCCGTCGATGCCCGCGTCGAGCGCCGCCCGCAGGCGCGCGCGCAGGGTCTCGCGCGGCGCGTTCATGGTCAGCTTTTCCATGCAGTTGACCAGGATCAGCCCGTCGCCGCGCTTCCTCTCCATGGCGCGCCCGACGTGCAGCCGGGTCGCCTCGGCCACCTGTCCGGGATCGAAACGGACGACCGATTTGTCGGAGTTGGCGACGTTGAATTTGTATTGCCTGAGCTTGTCCTTGACGAATTTCGTGCCGAAATGGCGGTCGGCCACCGCGCCGATCATCGCGTCGGAAATATGCCCGACGCCGCCCAGCCGGGCCGCCTCCAAAGCCAGATCGGCCGTCGAAATGTCGACCCCCATGCCGCCGATGACGATGGGCACCAGTTCCCTGCCGCCCAGGCGCAACCGAAAATCATCCACACGTTTCATCAAGAACCTTTCACCGGCCTGTTTCCGGCCGAACCCCCCGAACCGGGCGAATCCATTCAAAACTTCTATAGTATCGTGTTCCGCCCCGTCTTTCGTCGAAAGTTTTTCCCGCCCGCGCCCCGCACGCGCGGAAGCCGTAAACGCCGATGGAAAACCGTGTCCCGTCGCGGGAAAACGGCGCGGAGAAAAGCGAGAGGCGAAAGAAAGACCCCGTCATTCCCGCGCAAGCGGGAATCCAGCGCGTAAACTCCGGCGCGAAGCGCCGCAAGAATGAGCCTCACCCTTGAGGGAAATGGCCTGCGGCGCAGACACGGCCGGAAGAAGCCGGGCGCTTGAATTTCCGGGCGCGAATATTTGATGAACGGACTGGATTCCCGTTTTCACGGGAATGACGGGTTTTCCTGTTTGTCCGTGTCCGGGAGTTCGGACGCCAAACTGCTTTCGTCGTTTTCCCGTGCCGTATCGGAAAATCCTGCCGCCCAACTCCCTCCGTCGCGCCTTCGGCGCGGCACCTCCCTCAAGAGGGAGGCTTGGCTTTGCGCCGCGCCAACGCTCGTAAAACCATTCGCCATACATCCGCTTTGCCGAAGCCCTCTATTGGAGCGCGGGCGGGACGCCCGCGCTCCGTTTTTGATGAACGGACTGGATTCCCGTTTTCACGGGAATGACGGGTTTTCCTGTTTGTCCGTGTCCGAGAGTTCGGACGCCAAATTGCCTTCGTCGTTTTTCCATACCGCATTGGAAAATCCTACTGCCCGACCCCCTCATCGCGCCTTCGGTACGACACCTCCCTCTTGAGGGAGGCTTGGCTTGCGGCGTTTTGTGCCGGGACTTGGCGCGGGCGAGCATCATTCTCACATGACTTGCAAGTCGAACCGAAAACGCTCTGGAAATGAAATGACGCCGCGTGGAACCGGCTTTTGGCCGGCCCGCGTCTTTCGGATTCGTGGCGTGACGGCTTCGGGGCGTTTGTTTTATCCGTCCAGCACGCCGGCCCGGACGAGGATTTCGACGAGCCTGGCGCGCGTCGCGTCGTCCGGCGCGGAGGCGGGGGAGAGCGCCGTGGCGGAGACGTCCAGCCCGCGGAGCCGGATTGCTTCCTTGATCGCGCCGGTAAACGGCACGTCGATCGAATAGATGCGCTGGAGGACGGCCAGGCGTTTCAGCAGGCTTTGCGCGGCGGCGAAATCCTTTTCGAGGAAAGCGCGGTAGATTCCGCAGGTGATTTCGGGCGCGAAATTCGAGGTGGCCGGAATGACGCCGTCGCCGCCGATCATCAGCGTGTCGAGCATGTACTCGTCGAAGCCGGTGAAAACCATGAAATCGGTGCGCGCGCCTTTCACTTCCAGGACGAGGCGGCGGATGTGGCTCATGCAGTCGACGGTGTCCTTGATGCCAACGATGTTCGGGCAATCCGCGGCCAGCCGGCCGACGAGTTCGATCGACAGGTCCTGCCCGGTCAGGAGCGGAAAATTGTAGAGAAACACGGGGAGCGGCGAGCTTTCCGCGATTTCCCGGTAATGCCGGTAAAGGCGTTCCTCGCTCAGCTTGGCGTAATACGGGTTGACGACCATCACCGCGTCGGCGCCGATGCTGCCCGCGTGCCGGGCGAGGTCGATCGCTTCATGCGTCGCGCAGGAGGCGGCGCCGACGATCGCCGGCTTCTTTCCGGCAACCCGTTCGACGCAGAATTCGGCGATGGCCTGGCGGCGCTCGCGCGGGAGCGTGGCGAATTCGCCGGCGCTGCCCAGAAACAGGAATCCGTCGACTTCCGAGGCGAGCAGCCGGTCGATCAGCCGCCCCATGCCTTGCGGATCGAATCGTTCCCCGGCGTCGAAAATCGTCGGCACCGGGGGAATGACGCCCTTGAGTTGAAATGCCATGACGCGCCTCTCCTGAAAAAATCCCGTTCGCGGAAACGTGGAACCCGCCCGGAAAATCCGATTTAACCACAGACTTCGAGCCACGGCGAAAGACGAAAGGCGAAAAGCCTCTATCGCCTTTTCGTGAAATGCGGCGAATCTCCCCACTGGTTTTTCAGTATCCGCCGGCCCACCGAGGCGATGCGCGCTTCGAGGCATTCGGCGCATTGGCCGGCGGATTCGTCCAGGCAGGGCTTGCCATCGTAGAGCGTATACATCGGGCGCACGCGCGGCGGCGTCACCTGCGGCATGACGACGTTGGCGCCGAAGCGCAATCCCTGCTCGCGCCCGTCGTCGGCCAGCGCCTGGAGGGCCGTGGTGGCGGCGATGTTGACGTCGCGCAGCAGGAGGCGCGCGGCGGCGATCATGCGCAGCCCCAGACGCAGGCGTTCCCGCGCGGACGCAATCGCCGGCGCGCCGGGCAGCACGGCCTGGGCGTGCGGCAGGTACGGCCCCATGCCGAGCATGTCGACGTCCATGTCGCGGAAAAACAGAAGGTCGTCGATCAGATGCTCGACGCTCTGGCCCGGCAGGCCGATCATCACGCCGGTGCCGACCTGGTAGCCGATTTCGCGCAGCGTTTCCAGGCAGGCGGCGCGAGTCTCGAAACGCTGCTCCGCCGGGTGCAGGGCGGCGAACAGTCCGGGCGAGGCGGTTTCGATGCGCAGCAGGTAGCGGCGCGCGCCGGCGGCGAACCAGCGCGCGTAAGTCTCTTTCGTCTGCTCGCCGACGCACAGGGTGATGCCCAACCCGTCCGGCTGCGCATCGGAGCGCGTCGCCGCCCCGATCGCGCGGATCATCGCCTCGACGCGGCGCGCGAACGCGGCGTCGCGCCGCTCGCCCGATTGCAGGACGAGCGAGCCGTAGCCCTGTCCGGCGCACCAGCGCGCGCAGGCCACCACGTCGTCCTGCGTCAGCGTGTAGCGGACGAGGCTCCGGTTGCCGCGCCGGATGCCGCAATAATGGCAGTCGAGCGCGCAGCGGTTGGAAAACTCGATCAGGCCGCGCAACCCGACGCCGTCGCCGCAATGGGCGAGCAGCGTCCTTTCGGCGGCCTCGCGCAGGGTTTCGACCTCGCCGGGATCGGTCGTGGTCAGAATACGGCGCAGCACCTCGCGCGCGCCGCCGTCCCGCCAATCGCTGGCGAGCAGGCGGGCGAACTCGCCGGAAGCGGCCTCCGGCGGTTTGGCGCGAGCGCGCCGATGCCAGGCGATCGTCGATGTCCGGTTCATGTCGCGGAGTCGTTCATCCAGGTCATTCCCTTTCCAAACCGATTGTGCCACGAAGACGGGCCGTGGACAGATCGGGCGGCGCGGAAAGGAAGGACGCGAAAGCGCCGGGGAGTCAAGTGGGCGGCGTGAAATTATCTGTTTTTCGTCCGGCGATCAGCCGCGCCGCAACCGTTCGGTCAAGCGTTCCACCCATTCGAGCACGAGTTGACGATCTTCCGGCGTCAGTGTCGCCAGCAAGCCGCGTATGTGCGCCGCCTGGTCGTCTGGATTGGAACTCGCCTCGGTCAGAAGTTCTATCGTCTCGCAGCCAAACAAGGCGGCAAACTGCACCAGGCGCTCGATATTGGGCGTCACGACACCCCGTTCGATGCGCGACACCGCTTCATTTCCAACCCCCAGCCGCTCGGCGACTTCTTCTTGCGTCAAGCCTCTTTTAACCCGTTGCCGCGCAATCGCCCGCCCGATGGCGGGAGACAAATGCTTCAGGCGCATCTCTGACATCTCCACTCAAGACGACCCGAATAGTTGAATATCGACTGGATGACAAGAAGTACATAATGAGTTGACATTCACCCAGAAAAGTCGTTTCCTATGCAAGCCGGGATTTTGCAAACCGGAAGGGGTCACATTCCAGAAAATCCCGGTAAACGACCGTTTGCCCGTTGGCCAAGTCAAATGAAAAACGCGGTCGACGGCAACGGTATTCCTTGACAGAACTTCCTTTCATCATTGGAGCCAGAAATGCGTCCCACCAATTGTTTGTTCAGTCTTTTTGTCGCTTCTTCAGTCTTCCTTGCCGCCTGCGGCGGAGGCGGAGGGGGTGGAGGGGGTGGAAGCGGAAGCGACGATTATTCACCGCCACCCCATCCGCTGGAACCTCCGCTGGAACCTCCGATGGAATCGCAAGGCCCGCTCAGGCAGGGCAACTACGAGGGCGTCATCTCCGGCCCCGTCGTTAACACCGCGTTCTGGATGTTGATGCTTGAGAATGGGGAATTCTGGACCATATACGGAAACTATGATAGCCAGAATGTTCTCCGGGTCACCGGTTTCATCCAGGGGACCGGCACTTCGAACGACGTCTCCTTTACATCCTCGAACGCCAAGGATTACATGTGGGATTATTACGGACACTACCAGTCCGCAGTAAACGGCAATCTGAGCGCGACCTACGATAACTCGGCGGGAACGTTTTCCGGCACATTTATCGAAGCCGGGGGGATTTCGCAGTTCAGCGGCGGCCCGATGACCCGATCCACGTATAACTACAACACTCCAGCGAACCTTGCTGACATATCGGGAAGCTGGTACCTGGACGCGCCGGACGCAGGGGTGGTCGTGTCGATCGACCCGTCCGGTTCGTTTACAGGGCTATCCGCCTATGGTTGTTTCATGTCCGGCAACATCGTTCCCCGCCCCAGCGGGAAAAACGTGTTCAACGTCACCATCTGGTTCAGCGGCTCGCCCTGCGATCTCGCGAATCAAACGGCGACTGGCATCGCGAGCGCATACCCACTATCGAACGGACGCACTCACCTGATCGTGGCGGGAATGGACGCTTCCCGCTCTTACGGCGCCGTGTTGTTCGGCACACGCTGACGCGCCTGTCACGCGGCAAGCAGGCCGGATTGCGTCCATCACGGGCCGATCCGGTCTGCCGCTGCCCTTGCGCCGTCCATCCTTCCGGCCAAGGCAGCCCCGAATCGATGCGCCACACTCGCCGGAATCGACGCAAAAACCGGCGGCGATCCTCACGCCGTCAGCTTGAGTTCCGGATGCAGTCCGGCGCGCGCGGCCAGCGTCAGCAGCATGTCCAGGGAAAAATCCTCCACCTTGCGCTTCAAGAGGCGGGAAACGCGCGGTTGCGTGACCCCCAGGCGGCGCGCCGCCTCGGCCTGCGTCCAGCCCTGTTCCCTGAGACGCTGCCGCAGGCGGATCATCGTTTCCGCGCGCAGCTTCATCACCTCGGCCTCGGCAGGGGGAAAACCCAAATCGATGAAGACGTTTCCACAACTTTCGGTGATTTGAATTTCATCTTTTTTCATGGCGTTCTCCAAGAAGTCTGTAGCGCCTTTCCGCAAGATCGATATGGCAATTCCCTTTGCAATCATCCGCAAAGGGCGGCAACTCCGCTCCCGTCATTGCGAGGCGCGCAGCGCCGTGGCAATCCAGAATGACCGGGATTGGGCAGGGCCTGGATTGCTTCGCTTCGCTCGCAATGACGCCGTATCTATCGGATGACTCCAAGCGGGCTGGTCATATCAAACCTTGCCGTTTTTCACGCCGTTCGTCCTCCCGGCTGGACATCCAGGATCAATGCGTCACGATGGGCTGCGCCGGCGCTTCTTCGCCCGGAAGCGCCGCCACCGGGGCGACGGTTTCCTCCGGCAGGGGTTCGGGCAGGCGTTCCAGCGCCAGTTCCAGCACCCTGTCGATCCACTTCACCGGGATGATTTCCAGCTTGTTCTTGATGTTGTCGGGGATTTCGGCGAGGTCGCGCACGTTTTCCTCGGGGATCAGCGCGCGTTGCAGGCCGCCGCGCACGGCGGCGAGCAGTTTTTCCTTCAGGCCGCCGATCGGCAGCACTTCGCCGCGCAGGGTGATTTCGCCGGTCATCGCCACGTCGCAGCGCACCGGGATGCCGGTGAGCACCGAGACCATCGCCGTGCACAGGCCGATGCCCGCCGACGGGCCGTCCTTGGGGATCGCGCCTTCCGGCAGGTGGATGTGGATGTCGTTCTTCTGGTAGAAGTCGTCGACGATGCCCAGCGAGCGCGAACGCTTGCGCACGACGGAGAGCGCGGCCTGCACCGATTCCTGCATCACTTCGCCGAGCTTGCCGGTGGTGATCGTCTTGCCCTTGCCGGGCAGCACGACCGCCTCGATGGTCAGGAGTTCGCCGCCGACCTCGGTCCAGGCCAGCCCGGTCACTTGCCCGATCTGGTTCTCGCGCTCGGCGACGCCGAAGCTGTAGCGGCGCACGCCGAGGAACTTGTCGAGATTGCGCGAGGTCACGGCCATGCGTTTCTGCTTTTTCCTGAGCAGCAGCGTCTTGACCACCTTGCGGCAAATCTTGGAAAGCTCGCGCTCCATGCCGCGCACGCCGGCCTCGCGCGTGTAGTAGCGGACGATGTCGCGCAGCGCGCTCTCGGCGACCGTCAGCTCGGCCTTCTTGAGGCCGGTGGCCTTCATCTGCTTGGGCAGCAGGTGGCGGCGGGCGATGTTGACCTTTTCGTCCTCGGTATAGCCGGACAGGCGGATCACTTCCATGCGGTCGAGGAGCGGCGGCGGGATGTTCATGGTGTTGGCGGTGGCCACGAACATCACCTCCGACAAGTCGTATTCGACTTCGACGTAGTGGTCGGCGAAGGTCGAGTTCTGTTCCGGATCGAGCACTTCGAGCAGCGCCGAACTGGGATCGCCGCGAAAATCCTGGCCCATCTTGTCGACTTCGTCGAGCAGGAACAGCGGATTCTTGACGCTCACCTTGGTCATGTTCTGCAATATCTTGCCCGGCATCGAGCCGATGTAGGTGCGGCGATGGCCACGGATCTCGGCTTCGTCGCGCACGCCGCCCAGGCTCATGCGCACGAACTTGCGCCCGGTCGCCGTGGCGATCGACTGGCCAAGCGAGGTCTTGCCGACGCCGGGCGGCCCGACCAGGCACAGGATCGGCGCCTTCAGGCGATCGACGCGCTGCTGCACGGCCAGATACTCGACGATGCGTTCCTTGACCTTCTCCAGCCCCCAGTGGTCCTTGTTCAGCACCTTTTCGGCCGCCGCCAGGTCGCGGCTGACGCGCGTCTTCTTGCGCCACGGCAGGCCGATCAGCGTCTCGACGTAATTGCGCACGACGGTGGCCTCGGCGGACATCGGCGACATCAGCTTGAGCTTCTTGAGTTCGGACTGGACCTTGACCATGCCTTCCTTGCTCATGCCGGCTTCCCTGGCCTTCTTTTCCAGTTCCTCGAAGTCGGCGCCGTCCTCGCCTTCGCCCAGCTCTTTCTGGATCGCCTTGACCTGCTCGTTCAGGTAATACTCGCGCTGGCTCTTTTCCATCTGGCGCTTGACGCGGCCGCGAATGCGCTTTTCGACCTGCAGGATGTCGATCTCGGATTCCAGTTGCGAGAGCAGGCGCTCGATGCGCGGGCGCACTTCGAACAGCTCCAGCACTTCCTGCTTCTGTTCGAGCTTCAACGGCAAATGCGCGGCGATGGTATCGGCCAGCCGCCCCGCCTCTTCGATTCCGGCGATCGAGGCAAGGATTTCCGGCGGAATCTTCTTGTTCAGCTTGACATACTGATCGAACTGGGCGATCACCGCGCGGCGCAGCGCCTCGACCTCGCGGTCGATGCCGTCCTCGCCGGCCGTCGGCGTCACGTGCGCGATGAACATGCCGTCGCGCGTTTCGACCGCGTCGACGCGGGCGCGGCGCGTGCCCTCGACCAGCACCTTGACCGTGCCGTCGGGCAGCTTGAGCATTTGCAGGATATTGGCCACGCAACCGATGCCGTAGAGATCGCCGATCTCGGGTTCGTCCTTGCCGGCCGATTTCTGCGCCACCAGCACGATGCCCTTGCCGGAGGTCATGGCCACTTCGAGCGCCTTGATCGATTTGGGCCGCCCGACGAACAGGGGAATCACCATGTGCGGGAAAACCACCACGTCGCGCAAGGGCAGCAGCGGAAGTTCGACCATCTCGCCGAAAAAGGAAGGATGCGCGGTCATCGTTTGATCTCTTCAGTTGTGAACTCCCCATCACATGGGGGCGCGGAAACGGTTTTCAAGCAAGGGCGCGATTCGAAAAGCGATACCAGGGCGATTTCTTTGGAGCATTCTTGAATCAAATGCCAAAAAATTTCCGCCATTCCCTCGCGGGTTGGAATCCGGCGCCCGCGCATTTCCGTCATTCCTCCACGGGTGGGAAGCCGGCGCCCGCACACCCCGTCATTCCCGCGAAAGCGGGAATGACGAATCGATTGGATTTCCACCTCCACGGGGATGACGGATTGACTGGATTCCCGCCTTCGCGGGAACGACGATGGCGATGGAACCGGCGAGGGCAACGGTGAACCGGGTTTCCGTCCGCGCGTGAATGACGGGGAAAGGAAACGGTCATCGCTTGAACCGGAAACACTCCAAGGGTTTTTCTCCGTGCACTCCGTGGTTGGCGCGTTTCTGGATCAACGGTCAATTCCATTTCCATTGCGGAATGGAATGCCCCATCGTTCTGGACACCGGCTCGCGCCGGCATGGCGAAGGATTTTTCCCCATGTTCCGTGTTTGTCGTGTCCGTCGTGGTCAACTTGCCTTTTCCAAACTCAATTTGAACCGGAAACTTTCGGTTGGTCGGCATAAATCCGGATCGGCGGGGTGTTGCCGGCGATCGCGTTTTCGTCGACGACCACCCTGGCGACGTTCTCCATTCCGGGAAGTTCGTACATCGTATCGAGCAGCACCGATTCGAGGATCGAACGCAGGCCGCGCGCGCCGGTCTTGCGCTCCAGCGCCCGTTTGGCGACCGCCGTCATCGCCGCGGGCCGGATTTCCAGCTCGACGTTTTCCATGGAAAACAGTTTCCGGTATTGCTTGACCAGCGCGTTCTTCGGCTCGACCAGAATCTGCACGAGCGCCTCGACGGACAGTTCCTCGAGCGTGGCGATCACCGGCAGCCGGCCGATCAATTCGGGAATCAGGCCGAACTTGATCATATCCTCCGGTTCCACGGTGCGCAGGATTTCGCCGATGGCCTTCTTGTCGTCCTTGCTTTTCACCTCGGCGCCGAAACCCATGCCGCCGCTTTCCGTGCGGGCGCGGATGACTTTCTCCAGGCCGTCGAACGCGCCGCCGCAGATGAACAGGATGTTGGTCGTATCGACCTGCACGAAATCCTGGTTCGGATGCTTGCGCCCGCCCTGCGGCGGCACGCTCGCCATCGTTCCTTCGATCAGCTTGAGCAGGGCCTGCTGCACGCCCTCGCCCGACACGTCGCGGGTGATCGACGGGTTGTCCGACTTGCGCGAAATTTTGTCGATTTCATCGATATAAACGATGCCCTGCTGCGCTTTTTCGATGTTGTATTCGCATTTCTGCAAGAGCTTCTGAATGATGTTCTCGACGTCCTCGCCAACGTAGCCGGCCTCGGTCAGGGTCGTCGCGTCGGCCATCACGAAAGGCACGTTGAGCATTCGCGCCAGCGTCTGGGCGAGCAGGGTCTTGCCCGAACCGGTCGGCCCGATGAGCAGGATGTTGCTCTTGGCCAGTTCGACGTCGTCGCTTGCCTTGGCGCGATAGCGCAAGCGTTTGTAGTGGTTGTAGACGGCGACGGCCAGGATGCGCTTGGCCTGGTCCTGCCCGATCACGTACTGGTCGAGCAGCGCCGCGATCTCGCGGGGCGTGGGCAGTTCGCCGCGAGCGGTTTTTCCGTCCTGCTCCGCGGGCGATTTGTCGCGGACGAGGTCGTTGCACAGGTCGATGCACTCGTCGCAGATGAACACCGACGGCCCGGAGATCAACTGCTTGACTTCGTGCTGACTTTTTCCGCAGAACGAGCAGTACAGCAGCTTTTCGCCGCCATCCTTTCTTTCCATCATCTCGGCCTACCTCTTTTTCCTTGAATGTCGCCGGCGAAAGCGATCAGACCGCGTCGCGGCTGTGCAGCACCTTGTCGATCAGCCCGTAGGTCATCGCTTCTTCCGCCGACAGGAAGTTGTCGCGGTCGGTGTCGCGCTCGATGCGCTCGACCGGCTGCCCGGTATGGCGCGCCATGATCTCGTTCAGCTTGGCGCGCAGGGAGAGAATTTCCTTGGCGTGAATGGCGATGTCGGACGCCTGCCCCTGGAATCCGCCCATCGGCTGATGGATCATCACGCGCGAGTTGGGCAGCGCGAAACGCTTGCCCTTGGCCCCGGCGCAAAGCAGGAAAGCGCCCATCGAACACGCCTGCCCCAGGCACAGCGTCGACACGTCCGGCCTGACGAACTGCATGGTGTCGTAGATCGACATTCCGGCCGTCACCGACCCGCCCGGCGAATTGACATAGAAATGGATGTCCTTGTCGGGATTCTCGGCTTCGAGAAAGAGCAGTTGCGCGACGACCAGGTTGGCGGTCGCGTCGTTGACCGGCCCGACGAGGAAAATCACGCGCTCCTTCAGGAGGCGGGAATAAATGTCATACGCGCGCTCGCCGCGGCCGCTCTGCTCGATGACCATCGGCACCATGCCCAAGCCCTGCGGATTCCAGCGATCTTCCATCGCCGCGCGGTCAAAAGTCATGTGTTCCTCCAATCAGCCGCGCTGGCCCATCAAGTCTTCGAAGGCGACGGTCTTGTCGACGACCTTGGCCGTCGACAGCGCCCAATCGACGACGTTGTCCTCGATCACCAGCCCCTCGATTTCGGAAAGGCGTTCTGGCTGGGCGTAATACCAGCGGACGACTTCCTCCGGGCGTTCGTAGCTCTGCGCGGCTTCCTCGACGATCGCCTTGACCTGTTCGGGCCGGGCGTGCAACTGGTTGGCCCTGACGATCTCCGAAAGGATCAGCCCCAGACCGACGCGGCGCCTGGCCTGATCGGCGAACCACTCGCGCCGTATCGGAACGTCCTTCATTTTCCGGCCGCCGCGCCGCTCCATGTCCTCGCGCGCGTTGCGCGCCAAGCGGTCGATTTCCGCCTCGATGAGCGCCTTCGGCACTTCGATCGGGTTGGCCTTGAGCAGCGCGTCCATGACCTGGTTCTTGACGCGGGTTTTCAGGCGGCCCTTGACCTCGCGCCGGAGATTGCTGTCGACCTCGGCGCGCATCTTGTCGACGTCGCCGTCGGCGATGCCCAGCGATTTGGCGAACTCGCCATCGATTTCCGGCAGGATCGCCTCGTTCACCTGCTTGACCGTGACCTCGAAACCGACGGCCTGTCCGGCCAGATCCTTGGCATGGTAATCGGCCGGGAAGCTCATCTCGAAAGCCTTCGATTCGCCGGCCTTGAGGCCCGCCACCGCGTTCTCGAAATCCGCCAGCATCGCGCCCTCGCCGAGCACGATCGGATAATCCCTGGCCTCGCCGCCCTGGAACGGCTCGCCGCCCTTCCTGCCGAAAAAGTCGATGGTCACGCGGTCGCCCTTCGCCGCCGCGCGGTCGACCGGCGCGTAGCGAACCCGCTGCTTGCGCAGCACGCCCAGGGTGCTCTCCAGCTCGGACGCGCCGATCTCGATGGTCGGACGCTCGATCTCGACGTCCTTGAGATCGGCGACCTCGAACTCCGGATACACCTCGAAGGCCGCCGTGAATTCGAGATTCGTCGCGCTTTCCGTTTTTTTCGGCTCGATCCGGGGATTCCCCGCGACGCGCATCCCGCCCGCCTTGACGGCTTCGCTGAAGGATTTTTCCAGCGCCTCGTTCAGGGCGTCGAGATAAGCCTCGTGTCCGTAATGCTGCTTGACGATGCCGAACGGCACCTTGCCCGGACGAAAGCCCGGCATCTTGAGATTTCTGCCCATCTTTTTCAGGCGCTGATCGATCTCCCTGTCGAGGTCGGCGACGACGATCGACAGATCCAGGCTGCGATCGAGGGCGCCGGGCTTCGGCGCGGCTTCGGCAACGGGGGGCGTGGCGTTGGTTTCCATTGAAAATTATCCTTGAAGTCCTTGAGAATCAAGCAAAAAAACTAAAAATTCGCGCAGATTCACTGCCTGGTGCGAGAGAAGGGACTCGAACCCCCACGCCTTGCGGCGCTGGAACCTAAATCCAGTGCGTCTACCCATTCCGCCACTCTCGCGCCAATCGGGCATTTTAACCGAGAACGCCCGATACTGTCAGCCGCCCCGGAACCGCGCGGCGGCGGCGTCGGGCGGGCCGCGAACGGTTCCCGGTTTCCGCCGCGATCGGGGACGCGGAAATCGCATCGGTCGCGGAGGGTATCTGGAATGGTATCCGGTATCGCGCGGACTTTGAAATTGGCCTATGATGGGAGACTTCAGCCGCAAGGCTGTTTTCGTCCAGTTTTCCGTTCAATTTTCAAGAAAGGAAGTGCTCGTGATCTGTGCTTCTTCCTGTCCCGCGCGGAAAACTGGCCCAGGGACGAAGGCCGCCTGGACCTGAAAGTGTTTTTCCTTTCCTCCTTCCGCGCCCTTCCGGCGATCATCCTGCCCGTGTTCATCATCGGCGGCATCTACATGGGCTACCAGACGCCGACGGAATCGGCGGCGACGGCGGTGGTCTACTCGCTGATCGTCGGCGTGTTCGTCTACCGGGAAATCAAGCCCGGAGACATCGCGCGCATCGTCATCGACTCGGCCAAGAGCAGCGCCATGATCCTGTTCATCCTGGCGACATCCCAGGCTTTCGCCTGGCTGTTCACCTTTTCCGGCATCGCCCGCTCCCTCACCCAGACGGTCATCGGCATGAACCTGGGCGCGGGGATGTTCTGCTTCGTCGTCGCCGTCATCCTGCTGGTCTTCGGCACCTTCCTGGAAGGCATCGCCACCTGCGTGCTGCTGGTTCCGGTGCTGTGGCCGATCGCCAAAAGCCTGGAGATCAACGTCATCCATTTCGGCATGATCGTCTGCATCGCCAACGTCATCGGCACGATGACGCCGCCGGTGGCCGTAAACATCTTCGCCGCCAACTCGGTCACGGGACTCAAAATGGGCCAGATCGCCCGCGGCGAAACCCCGTTTTTCCTCGGCTACACCTCGGTGTTTTTCCTGACCGTGTTCGTGCCGTGGTTCAGCACTTTCTTCTTGAAATGACGGAAAAAACGCGATGGCCGGGAAAATAAGGGACTTGCGATCCGCGCTCGATCATCTGAAGACGATCCCCGGGCAGTACGCCGAAACGGCCGTGGCGATCGACCCGATCGGCGAATTATCCGGCCTGTACCGCTACGTCGGCGCGGGCGGCACGGTTAGGAGACCGACGAAGGAAGGACCGGCGCTCGTTTGCACGAACGTCAAGGGCCATCCGGGCGCGAGGATCGCCATCGGGCTGCTCGCCTCGCGCGGGCGGGTGGCGCATCTGCTCGGCGCCGAGCCGGACCGCCTGGGCTTTTTGCTCAACGAGGCGCTCGACCATCCGATCGCTCCGGTATTGGCGAAGGCGTCCCCGCCGCACTGCCAGGAGGTCGTCTACAAGGCAACCGATCCGGGCTTCGACGTGCGCAGGCTCATCCCGGCCTCGACCAACACGCTCATCGACGGCGGGCCGTACATCACGATGGGCCTGGCCTACGCGAAGGACGTGGAAACCGGGGAGACGGACGTGACCATCCACCGGCTCTGCGTACAGACGCAGGACGAGATCACGATGTTCTTCACGCCCGGCGCCCGGCACATCGGCGCGATGCGCGAGAAGGCCGAGCGCCTTGGCAAACCGCTGCCGGTATCGATCAGCATCGGCGTGGATCCGGCGATCGAAGTCACGGCCTGCTTCGAGCCGCCGGCGACGCCGTTCGGTTTCGACGAACTGGGCATCGCCGGCGCGATCCGCCGTGAGGCGGTGGAGCTGGCCGATTGCCTGACGGTGGACGCGCGCTGCATCGCCAACGCGGAATACGTCATCGAGGGCGAACTGCTTCCCGATCATTACGTCCGCGAGGACCGCGTGCAAAAGAACGGCAACGCGATGCCGGAGTTTCCGGGTTACGTCGGGCCGGCCTGCCCCGCCTGTCCGGTCATCAAGGTCAGGGCGGTGACGACGCGCCGGAATCCGATCATGCGCACGTGCATCGGGCCGAGCGAGGAGCACGTGAGCATGGCGGGCATCCCGACCGAGGCGAGCATCCTCGGCATGGTCGAGCGCGCGATGCCGGGAAGGCTGGTCAACTGCTACGCGCATCCGTCGGGCGGCGGCAAGTACATGGCGATCCTGCAATTCAGGAAATCGCGGCCGAGCGACGAAGGCCGCCAGCGCCAAGCGGCGCTGCTCGCGTTTTCGGCATTCTCCGAACTCAAGAACGTGATTCTCGTCGACGAGGACGTCGACATCTTCGACACGAACGATGTGCTGTGGGCGATGAACACGCGCTTCCAGGGCGACGTGGATACGATTTTCATCCCCGGAGTGCGATGCCACCCGCTCGATCCGTCGGAGCGGACGGAATACAACCCGATGATCCGCGATACGGGCATCGGCTGCAAAACGATCTTCGACTGCACGGTGCCGTATGGCCTGAAAGAAAACTTCGTCCGCGCGCCGTTCATGGAACTGGACCCGAAAAAATGGCTGCCCGGCGACTGATCGACGAACACGGCGAAGCCGGTGTTTTCAAAACCTCGCAAGAAAAAATCCCTGTTTTCCCGCCGCGCCCGCCGCGGCTCGATTCGAGGCTTCCGGAATGAAAATCGCGGTTGGCATCAGCGGCGCATCGGGCGCCATCTACGGAATCAGGCTGCTGGAAGCCCTGAAAAGGCAAGGCGTGGAAACGCATCTCGTCATCAGCGCCTGGGGGGAATACACGATCCGCGAGGAGACGGAATGGCCCCTGGAGCGCGTGAAGGCGCTGGCGTCCCATTGCCACGATCCGGCCGACATGGCGGCCCCGATTTCCTCCGGCTCGTATCCGCTGGACGCGATGGTCGTCTGCCCGTGCAGCATGAAAACGCTCGCCGGGATCGCCTCCGGATATTCGGAGGACTTGATCATGCGGGCGGCGGACGTATGCCTGAAAGAGCGGCGCGCGCTGATCCTCTGCACGCGCGAGACGCCGCTTTCCCGCATCCACATCGAAAACATGCTGCGCGCGACCGACGCGGGCGCGATCATCATGCCACCCATGCCGGCCTTCTATACGAAACCGGCGTCGGTCGACGAGATCGTCGAACAATCGGTAAACAGACTCCTCGACCGCCTCGGATTGCCCGCGGACGGCCTGAAACGCTGGAAAACGGAGCAAGAACGGCAACCGCCGCGATGACCTTTCCTTGCCGGGTGAACGAACCAAAAAAGCGATTCAACCGCGGCGAAAGGCGGAATCCAGAAGCGCACTCTCCAACGCGCCGAGGACGGTAAAGATTTTCTGGTAAACGGCTACGGATGGATGCCCGCCAGGCCGAAAACCGGCCGCTTCCTCAAGAACGGCGGAATCGCGTCCGGCTTCCCGTTTTCGGATAAAGAAGCTACGATCCGGTACGGAAAGGGGAATGAAGGCTTGAATCGCGCGGCGATCGGGATTCACACTGAAAGGACGCGGAAAAGAACTTTTCGACCACGACGGGCACAAGGGCGCGGCGAAAAATAATTTTTGTTGTTTTTACCGTTTTTCACCGTTCCCGTCGTGGTCTGAGAGTTTTCGATCCAAGTGATGACCGATCCATTTCCTCATCATTCCCGCGAACGTGGGAATGATGAAGATATGCAGGCACTGGATTCCAGTCTGCGCGAGAATGACGGAAATTTGCGGGCGTTTGATTCAAAAACGCTCCCCCGCTCTTTCGAGATGAACCACACCACGGAGAAACGATCATGAAACTGAGCAGCAACAGCTTCGCGGACGGGCAGGCGATACCGGGCGATTTTTCTTTTTGCGTCCCCGATCCGGAACATCGCGTCTGTCTCGGCAAGAACCTGAATCCGCAGCTCGCCTGGAGCGAAGTCCCGCCGGGAACGCGGTCCTTCGCGCTCATCTGCCACGACCCGGACGTTCCCGGCCGTGGGGACGACGTCAACCAGGAAGGGCGCACGGTGCCCGCCGCGCTGCCGCGCGTGGATTTTTTCCATTGGGTGCTGGTCGACCTGCCCGCCGGCGTCAGCGAAATCCGGGCCGGCGAATTTTCCAGCGAGATCGTTCCGCGCGGCAAGGCGGGGCCGGGCGCGCCGCATGGGGCGCGGCAAGGCGTCAACGACTATACGGGCTGGTTCGCCGGCGACGGCGACATGCGCGGCGATTACTTCGGCTACGACGGCCCCTGTCCGCCGTGGAACGACGAAATCCGCCATCGCTACGTGTTTACCGTTTTCGCGCTGGATGTCGAGCGCCTGGCGGTGGAGGGGCGATTCGACGGGCCGCAGGCCCGCGAAGCGATGCGGGGCCATATCCTGGCGCAGGCCAGCCTGACCGGCTTCTATTCGCTCAACCCGGCGGTCGGCGTCTGAAAAGAGCGGGGCCGAAAAGCAGGCCCGGAACACTCCGCCGGGGCGTTCCGGGAGGCGCGGGTTCGCGCCGTCAACACCCGGCGCGGATCAGCCCGGCCAGACGCTCGATGCCTTCCTCGATGCGCGGCCGGGGCGCCGTGACGAAGGCGAGGCGCAGCGTTTCGGGCGCCGGATTTTCCGCGTAGAAAGGCTCGCCCGGCATGAAGGCGACGCGCGCGGTTTCGACGGCCCGGCGCATGAGTTTCGTGGCGTCCATGCCGCGCGGCAGCTCGGCCCACAGGAACATGCCGCCTTTCGGGCTGCTCCAGCGCACGCCATCGGGCATGTGCCGGGACAAGGCGTCGAGCATTGCCCGGCACTGGTCGCCGTAGAGCTTGCGAATCGCCGGAATGTGCCCTTCCAGGAAGCCATCCTTGACCACCTCGTAGGCCGCCATCTGCGACAGCGTGGAAGTGTGCAGGTCGGTGGCCTGCTTGGCTTGGACCAGCTTGGCGTGGAGCACGTCGGGTGCGATCAGGTAGCCCAGGCGGATGCCCGGCGAGAGAATTTTCGAGAACGACCCCATGTAGACCGTGCGCTCCGGCGCGAGCGAACGGATCGAGCACGGCGCGCCGCCGGCATAGGAGAGGTCGCCGTAGGGATCGTCTTCGAGAATGATGAAATCGAGTTCGCGCGCTTTTTCCGCCAGGCGATGGCGGCGCTCTTCGGCCAGCAGGCGCCCGGTCGGGTTCTGGAAGTTGGGCAGGCAGTACAGGAATTTCGCGCCGCGCAGCGGTTCGCTCAGGGTTTCGGGCATCAACCCGTCGGCGTCGGAGGCGATCGACACGAACCTCGGCCCGAAAAGCGAGAAAGCCTGCAAGGCTCCGAGATAGGTCGGGGTTTCCACCAGAACCCGGTCGCCCGGATCGATCAGCGCCTTGGCGAGAAGATCGAGCCCCTGCTGCGAACCGGAAACGATCAGCACCTGGTCGGGACGCACCGGCGCTTCCGGCGTGCCCTTGCGCGCGGCGATCCACTCGCGCAGCGGCGCGAAACCCTCGGTCGTGCTGTACTGCAACGCATCCGCCCCGCGCCGGGTCAGCACACGCTCCAGGGCGGCCAGCATCTCCCGGACGGGGAAGGTTTCCGGGGCAGGCAGGCCGCCGGCGAACGAAATGATTTCGGGGCGTTCCGTTATCTTGAGGGTTTCGCGGATGACCGAACTCTGGAGGGCGCGCGCCCGCGCCGAAAAGAAGGTCTCGAAATCCACCGGGGTATCTGTTTTCATGGCTGTCGATCGAAGATGTCCAGGCCCTGGATTTCCGGGGCCGAATCAAAAGGGCAGTCTACACACAAAAAGACGCTCTTGCATCACTCCCGTTCCAAATCGCCCGCGCCGTTCGCGGCTCGCCGTCGCGGCGCGATCGATCTGGAAATGGCGTCACGAAATCAGGAATTGCCGCCCCCGGCGCGATGGCCGGCGAGCATTTGCCGCTTGCCGGCAAACCCTGGGCGTTTTTCCACGGCGAATCCGGCCGCGCCCAGCGCGCGGCGAACGCCGCCCGCCACCGACCAGGTCGCCAGCGTGGCCCCCTGCCCCGCCAGGCGCGCCAGATTCCGGCAGACGAGCGGCGACCAGAGTTCGGGATTTTTCGCCGGAGAAAACCCGTCGAGATAGAACGCGTCCACCGCGCCGTCCAGCCGGGGCAAGGTTTCCGCGGCGTCGCCGAAAACGAGCCGGAGATCGACGTCGCCGCCGTCCAGGCCGATCTCGTGCTCGCCCGCGACGAGCGGCGGCCAGCGGCGGCGCAATCGTTCCGACAGATCGGCGAATTCCGGCCAGGCGGCATGGGCCATCGCCAGGTCGGCGGCGGCGAAAGGATGTTTTTCGAGCGAAACGAAGCGCAGCGTCCGGCAGCGCCGCGAATCGTTTCGCCAGGCGAGCCAGGTCGCCAGGAAATTCAGCCCCAGGCCGAAGCCGGTTTCCAGGATGGCGAACGAATCGCGTCCGCGCCAACGCGCGGGCAGGCCGTTGCCAGCCAGGAAAACGTGACGCGCCTGCGTGTGCCCTCCGCCCGCCGAGTGATAGACGTCCCCGTAGATTTCCGAAACCGGCGTGCCGTCCGGCGCGAGCGACAGGCGGGCGGGCACGAGCGGGGAAAGCATGGATTCGGAGAGCGGCGAGGCGCGGGGTTTCGCGGGGACGGACATTATCCACCCGTTCGGGCACGACGGGAACAGCCCGTCTTCGGCGTCGGCGGCGGGCGGCCCTCGTCTCCTTCGCGCGCCGCCGGGCCTGCCGCACGAAATGATCCAGGCCGCCGGCATGGCTCCCGGGAAAACGGCCCGCCCCTCTCGTGCGCCCGTGAACCCGGCCTCAATTCGCCATCGTGGAAAGGCGACGGGGGCTTCAATGCCCCTCGTCAAAGCCTTCCAAAACGCCATGCCGGACAATACCTGAAAAAACTCAACTGAACGGCATTACACTCAGGAGGGAGGCTTTTCACGCGGCGCGGCCCTCACCCAAACCGGAATTTTCGACGGACACCGGGCCACGATTCCTCAAATGCCGGATCGATAAATATGCGTGTCCGGAAGTCCGATCGCCGATTTCTCCCATCTCCAGCGCAAAGCGCCGCAAGCGCGCAAAAAAAGACAAGAAGCCGCGGCTTCCTGTCTAACTGTTTGTTTTCAATGGAACTTAAACGGAGAGTTCGAGCGCCTTCGAATGTTTGGCGCCCAGGCGCTGGTCGATATGCGCGTTCAGATCGGCCAGTAATTCTTTCATGTCGAGGATCAGGACGATCTGCCCGTTCGACAGCGTCGTCACGCCGGCGACGCCGTGCGGACGGAAATCGTCGAGCGATTTGATCACCGCGTCGTCGCGCCCGGCGAAGCTGTCGACCGACAGGATGAAGCTGCGCTCGGCGGTCTGCATCAGGACGCCGTACTCCGGTGTGCGCACCTGCGGCCAGCCCAGCAGGCGCGAGAGCGCGATGACGGGCAGGATTTCGCCGCGCACGACCAGCGTTTCCTTGCCGCCGACTTCCTGCATCTTTTCTCCCTCGATGGGCAGGATTTCGCGCACCATCGAGAGCGGCAGGGCAAACGGCTGGTCGCCGAGGAGCACCAGCAGGACCGGAAGGATCGCCAGCGTCAGCGGCAGGGAAATGAGGAACGTCGATCCCTTGCCCGGCTCGGAATGGATGTCGATCGAGCCGTTGAGTTTCTGGATGTTGGTCTTGACCACGTCCATGCCGACGCCCCGCCCCGAAACGGGGGACGCCTGCGTCATCGTCGAGAAGCCGGGCAGGAAAATCAGGTTGAGGCTCTGCCGGTCGTCCAGCGTGTTGGCCTCTTCTTCCCGGATCAGCCCTTTTTCGACCGCCTTGGCGCGGATGCGCTCTGGATTCATGCCCCGGCCGTCGTCGGCGATGATCAGCACGATGTGGTCGCCTTCCTGGCGCGCTTCCAGCCGCACGATGCTCTTGGCCGGCTTGCCGGCGATCTGGCGTTCGTCCGGGGATTCGACGCCGTGGTCCACGGCGTTGCGTACCAAGTGCACCAGGGGATCGGCAAGATCTTCGATCATCGTCTTGTCGACCTCGGTTTCCTCGCCGACCAAGGCCAGTTCGACGTCCTTGCCCAACTGGCGCGCCAAGTCGCGGGCAATCCGCGGGTATTTCTGGAACAGGCGGCCGATCGGCTGCATCCGCGTCTTCATCACCGAATTCTGCAAGTCGGAAACCAGCAGGTCGAGCTGGCTCACGGCCTGGTCGAGTTCGTGCAGCGTCTCGCTGTCGTTGCGTCCCGCCAGGATGTCGGCGCGCAGACTGGTCAGGCGGTTTTTCGTCAGCCCGATCTCGCCGGACAGGTTCAGCACCTGGTCCAGGCGCGCCGTGTCGACGCGGATGGTCGACTCGCGCTGGGCGGCCTTTTCTTCCGCGCGGCGTCCCGTGCTCGCGCCCGTGCCGACGAAACCCGGCTTGTCGGTCGCGCGCCGCCCCTCCGGCGGGAAATGCGGCGTCATTTCCGTTTCCGGCACGACGCCGGCGCCGGACGCCACGGCAAGCGGACCGCCCGGATGTTCGTCTTTCGCGGGCGGCGGCGCGGCGGCCGGCTGCCCGGTGACGGCGGCGTGCAGGGCCTGCCAATTCGGCCCGGACGCCGCCTCGGCGGCCGGCGGCTCCGCTGGTGGAGGCGGCGCGGAAGCGGCGGCGGGAGCAGGAGCGGAAGCGGGCGCGGCGGCGGCAGCGGCCGGCGGCGGCTCCGCGGCGGGCGCCTTGCCGTCCAGCGCGGCGCGCATGGCCTGAACCACCTCTTCCGGCGCGGGGCGCGGCTGTACCCCCTGGGAGAGTTCCCCGAACATCGACCGCACGCTCTGCGTCGCCGCCATGATGGAATCCATCAGTTCGGGCGTCAGCTCCATCTCGCCGTTCCTGAGCTTGTCGAACAGGTTCTCGGTCAGGTGGCAGAGCTTCACCAGTTCCGTCGCGTTCAGGAAGCCGGCGCCGCCCTTGATGGTATGGAAACCGCGAAAGATGTCGTTCAACAGGCGATGGTCTCCCGGATCCTTCTCCAGGTCGACGAGCTTGTTGTCCACATCGGAGAGCAAATCGCCCGATTCTTGCAGAAAGTCCTGCAAAAGGTCTTCCATTCCCGAAAAGTCGCTCATGAAAAATCTCCTAGAAACCCAAGCTGTCGAGCAAATCGTCCACTTGTTGCTGGCTGACCACCACGTCGGAGCGCCCGTCGGCGTTGATTACGGGGCCGTTGAGCAGGGATTCGACCGACTCGGTGCGCTTTTCGACCGGAATCGTCTCGATGAGGAGACTCATCAACTGCGTTTCGAGCCCCTGGGCGAACGCCACGATCTTCTTGATGACCTGCCCGGTCAAATCCTGGAAATCCTGCGCCATCATGATTTCGAGCAACTGTTCCTTGGTGGCGGCCGTCCGCTGCGGCACGGCGTTCTTCAGGAACGCCCGCGTCTCGCCGGCCAGCAGCTTGAAGTCATCGACGCCCATCGCGTTGGCGTACAGCGCGTCCCACTTCGCGGCCAGCAGCGCGGCGCCCGTCTCCAGCTCGTCCTGCAGCGGATTGGCCACGTCGGTCGCGTTCAGGACCTTGCACGCCGCCTGCTCCGTCAGGTTCGCCACGTAGGCCAAGCGGTCCCGCGCATCGGGAATCGCGCTGACCGTTTTCTCGATGAGCTTGTCGTAACCCGAAGTCGCGAGCGTGTCGCGCAGTTGCCGGGCCATCTGCCCGATCTGGGTGAATATCTTTTTCTGGCCCGGCCATTCCGCGCCGGCCGCTTCGCCCGGCCCGCCGGCCGGCCGGGGCGTTTTGTCCTTGCCCGCGATCGAATCGAACAGCGCCTGCAAATCCTGGGAATCTTCCGTCAAATCCTCGGATTCACGGGTCTGGCTCATCAGCGACGATTTTTTCTCGGCCGCCGGAGGCGGCGGCGCGGGTTTCGCCGCGCTTACCGCAATGCTGTCGAACAGGGCTTCCAGTTCAGCCGAATCGCCCAATGGATTCGCGTCGCTCATTTCAGCCCCCCATCTTGTCGAAGATCTTCTGCAACTTTTCCGAGAGCGTGGCCGCGGTGAACGGCTTCACGATATAACCGCTGGCTCCCGCCTGGGCCGCCGCGATGATGTTTTCCTTCTTGGCCTCGGCGGTAATCATCAGCACCGGCAGATGCGACAGGGCCGGGGCCGCGCGGACGGCCTGCAGCAATTGCAGCCCGTCCATGTTGGGCATGTTCCAGTCCGTGACCACGAACTCGAAGCCTCCCGCCTGCAGCTTCTGCAAGGCGATGGCCCCGTCCTCGGCCTCGTCGACGTTGGCGAAACCCAATTCCTTGAGGAGATTCCTGACGATTCGCCGCATGGTGGAAAAATCATCGACCACCAGAATTCTCATTTTCGGATCAGCCATTCTTCATTCTCTCCTCGTTTTTATCGCTCAAGCAGGGGGCGCAGGGTATCGGCCAGCACCTCGGAATCGAATTTCGCCACGTACCCGTCCACGCCGACCGCGTGGCCCATGGCACGGTTCGCCTCCGACGACAGCGACGAGTGCATGACCACGGGAATTCCCTCGAAACGCGGATCCGCCTTGACGTACTTGGTCAGGACGTAGCCGTCCATTTCCGGCATCTCGGCGTCGGTGAGGATCAGCCGCACCTCGTTGCGCAAATCGTTGCCGCTCTGCTGGGCGTGGGCCGCGAGGCCCTGCAACCGCGTCCAAGCCTCGGCGCCGTTGGTCGCGTGCTTGTGCTTGACGTGCAGCTTGTCCAGCACCTCGGAAATCTTTTTCCGCGCGACGGCCGAATCGTCGACGAAAAAGACGCTGACGTCCTCGGAGACCTGGGCCGGCTCCACATCGACGATCACCGCCTCGCCGAAGGCATTGGCCAGTATCTGCTCGATGTCCAGCAGCGAAACCAGCGTTCCGTTATCCAGCTCGGTGATCGCCGTGATCAGCCCCTGGTTCGACGAAAGCACGTTTTCCGGGGTCTTGATTTTCTCCCAGTCGACGCGAATGATCCGGTCGACCTCGTGCACCAGGAATCCGAGCGTCCTCTTCGAATACTCGGCGACCATCATGGTCTTGCCCTGCTCGCCCGGCTTGTCGTGATGATCGAGGAAGCTGACGAGCGAGAGCACGGGAATGACGTTTCCGCGCAGGGACACCAGCCCCTCGACGCCCTTCGGCATGTTGGGCGTCCGGGTGATGTGCGGCGTGCGCCCCACCTCGCGCACCTTGAACACGTTGATCCCGAACGTCTCCCGCGTGCCCAGGGAAAACAGCAGGATTTCCATCTTGTTGGAACCCGCCAGCCGGGTCCGGGCATCAACGCTATCGAGCAGATCCTTTTTTTCGACCAGATCCGTTGCCATCGACGTACTCCACGATATGGTTGGAACTCATTCGTTCGCCTGGACGACCGGACTCGTCCCCAGCAGGCGACGGGTCAGTATTTCCGCGAGCTTCCGGGGCTCGAACTTGGGAACGTATTCATCGACGCCGACGGACTTGCCCAACTGCTGGTTGGACATCCCGGACAGCGACGAATGCATGATGACCGGAACTCCGGCGAAACGGGAGTCGGTCTTGATTTTCTTGGTCAGGATGTAGCCGTCCATTTCCGGCATTTCGATGTCGGTCAGCACCAGGCGCACCAGTTTCGACACCTCCTGGCCCGACGCCTGGGCAAGGGTGGCGATCTTTTCCAGTTCTTCCCAGGCGGCTCGCCCGTTGATCGCCTCCACGTATTTCACGTGCATCGCCTTCAGGGTGCGTTCGATCTGCTTGCGCGCCACCACCGAATCGTCGGCGAAAACCACGGTCAGGGACGGATCGTCCAGCGGGCTGATGCTGTGGTATACGGTGTCGTCGTCGTACTTGGTCGTCGCCGACAGGATTTTTTCCACGTCCATCATCATCACCAGACGCCCGTCCGGCAGCTCCGTCACCGCCGTGACCAGCCCGCCCATCTCCGCAGTCAGCATTTCCGGCGGCACCCTCATCTGGCTCCAGTCGAGGCGCAGGATGGTATCCACGGTTTCGACCAGGAACCCCTGTGTATGCCCGGCGTATTCGGTGACGATCATGATCGAGCGTTGCGAATCGGTCGCCACGCCCGCGTATTTCGCCAGGTCGACCACCGGCACCAGGGTGCCGCGCAGGCTGACCATCCCCTCCACCGAGGCCGGCATTTCCGGAGCGGCCGTGATGGGCGGAGTGCGCATGACCTCGCGGACCTTGAAGACATTGATCCCGAAAGTTTCCCGCCGTCCGTTGCGGGAATCGGTGCCGAGCGTAAACAGCAGGATTTCCAGCTTGTTCGTGCCGGCGAGCTTGGTACGCGCATCGATGTTTTTTAACAGATCTGACATTCGTAACCCCTTTTACCGAGTAGCCGTGCGAACCACTATGCGCATCTTAGTCGATCAGTCGCCATTTCACCACATTCTTCTCGGTAAACAAAGAACAAAGAAGCAAAATGTTTGCCAGCGCCGCCCGAAAATGGCGAAAACGAGGCCGGATCGCCATACTTTCCGCATCCGCGGCGACCCTTGGAGCGTTTTTGAATCAAGCGCCCGCAAGTTTCTGTCATTATCCTTGATAAGCGGGAATCCAGCGCCACGAATTTCCGTCGCTCTCTTGACACGCGGAAATCCGGTGCCCACGAATTTCCGCCATTCCCGCGAAAGCGGGAATGGCGATGACGATGGCAATGGAGCCGGTAAGTGCAACGGCAAAGGCGGCGGTGAACTGGATTCCCGCGTTCGCGGGAATGGCGGCATCGCTGTCCCGCGCCCGGACACGGTGGGTCTGGATTCCCGTTCATCAGGGGAATGACGAAGAAATGGAACGGTTATCACTTGAAGAACGGTCATCATTTGAATCGAAAACGCCCTAAACGATGCGGCAGGCCGCGAGAACCTTTTTCGCCAGCGCATCGATGCCGGCGACTTCCTCGACCGCCCCGATCAGCGCGGCTTCCCGCGGCATTCCATAGACGACACAGCTCGCCTCGTCCTGACCGAACGTCTTGGCGCCCGCCTGCCGCATACGCAGCAGGCCATTGGCGCCATCCTTTCCCATGCCCGTGAGGATGACCCCGACGGCATTCCGGCCCACCATCTCGGCGGCCGAATCGAACAGCACGTCCACGGAGGGCCGGTGCCGGTTGACCGGCGGCGTCTTGAGCAGTTCCGTCGCATAACCGGCGCCCTGCCTGCGCACCCGCATGTGGGAATGCCCCGGCGCCAGATAGACGACTCCGGGGGCAAGCGCCTCGCCGCCCTGCGCCTCGACCACTCGCGGCTGGCACAATCCGTCCAGGCGCGCGGCAAAGGAGCCGGTGAAAGTCGCCGGCATGTGCTGCACGAACATCGTCGGCGGGCAATCGGCCGGAAATCCCATCAGGAAAGTCTTGATCGCCTCCGTGCCGCCCGTCGAAGCGCCGATGAAAATGATGGTCCTGAAATACGCTGGCGAACGCTCCGCCATTCCCGTTTCCGGCGTGGATGGTTGACCGTTCATCTCAGCGCGCCCCTTTCGCCAGTTCATAGACGGTCCGTCCCCGCGAATGGAACAGATCCGCCCCGTGCAGAAAACTCTCCGAGTGCCCGGCGAACAGCAAACCGTTGCCGTCCATCAGCGGAACGAAACGCTTGAGTATCTTGTACTGTGTCGTTTTATCGAAATAAATCATGACGTTGCGGCAAAAAAGCGCATCCAGCGGGCCGCGCACGCTCCAGTTCGGTTCGAGCAGGTTCAGGCGCTGGAAGTTCACCATCCGGCGCAGTTCGGGGCGCACCGAGAACGATTCGCCGCCGCCTCCCGCGGTTTTCACGAAAAAACGGCTCAGGCGTTCAGGCGGCAGCCGATCCAGCTGGTCGTGCCCGTAGACGCCCCTCGCCGCCGTGGCGAGCACGTTCGTATCCAGATCGGAAGCAAGAATCGACACCGGAACGTTGAAGCCGTTGAAGGTTTCGGCGACCGTCATGGCGATGCTGTACGGTTCCTCGCCGGTCGACGCGGCGCAGCACCAGATCTTGATCGAGGACTTGCCCGACAGCTTCCTCAGATGCTCGCCGAGAATGTCGAAATGATGAGGCTCACGGAAAAACGAGGTGAGATTCGTCGTCAGCGAATTGACGAAATTCTCCCATTCGCCCCTGTCGCCCCGCTCGATCCGCGCCAGGTATTCGCCGAACGTTTTCAGGCGCAATTCGCGCAGACGCCTGGCCAGCCGGCTGTAGACCATGTCCTGCTTCGCGGACGTCAGAACGATGCCGGCATATTCATGGATCAGCTTGCTGATTCGCTCGAAATCGGACTGCGTGAAAACGAATTCACGCGCATTGTTTTCAATCACGCATTACCTCTTCCGCTTTTCCGAAGCTCACCATTCCGACGGGACATATGCGCATTTTAGAGCACCCTGTCATTTCCCGCCATTTTCCGGAGCCGGCGCGGGCGCCGTTTCGTCGGGAACGTCGACCGTCACGTCGGCGTCCCCGCTTTCCGTCAGCATGGCTTCCTCCGTCCGCTTGTTCAGCACGACGATGTTGATGCGCCTGTTGGAGGGACTCAGGGGATCGTTCTTGTCGAACAGGACCGTCGACGACAGGCCGACCACCCGCAATACCTTGTTCTCGTCCATTCCGCCGGTGATCATCTCGCGCCGGGCGGCATTGGCCCGGTCCGCCGACAGTTCCCAGTTGGAGAAACCCCGCTCGCCGCCGCTGTACTGCGCGGCGTCGGTGTGCCCGGAAAAGCTCACCTTGTTGGGCACGGCGTTCAACGCCTTGCCGATCTCGCGCAGAATCTCCTGCGAGTAAGGTTTCAGCTCGTCGCTGCCGGTATCGAACATCGGGCGGTTCTTCTCGTCGAGAATCTGGATGCGCAGGCCCTCGGTCGTCACGTCCATCACCAGCTGGTCCTTGAACTGGCGAAGATTGACGCTATCCTCGATCAGCTTCTGGATGTGGTTCTTGAGTTCTGTGAGCGAGACCCTCTCGCGCCGCTCGAATTCCTTGCGCAGTTCCTCGGTCGTGCGCGCTCGCCTCTCGGCTTCGACGTCGCCCCGCTTGACCTGTCCCGCGCTGCTCGTCAGATCCCTGCCGCCGCCCTTCAGGATGCTCGTCGCGTCGCCCGCGCCGGAACCTCCGGACAGGCCCACCTTCAACGGATTCTGAAAATACTCGGCCAGTCCCTTCAGATCGCCGTTGGACGTCGAACCCAGCAGCCACATCAGCAGGAAGAAAGCCATCATCGCCGTCACGAAATCGGCGTAGGCCAGCTTCCACGCGCCGCCGTGGTGCCCGCCGCCGCCTTTCTTGATGCGCTTGATGACAATCGGACGGATGTCTTCGCTCATGCGTATTCCCCGGCGCGCCGCTTACTTGCCCTTGCGCGACTTGAGTTCCCCTTCGAGTTCGGTGAAGCTCGGCCGGTCGTTGGAGAAAAGCACCTTGCGGCCGAATTCGACCGCCACCTGCGGCGCGTAGCCCGACATCGACGCCAGGAGGACGACCTTGACGACCTGGTAGATCTTCGACCCTTCGTGGGCCTTCTGCTCCAGCAGCGAGGCGATCGGCGAAACGAAGCCGTAGGAAACCAGGATGCCGAGGAAAGTGCCCACCAGCGCGCCGCCGATCATCTTGCCCAGCACCGGGGGCGGCTCGCCGACCGAACCCATGACGTTGACCACGCCCATCACCGCGACCACGATACCGAACGCCGGCAGGCCGTCGGCCGAGCGGGCCATGGCGTGCCCCGGAACCTCCACCTCATGGTGATGCGTTTCGATCTCCATGTCCATCAGGTTCTCGATTTCCAGCGCGTTGAGGTTGCCGCCGACCATCATGCGCAGGTAATCGGTAATGAACTCCATGACGTGATGATCGCGGGAGATCGACGGATATTTGCCGAAAATCGGGCTGTCATGCGGATTCTCGACGTCGTTCTCGATCGACATCAAGCCTTCCTTGCGCACCTTGGCGAGCACTTCGAAGAGCATGGCCAGCAAATCGACGTAGGCCGCCTTGTTGTACTTGGATCCCTTGAACAGGCTGGGCAAGGCGCCGAACGTCGCCTTGATGGCCTTGAGATCGTTGCTGGCGATGAAAGCGCCGAGCGCCAGGCCGACGATCGCCGCGTACTCGTTGGGCACCCAGAGCGCCGCCAGGCTGCCGTGTATCGCATAGGTCCCGAGCGATGCCGCCAGTATGATGATGTAACCGACGATAAGAAACATTCCACTCCTCCGGGCCACGCCGGCCGCGACCGTGATCCATACATTGTAACGGATGCCGGGCGATGAAAAACAGGGAAATTCGGTGAAATCGGCCGGCGCGGGGCAAGCGCCGCGTTCCCGGATCGGCTAGAATCGGCGCATCTCCTGACCTGGCCGGACATGAACCACTGTACCCGATGCGGCGCGAAAGTCGCGTTGCGAGTGCCCGAGGGCGATTCGCGCTTGCGCCACGTCTGCGGGCGGTGCGGCGAAATCCATTACCTCAACCCCAAGCTGGTGATCGGCTGCGTCGCCGAATGGGAAGGCCGCCTGCTGCTCTGCCGGCGCGCCATCGAGCCGCGCCACGGACTCTGGACGCTGCCCGCGGGCTTCATGGAAAACGGCGAATCGACGACGCAGGCCGCGCTGCGCGAAACCCGCGAGGAAGCCTGCGCGCGCGTGGTCATCGACCGGCTTTTCGCCCTGATCAGCATCCCGCACATCGATCAGGTGCACCTCTTCTACCGCGCCCGGCTGCTGGACGCCGAATTCGACGCCGGCGAGGAAAGCCTCGAAACGGCGCTTTTCGACGAGCCGCGAATTCCCTGGGATCGCCTGGCCTTCCGCAGCGTCGCCTTCTGCCTGGAAACCTATTTCGCCGACCGCCGCGCCGGCGCTTTCGGATTCCACGAACACACCCTGCCGCCGCCCTGACGCCGCGCGAAAAACCATCAGCCACGGAGTTCACGGAGAGGCACGGGGAAAATCCCGTGAAAAATCCCGTTCCTCTCCGTGTTCTCCGTGGCCAAGATTTTCGTTTTTGCTTCTCGTCGCGCCCGTCGTGTCCGTCGTGGTCGAAACGCTTTTCTCCGTTTCCTAAAACACGCCGAACCACCGGCCGGGGATGGTGACCAGTTGCGGGAAGACGACCAGCAGCAGCAGGACGATGGAATGCGACAGCAGGAATGGCGCCACGCCCGTGACGACCCGCGCCATGCTGCCGCGCGTGGCGCCGGCGACGACGTTGAGCACCGTGCCCACCGGCGGCGTTATCAGGCCGACCGATCCGCGGACGACGAAAATGACGCCAAAATAAACCTCGTTGATCCCGGCTTGCCGCGCCACCGGCAGCAGCACCGGCGTGAGGATGAGAATGATCGGCGTCAAATCCATGACGCAGCCGACGGCGAACAGAATGGCCACGACCGCCAGCATCAGCAGCGTCCGCGAACCCATCAGCGGTTCCAGGAGCCTGACCACCTCGCCCGGCGGGCCGGCCAGCGTGATCAGCCAGGCGGCCACGAGAAACATCACCACGCCCGTGCCGCGCGTGGCGCTGGCCAGGACCCCGAAAATCCGCGACGGCCTGAGTTCCCGGTAAACGGCGATCGCCACGAACAGCGCATAGACCGCCGCCACCACGGCCGCCTCGGTCGGGGTGAAGATGCCGAAGCGCAGGCCGACGATGATGATGGCCGGCAGGAACAAGGCCCAGACGCCTTCCTTGAACGCGGCCAGCACGTCGCCCGCGCCCTGTTTCTTTTGCACGGCCGCGTCCTCGCCCCGGCTGACGATCCACCACCAGGTCAGCGCCAGTCCGGCGCCCAGCAACTAATTAGCGGCAGGCATGAATGCCTGCCGCTAATTAGTTGCTCACCGTCGTCATTCCCGCGCAGGCGGGAATCCATTCATAACTTCCAGTCCGAAGGGCCGCGAATTCAAAGGATGCGGCGTTGCGCGCGGGGATACGGGGCGGGCGGGCGGTCACGCGGGGCGTGGGCGTTTCGGCAAGGGTGTGGAACATTTTGGGGCGATCTCCGAAAAAATACTTTGAAAATTTCAAAAATCGGTTAGAATCAGTTTGTTATCTTGAGAACCTAGAAAACACTTTCTATGGCACGTCCGGAAAAGATTCGTTTGGGGGACCTGCTCATCCGGCAGGGTCTGCTGACCGGCGAGCAGCTGGAGTTCGCGCTCGGCGAGCAAAAGCGCAGCGGCCGCAAGCTGGGGCGCATCGTCGTCGAAAGCGCCTTCGTGACGGAAGAGGCGATCGGGAAGGCGCTCGCGCACCAGTTGCAGGCGGAGTACGTCGATCTCAAGCTGTTCCGTCCCCGCCAGGAGCTGATCCGCCTGCTGACCGAGGCGCAGGCGCGGCGTTTCCGGGCCGTCGTGCTCGACGAACGGGACGGGCGGCTGCGCGTCGGATTCGCCGATCCCACCGACCTCACGGCGTTCGACGAAGTCGTCCGCCTGCTGCGCCGCGACATCGAACTCGTCGTCGTCGCCGAAAGCCGGCTGCTCGCGCTGATCGACAGCGTCTACAGCCGCACCGAGGAAATTTCCGGCCTCGCCAGGGAACTGACCGAGGATCTGGGCAACGTGCCCGTCGAATTCGGCGAGCTGCTCGGCCTGACGGTCGGCGCCGAGGACGCACCCGTCGTCAAGCTCTTGCAAACGGTGTTCGAGGAAGCGATGCGTTCGCGCGCCTCGGACATCCACATCGAACCGCAGGACCAATCGCTGCGCGTGCGCTTCCGCATCGACGGCGTGTTGCAGGTGCAGACCGAGGCCGATCCGAAGATCGCCTCCGCGCTCGCCCTGCGCCTGAAGCTGATGTCCGGCCTCGACATTTCGGAAAAGCGCCTGCCGCAGGACGGCCGTTTCGCCATCAAGGTACGCAACGCGATGGTCGACGTGCGCCTCTCGACGATGCCGACGCAGCACGGCGAATCGGCGGTGATGCGTCTTCTGAACCAGAACACCGGCCTGCTGGGCCTCGACCGGCTGAACATGCCCCCGCGCCTGCTCGAACGCCTGCGCCACGCGGTGCGCCGGCCGAGCGGCATGGTGCTCGTCACCGGCCCCACCGGCAGCGGCAAGACGACGACGCTCTACGCCGCGCTGTCCGAACTCAACACCACCGAAAAAAAGATCATCACCGTCGAAGACCCGGTCGAATACCGCCTGCCCGGCATCAACCAGGTGCAGGTGCACGAAAAGATCGACCTCACCTTCGAGCGCGTGCTGCGCGCGGCGCTGCGGCAGGACCCGGACATCGTGCTGGTCGGCGAGATGCGCGACCGGGTGACCGCCGAGATCGGCACGCGCGCGGCGATCACCGGCCACATGGTGCTCTCGACGCTGCACACCAACGACGTGATCTCCACGCCGATCCGCCTGCTCGACATGGGCGTGCCGCGCTTCATGGTGGCCACGTCGCTGCAACTGGTGCTCGCCCAGCGCCTGGTGCGCGTGGTCTGCGAGGACTGCGCCGAACCGCACGCGCCGGAACCGCACGAGCGCGAATGGCTGCGCCTGGAACTCGGCGACACCGTCGACCAGCGCCGCTACCGGCGTGGGCGCGGCTGCGCGCACTGCGGCGGCACCGGCTATCAGGGCCGGACGGGCGTGTTCGAGATCCTTGAAATGTCCGAGGAACTCGTCGAAGCCATCAACGGCAGCGACGTCAACGCCTTCACCCTGGCCGCGCGCCGCCAGATGGCCGGCGAAACCCTGCGCCGCGACGTCACCCGCCTCGTCGTCAAGGGCCGCACCACCATCGACGAAGCCATGCGCATCAGCAACCAGTTCGAGGATTGAGCGGATGCGGCGAAAAGCAAAAAGCCCCGGCCACGGAGAACACGGAGAACCCTTGGGAAAAGCGATCAACCACGGCGGACACGGCGAAGACCCGGATCGTCATTCCCGTGAACGCGGGAATCCAGCGCGGACATCCCGCCCGCGAAACGAACGAAGCGGGCGAAACGCCCGCGCTCCAATCTTGGATTCGCAGCCCTTCGGGCCGGAGGCAAGGAACTGGATTCCCGCGTTCGCGGGAATGACGGAAATTTGTAGACGTTCGATTCAAGCGATGACCGTTCCCTTTCCCCGTCATTCCCGCGAACGCGGGAATCCAGCGCGTACACTCCGGCGCGGAGCGCCGCAAGAATCAGCCTCCCTCACGAGAGAGACTTTGAATGAAGCGCGTGCGTCCCGCCCGCGAAACGGACGAAATGAACAGGGCACCCGCGCTCCAACGGTTCCCCCGCCGCCCTGGAGACCAGCGGACAAAAGTATGACAGGTTCTTTCCCCGTCTTTCATCGTGCCCGCCGTACCGCCGTGGTCAACATTTTTCGCTTTTGCCTTTCGCCGCTTTTGCCTTTCGCCGCTTCTGCTTTTCGCCGTATCCATCGTGGTCAAAGTTTTTCGCTTTTCGCCGTGGTTAACAACTCCATCTTCTAACCCATAAAAACCATGCCCACCTTTGCCTATAAAGCTCGCAACGTTTCCGGCCGGCTCGTCGAAGGGGCGCTCGACGGGGCGGTGGCGGGATCGGTGGCGGAGACGCTGCTGGGACAGGGGCTGACGCCCGTCGACATCCGGGAGAGCGCCGCGCGCGCGGAGGCCAAATCCGGCGGCTCGCCGCTTGCCCGGAAGAAAGTGGGGCACATCGACCTCCTGCTCTTCAGCCGCCAGATGTATACGCTCCTGAAGGCCGGCGTGCCGATCCTGCGCGCCCTGACCGGCCTCCAGGAAGCCTCGATCAATCCGGAGATGAAGCGCGTGATCGCCGACGTGCGCGAGAGCCTGGAATCCGGGCGCGACCTCTCGGTTTCGCTCGCCCTGCATCCGCGCGTCTTTTCGCCGTTCTACCTCTCGATGGTGCGCGTCGGCGAATCGACGGGCCTGCTCGAAAGCGTGTTCTACCGGCTCTTCGAATATCTCGAATTCGAGCGTTACATGCGCGAACAGGTCAAATCGGCGCTGCGCTACCCGATGTTCGTCGTGCTGGCGATGGCGGCGGCCATCGTCGTCGTCAACATCTGGGTCATTCCCGCCTTCGCCAAGGTATTCGAAGGCTTCGGCTCGCAACTGCCGCTGATGACGCGCCTCCTGCTCGGCTTCTCGCGCTTCATGATCGCCTACTGGCCGGCCATGCTGGGCGGCGCGATCCTGGCCGCCGTGCTCTTCCGCGCCTGGGTCAAGAGCGCGTCCGGGCGGCTCGTCTGGGACCGCTTTTCGCTCAAGATTCCCATCGCCGGCAAAATCCTGCACAAAGCGGCGCTCTCGCGTTTTTCGCGCAGTTTCGCGCTGGGAACCAAGAGCGGCGTACCGATCATGCAGGCGCTCTCCAACTCGGCGCAGACGGTGGACAACGCCCACATAGCGCGCCGCATCGAAGGGATGCGCGAGAACGTCGAACGCGGCGAAAGCCTGCTGCGCGCGGCGATCAGCGCGGGCATCTTCACGCCGGTGGTCTTGCAGATGATCGCCGTCGGCGAAGAATCCGGCGCCGTCGACGACATGATGGAGGAAATCGGCGACATGTACCGGCAGGAAGTCGAATACGAACTCAAGACCCTGAGCCAGCAGATCGAACCGATCCTCATCATGCTGCTCGGCGTGCTGGTGCTCATTCTCGCGCTCGGCATCTTCCTGCCGATGTGGGACCTGGGCCGGGTCGCCATCAAGCGGTGAAGGATTCGGGCGATGGACAGGCGCGAAGGCCGGCGGCTCGAATTCCCGCTGCTGGCGGCCGCCATCGGCCTGCTGGCCTGGCTGCTGCTCGGCCGTCTGGACGAAGCGCGCGCGAGTTTCGAAGAAGCCACGGTACGGCTCGAAACGACCACCCTGCGCAAGGAACTGCTCGACCGGCTGGCGCACCAGCAAGCCGTCGGCGACGCGCCGCCGGACTCGGCGAACCCCGTGGTCTGGACCGGCAACGCACCCGCCAACTACCGCGGCGAACTCGCCCGCCCGCCGGAAGAAACCGCCGTCTGGTACTTCGACACCCGCCGCCGTGAACTCGTCTACCGTTTCCGTTCGGGCCGCGAAGCGCGCTTCCGCCTCGCGCGCGGCCCCGAAACAGCCAACGCCCCCGCCAGCCTGGCCGGCATCGGCCTGCTGAAGGTGGAAGAGAAAGACGGAGAGCGATGACCGCGAAGAGTTTTTTGACCACGGAGAAAATCTTGAGAAAAGCGATTGACCACGGCGAACACGGCGAAAAGCAAAATCCTTGTTTTTCACCGTGCGTTCCGTATTATTCGTGGTTAAAAACCTTTTCAGCCACGGAGAAAATCTTGAGCAAGGCAATCAACCACGGCGAACACAGTGGGCACGGCGAAAATCCTTTGAAAATGTTTTTGTTTTCCGGAATGGCGGGAATTTTCAGGCGTTCGATTCAAAAACGCCACGACAGTATCCAATCGCCCTCCCGGAGACCGGCGGACAAAGGCGCGACGGATTTTCCCCCGCCTTTCGTCGCGCCCGTCGTGGTCAACGCTTTTTGTATTTCCCCGTGGATAAAAAATCTTGCATATCGCCAAAATTAAAAATCTCATTGTTTTACACTATTTTACAATTTATTAGCTGAAGTTTTCGATGGAGATGCCGTTATGAGAGCAATGGATAATCAACATGTGAAACAACAACGAGGCTTCACCCTGATCGAACTGATCGTCGTGGTGATCATCCTGGGCATTCTTGCCGCCCTGGCCTTGCCGCGCTTCACCAACTTGCAGCGCGACGCGCGCATTGCCAAGCTGCAAGCCGCGCGCGGCAGCGTGATGGCCGCCTCGACGCTGATACACGCCACCACGCTCTCGCGCGGCGGCATCGCCGACACCGTGGCCTGCCCCGGTGGCGGCGGCGTGGCTACCAACACCGCCGCCGCCACCGGCACGGTGTGCACCGAAAACGGCGTGATCCATACCGTGTTTGGATATCCGGCCGCCACCGGCTTCGGAGGCAATCCCGGAATCCTTTCGGCCGCCGGCCTAACCGGCATTTTCAACCCGACGTCAGACCAACTGAAGGCGGAAGGCTACACCTACGCCGCCGCGGGCGGCGTGGCCACGTTCGGCGTGCTCGGCGCGCCGGACGGACCCAACTGTACCTTCACCTACATCCAGCCGGGCGCCGCCAACGTAGCGGCGACGATCAGCGGACTGACGATTTCGGGATGTTGATCCCTTCAATGTTTTTTAAAAACTTTTTTCTCACGAGGAGTACGGCATGAAACAAACGCAACGTGGTTTTACCCTGATCGAACTGGTGGTGGTCATCGTCATCCTGGGCATTCTGGCGGCGACGGCACTGCCGAAATTCATCGATCTTTCCAGCGACGCCCGCGTAGCGGTCGTCAAGGCCAGCAAGGGCGCGCTGGCCGCGGCAAACGCCATGGTCTACGCCAGGGCGGGCTTGATGGTGGATGGAATGAGCGGGACTCCGTCCGCTACAAAGGCTGTAAACGTTGGCGGAGCGACCGTTGCGACCGTGTATGGCTTCGCGGCGGACCTCACTGAATTGCTCAAGGTCACCGATATCGAAACGGGAACCGGAAAAGACTTCATTGTAAGCGGCACAAACTCGGAAGAATTGCAGCATTCGGGCGCCAAGACCCCCGCGAGTTGCAAGGTGACTTACACCGCGCCGACGGGGGCGAACGTTTCGCCCCAGTATGTTCTAGTAACCACGGGCTGCTGATATTCCAGCGCCACGGCGCGTCATGCCTTGCCCATCGGACACCGGAACGCCGGCCCCACGGCCGGACATCCCCGGATCGCGGCGGGCAAAGGCATGACGGCGTCTTCCGGCCTCTCCACGCATGACACCCGCCCACCCCACTCCCGCCCGCCCCCGGAACCCCGGCCAACCGCCCCGCCTCATCCCCGATTCCGGCTTTGAATCAGCCGCCCTCCGGGCCGGAGTGTACGCCCTGGATTCCCGCGTTCGCGGGAATGACGAAGATGCGTGAGTATTGGATTCACGTCCGCGCGAAAATGACGAGGATTCGGGGGCGGTTGTTTCAAGGACGCTCCAACGACTTTCTCGCCGCCATCACGGATATCGGCAGGCAAAGGCATGACGGGGTCTTTCCCCGTCTTTCTCCGCATCCTCCGCGCTCTCCGCGGCCGGCCCAGCGCGGATTTACCCTGATCGAGGCGATCATGGTGATCGTCATCACGGGGATCGTCGCGGCGATGGTCGCGGTGTTCATTCGCCGGCCGATCGACGCCTACATGGACACGGCGCGGCGGGCGGCGCTTGCCGACATCGCCGACACGGCGGCGCGATTCATCGCCCGCGACGTGCAAAGGGCGCTGCCCAACAGCGCGCGATCGGGCAATCCGGCCTTCCTGGAATTCGTGCCGGTCGTGGCCGCCGGGCGCTACCGGCGCGACGCGGGCATTTCGTCCTCGGACGAACCCCTGGATTTTGGCGGGCCGGGCAAGACCTTCGACGTGCTCGGCCCGGCCATCGACATTCCGGCGAACGCCAGCCTCGTCGTCTACAACCTCGGCATTCCCGGCGCGGATGTCTATGAAACCAACTCGAAAGTGCGCCGGCCGGCGACGCCGGGCACGAATCTCGACAAGGTGACTTTTTCCGGCGATCCCCTGGCCTGGACCCAGGACTCGCCGGGCCGGCATTTCCAGATCGTCGTCGCGCCGGTCAGCTATGTGTGCGACTTCGCCACCGGAACGCTGTGGCGCTACTCCGGCTACGCCTTCCAGGAAAACCAGCCGCTTTCCGTGGCGGACCTCAACGGCCTGGGCGCGGCGCGCGCGCCGCTCGCCACGCGCCTTTCCGCGTGCAACTTCACCTACGGCCCCGGCCCCCTGCAACAAAACGGCTTGGTATCGATGAGCCTGTCCTTCTCGCAGGACGGCGAAACGGTGACGCTCCTGCACCAGGTCAATATAGACAACGTGCCGTGAATTTTTGACTGTGGAGGGGACCTTGAGAAAAGCGATTGACCACGGCGAACACGGCGAACACGGCGGAAAATCTTTTTCAACCACGGCGGGCGCGGCGAACGTGGCGACAGGCGCGGGACAACCGAAAGCGGGTCGGGCGAAACGCGACGCGGCAACGCCGCGCAAGGGCGAAAAATTTTTTGAAGCATTCCCGATTCAAACGCCCCCCGTTCCCTTCCCCCGTCATTCCCGCGAACGCGGGAATGACGGGAATTCTGGCGCTTCGCCCTCTTCTCTCCCGCAGGCGGGAGAGGAAAGACGGGCTACGCCAGCTCAAGGCGTTCCCGATTCAAACGATGCCCGTCCCCTTCCCCCGTCATTCCCGCGAACGCGGGAATCCAGCGCGTACACTCCGGCGCGGAGCGCCGCAAACCAAGCCTCCCCCCTGAGGGAGGTTTTGAATGAGGCGCGGGCGTTCCGTCCGCTGAAAAGCGAACGAAGCGGGCGGGACGCCCGCGCTCCAATTTTGGATTTGCACCCCTTCGGGCCGAAAACAACGAACGGAATTCCCGCTTCCACGGGAATGACGGAGAAATGGAACCGTCATCATAAAACTGACTCCGGTTTGAAACCCCGCCCTTCAGGGCGGTGCGAAGGCTGGAACCCCGGCCTGAAGGCCGGGGTTTCGACCGTAGCTACTTGGGAGGGCTGCAAACCCCTTCCAAGTTCGTTCACAGCGACAGGCATGAATGCCTGCCGCCAATTAGTTGCTATTTTTGTGGCGGGACGGGGTTCAGTTTTCCCGGATCTCGGCCGTTAAAACATAACGCAGGGAATGTTTTCCACCGGCGGCGCGCCGCGTGGAATCGTTGGATTTCGTCCGCGACGCTCCCTGGCCGGGTTCGGGAAAGCCCATTCATCGTGGGCGT